>JARRBK010000044.1 GCA_029982615.1 Tepidanaerobacteraceae bacterium | reverse complement strand
GTATGGGCTATCTCAGGCTTTATCCCCGTTAAAATAACATCGCTGCCAAGGAGTTTTACGGCGGAAAACATTTCGATTAAAAATCCTCCGACAATCGTATCTATCATAGGCACACCGGTTACATCGACAATTACGACTTTGGCCCTGGTGGCGGCGGTGCTTTCAAGAAGTTTTTCGGCCATGCTCTGTGCCCTCTGACTGTCAAGTGTACCAATTACAGGGACAAGAAGCACATCCTGCCAGAGCCGTATAATCGGGGTGGCAAGTTCGGCAAGGATATCCCGGAGTTCTGCAATCCGCATCTGATTTTCCCTATTCATATCACCGAGCACTTCTGTGAGCGCTTTATAAACATCGACTATGGGAAAATTTTCTATTTTAGCGTGTAAAAGTCCTACGCCGTCCGACAGTTCCTTTTCGCTTATATGCTGCAGAAGATTGGAAATGGGGGCTTTCAATTCTTCTTTAAAATTCGTTTTTTCACAAACTCCGGCAAAATCTACCAGAAAATCCTCCCACGCTTTCTTCTGTTCATCCTCTTTTGCCAGTTCCTCCACAAGTTCGCCGAGTCTCGAAATTACAATGTCTTTCATAATTGATGAAACCTCCCGTATATTTAAATAATTTCATAATTCGCAAATTGTGATGGCACTTTTTTATTTTCAGGTCTTTATCTTAAAAGTTGCCGGCTGTCCATGCTAATTTTACTATATTTTTCAACAAAAATCATCATGTTTTTACAATCTTTGTTTTTAAATTAAGATAACTTTCAATGACGGCCGGCATGCTTCCGTGCATATCGGCACCTGCTACACTTGTATCGAGCTTAAGAATCTTCGGCTTCATTTTACAGTGCCTTAGGCCATCACAAACCACAATCGACATATTTTTACACGAGAATCAAAGTTGCATACTTAAAATATTAAAAATAAAAAAACCTCGGCAAAGCGAGGCATTATCTTCTGAATATAATTTGTCTATAATTTTGAGTAGTTTTAAAAACATATAAGCTTAATTTTGATAAATCACCCTCATTTATCAGGTCTTCAATGTTTTTTTTGATATTTTCCCATACTGGAAAATCATAGTAATGTTCAATAATCCAATTTATGTTTTTTAACAAGGGCTCACTATTATTTTCCGAAAATTTTTCCTCAAATAATTTTTGAAAATGCTCAAAGGTTTGTTGTCTATTCATTTCGTTTTCCCCTCGTTTATGAACCTGGATTTATGTAAAAAATGCTATCTAGTAGAATTTCCATGATTCACTGTATTGTAGCGTGTTTAAAGGTTTTACTTTAAGATTCTATTGAACAGTAATCTGGGTTGTCCCGCTTTCGGAGGCCTCAGGGGCGATTTCTGAAGATGGTGTTTCGTCGGTGGAATCTGTTATGTCCTGTTCAGAATCATCGATGATTACTGTATTATCCTCTCCATCCCATTCAACATTTGAGTTAAAGGCCTGCATTATAAACCTCAAGGGAACTATGGTCCGCCCGTTTTGAATTCCTGCAGGCACATCCAGTTCGACCTCCTGACCGTCGACAATGGCCGTTTTTGATTCTAACTGCAATATTATGGTTTTCCCATCCTTTGTTATTGTAACGGTTTTTGTTTCCGGATCCCATTTAACTTCCGCTCCCAGGGCACTAACCACGGCTTTTACAGGAATTAAGACCCTGCCTTCTTTTATTACGGGTGGAACATCAAATTTCAGTTCATCGCCGTTAACAAATACACTTATCGCATTATTATTTTGCTGTTTTTTAAGCTCGTAAATCTGCTTTAATATTTCTTTTCTTTTCTCCTTATCTCTGAACGAATTCTTAAAATCCGATTTTAATTCCCGCAGTTTCTCTTCAATCTGCAAGTTGCTTTCATCACCTTGATTGGCGATTCTGTTTTCGATCTCGTTTTTTAACTTTTCCGTTGCCTTTTCATTAAGTTTTAATTCATTCCCGTCCTTATTTTCGCTATCACTGATATTTTGATTATCTGTGATGTCTTCATTATTTTCTATATCCTGACTTTTTTCCTGCTCCTCTTCTTCTATGATTTGACTTTGTTCCTGGTTTTGAATTTGGTTTTTCTCCTGGTGTTTAGTTTCGTTCCCTCTTGCAAAGACAATAGAACTGCTTGTTAGGATAAGAAGAAACATCATAATTAAAGCTAAAAATTTTTTCATGGAAAATTCCTCCTCTTTTTTTTGTTATATATTTCCGCACGTGAAATAAAAATTTCGGGGTAATTTGTCCTTTTTTCTTAAGTTTTAAACACTAAAAACTACTTCCTCATGAAAATATTCTTTTACAGGCAATGTAAAGCTTGGGCCTTACGGTAGCCGGTTTTGCGTCCCAGATGCCCGGCCTGCACCATCTTCTAGAATATAAGGCGGACGGTAGCGGGGATCTCCGAACTCTCTGTACAGGGTCTCGGTCCTGGCCAGGTGAATGTTTAATTATTTATTAAAGGCAAAGACGATATTAACTTTTTTATCGCAGATTTTCTGGAATAACCTCCGCCATATTGTGGGATATTATATTCAGTATCAGTATAAAAAATATTTTTCAGGAGGTTGTTCTATGGCGGCAAATTTAGGAGCCCACGAAGTTATGGAACTGCACGAAGTTTTGTCGGATACCGTCACGGGTATCAACACCATCCAGCTTTACAGCGAACACTGCAAGGACCCGCAGCTGAAAAACATTGTGAACAAGCAGCTGGACTTCATGACCAACGAGTACAACAACATGGTGTCGGCTGCGAGCCAGGCGGGATTCCAGGAGGCCGTTCCCTATAGGGCAAACACCAATTTCTCACCCACATACGGCTTAAAAAACCCTTCTACGACTACACCCAATCCTTCCGCCAAACAGGTGGACGATCGGGATGTGGCATGTGCCCTTATGGGAATCCATAAAACTGGAGCTTCCAAGCGCATGATGGCATCTCTCGAATGCGCAAATCCCGATCTTCGGCGTATGCTCATTCAGGGAGCCATAAACTGCGCTGATCAGGCCTATGACGTATGGCAGTATATGAATAACCGCGGATATTACCAGGTACCCACCATGCAGCAGAACACCACCAACGCCATGATGAACATGTATCAGCCCATGGGTCAAGGTATGGGCTTCACGAGCTAATCAGCACAATCAGATTTAAAAAGCAAGTCTAAAAAAGAGAGGTCTCTTCTTTGAGACTTCTCTTTTTTTGAATTCATCTCCCTGCATATATTACAGCGTATTGGGAGCGTGCAGGGTCCGGGCAGAATTCATCACCGCCAGTAGTGCCACCCCTACATCTGCAAAAACGGCTTCCCACATGGTGGCAATGCCGAAAGCTCCCATTGCCAGAAATATACCTTTTACTCCCAGTGCCAGCATAATGTTCTGAATAACTATTTTTCTAGTAAAGCGGGCGATATGCACAGCTTCGGCTACCTTAGACGGCGAATCCTCCATGATGACCACATCGGCAGCTTCTATGGCAGCATCGGAACCCAGGCTGCCCATGGCAATTCCTATATCTGCCCTGGTGATGACAGGAGCATCGTTAATTCCGTCGCCTACAAAAGCCACTCTGCGTGGCCTGCCGCTTTGTCCTGTCTGGATTTGTTCCAGTTTAACAACTTTATCCTCCGGCAAAAGATTCGAATAATATTCGTCAATTCCGATTTCACGGGCCACTTGCTTTGCTGTTTTTTCTTCATCCCCGGTCAACATCACGGTATGTTTTATTCCCAGTACTTTCAATTGCCTTATTGATTCCTTGGCGCCGGATTTAATCTCATCGGATATAGAGATAAAACCGGCATACCTGCCGTCTACAGCCACATGCACCACCGTACCGGAAGTTTGGGGCTTATCCGGTGTGATGCCCTGTTTTTCCATGAGTTTCTCATTTCCTGCCAGAATGGTTCTTCCTTCCACTACGGCCTTTACCCCATAGCCGTGTATTTCCCTGTAATCATCCATAGTATGGGAGTCAACAGAGTAAGAAACGTTAGAATATGCGGGGCAGGTTTCAAATATTTCAGCACAAGCTTCCCGTATAGATTTTGCAATGGGATGGCTTGAGTGAGCTTCCGCCATAGCCGCCAGTCTCAGCACTTCCTGCTCCGAAAAACCGGCTTCAGCCTTAATATCCGTCACCTTAAATACCCCCCTTGTCAGGGTGCCGGTTTTATCAAACGCGACCGTATCCACAAGGGTCAAGGCTTCAAGGAAATTGGCCCCCTTTACCAAAATGCCCTTGCGGGAAGCCCCGCCGATGCCTCCGAAATATCCGAGGGGTATTGATATCACCAGGGCGCAGGGGCATGATATCACCAGCATGGTCAGCGCCCTGTGAAACCAGTCGGAGAACGATGCGACGGGTATAAAAAGAGGAGGCATAACTGCGACGGCCGCCGCTGAAATAACCACAGCAGGAGTATAATACCGAGCGAATTTCGTGATAAACTCCTCTGTGCGTGCCTTTCTTGAAGCGGCGTTTTGCACCAAGTCCAGGATCTTGGACACTGATGATTCGCTGAAGTTTTTTTCTACCCTTACTTCCAGTAGGCCCTCAGTGTTCACCATTCCCGACAGCACCTGCTCTCCGGGCCCCACCTTTTTGGGCACCGATTCACCCGTCAGGGCCGAAGTGTCCATAAAAGAAGTGCCTGATATTATTCTGCCGTCTAGAGGCACCCTCTCCCCTGGCCTTATCACGATTATGTCCCCAACCTTCACGCTCTGGGGCTTCACCCTCTGAAGTTTATCTTGAATTTTTAAATTGGCATAGTCAGGCCGTATATCCATAAGGGCTTTGATGGAGCGCCGGGATTGGTTAATAGCCTCAGCCTGAAAATATTCGCCGATGGAGTAAAACAACATGACTCCAACCGCCTCAGGAAACTCGCGGATGGCTATAGCCCCCACTGTGGCGAAGGTCATGAGGAAGTTTTCGTCAAAAATTTCTTTCCGCACCAAATTGCGCAAAGCAGCATATATTACCTTCCTTCCTGCAGCCAGATAAGCTGCCAGGAAAGCGGTATATTCGACAAATTCCAATTTTTCGAAAAAAAACTTATCGACAATTATTCCGACCCCAAAAAGCAAGGCCGAAGCAAAAATCAAAATGAGGTCCTTTTTCTGCTCGCCCGTCACCGTTATGGGATGGGCTCTTTTTTCTACAAATTCTTCGGGGACAAGTTCAATATTTGGATCCACTAGCTTCAGCGTTTCCCTAACTTTGCCTTCATGTCGGGGGTCCAGGGCGACGCTTTTAGTATTGAAATTGACATTAATATCCGAAAGCCCTTCTAGCTTTCTCAATTCTTTTTCCAGCTTCACAGCACAGTGGGGACAGTCCAAGCCTTCCAATCTGTATATCAATATTTCTCCTCCTCCCATTGCCGAATCGAACAGGGTTTGATTAAACGTTTGAATATATATTCAAATGATATCTTATAAATATTTTATCATATGGCAGTTAAAAATACAATATATTAACGGTTTTTTCGCCGCACATCAATGCAGCAAAAAGGCAATGATCAAAAAATATTTAAAGCTCCAGAAATTCCTAGAGATTTTGAAATTAGCTCCCTATTAGAAAAGGGCTTGTCGCATCATGTCTTGCAACATTTTTCTTTACGGTTTGTTCCTTCAAATTGGCATAACAGTAGGTGCACAGATGAGGGCATGTATTGTACATGCCCATATCTACCGATTCGGCGCAGAGGCACTCCTTTCTCTGATTTCTATCTCTTCTTGCATGGATATTCAGGCCAAAGATTCTGTTAATCAGATTCGCATCTATACAGCTTCCACGTTTCATGCCAAGACGAGAAAAATCCGCTTTCTCCGCACACGAAAAAATCTCCATCCCAGCGCTGCCAGCTATTTTAATCAGCTCGGATACCAGAAAATTTATTTCCCATGCATGTTCCGGTTTTGTGATATCCATTAATTTAAGCGCACCTGTGTCAATGAGCCGTTTCCATCTATTACTTACCTTGCCGTAAAAATCAACAAAGCTTATAACAACTCTTTCTGCAAAACCCGATAGTCTTTCTGCAATTTCCCCAAACTTTTCGATATGATAATCCAAAGGTGTAAAATTGCTTACGATAATGGGGTCGTATCTCAAGACAACCCTGGATTTACCTATTTTTTGGCTCAATCGGATAAAAGTTTCAATCCTTTCTTCCACAGGTTTCATATGTGGTTCAAAGATTGCCGGATAATCATTTATGGTATATTGAAAATAATACTTGTACCCCTTGTCGTCCAATTTATCCAAGTATTTCAACATCGGAGCGGCATCTTTCGTCCAGAAAACTATAGCATCCACATCATCCGAGCGAAGGCTTACAGCTTTAATCTGTTTTGGATTAAAAGGATTGATACTATAAAAAAAACCTTGTTCTATCCTGTTCATAAACCATTCAATATAAAAAGCCGGGATATCGGTCCTTCGGCTGGCACTGATAATCAATCCTTTAAAGTCCCTCCAATTCTAAAAATCATGCAAGTTCAGGATTTACAACCTTTCTCCAGTCCAGGTCCCCCCTCATCAATCCCTTAATCAACACTTCGGCCGTTGCCAGATTTGTGGCCAGAGGCACGTTGTGCACATCGCAGGCCCAGGAAATTTTTACTTATACATATTTCATATTTGCGGTGGGATCTTTGAGCTTATGAAAACCACCCTGGCCCCAAGGAACCTTTCTTTTAGTCGCCGGGCGTGCAGTACCATTGGCAACGGTAATTTGAGCAAATATTTCATCCAGCTTTCCAGTTTTAAAATGCCATTTTGCACACCGCATGCACTATAGCATTTCTGCTTTTTTATATATTTCATTTATTTCATCCTTTGTCACAAAAGATGTCAATATATAAGCTATAATTATTATTCCGGGGATATCCACCAGCAATCTTGTAATGGCAAACCTTGCTCCAAGGGCCGACATTTCAAATAAAAACATCGGAATTTTTGTAGTAGACCATGCCCCTATGAATATGAGAACATTGGTAAACTTGACTCCCTTTTTCATAAAAACAGCCGCCACGGGAAAGGCGCCATACAGAGGCCCGGCCGCGGCTGAACCCAATAAAACGGCAAGAAAGATGCCTAAAAGCCCCGAACTCTCTCCCATATATCTTATCATAACTTCTCTGGGCACCCATACATCCAGCAAGCCCAACAGGACAAAAACCGGTGGGATCACCAGAGCCATCTCCTTAAAACTGTATCCTGTTATACGTATGGCTTTTATCCCTGTCTGACGGTTGATTGTCAGCAATACCAGCATGATTATTACTGTAATTAGAAAGAATTGATATCTTTTTATTAATTTCATAAGCCTCCCACCACCTTCCCGATGATATAAGCAACGATAAAAGAAAACAAAAAAGCCAATATGTTTCTCAGCAGTGTAAGTTTTTTCCCGAAATACCTTGTTTCCACCGGCATTGTTACCACACCCACCATCATCAATGCAGATACGAAAGCCCCAATCTGCATGTAACCGGCTCCGTTCTGCAAGAGCATGGCCGCAGTAGGAAAAGCAACGAATCCGGGTATTAAAGTAATAGCACCAACAATTCCTGCTAGAATAACTCCAAACCATCCCGACTCTTTGCCGATAATTTTTGAAATCACCGGCGGATTTAACACCGAAAGCAGTATCCCCACCAGCATTATCACTCCCAAAAATTCCGGCAGGATATTCTCAAAAGACCTCCACGCTTTTTTCAACGCCTGAAATGTTTTCTTTTTATCTTTGAAATAACTCACCAATAATAATACTATAGTAATTGTATATAGCAAAAAGTTGTTCATTTTTTTCAACCCTTTTTCAATAATAATATTTTGATTTTCTTGAACTGTTTTAGAATAAGAGGTACAATAAAGGCAGTGGATATTCCTTTTGTGTTCACAATTTGGCAGACCGGAGGTGTTAAAATGATTGAATTTAAGGTAAAAGCCGTAACTTTAGATGCTGCCGGAAATTTTTCCGTACTTCTGGTGGACAAGGAAGAAAAAAAAGTATTGCCCATTCTCATAGGTGAGCTGGAAGCCCACCACATCGCCTTGCCCATTTCAGGAATGACTCCGCCCAGACCCCTGACTCCTGACCTCCTGAAATCCGCTATTGAAAAGCTCGGCGGCATCCCTGAGAAAGTCATTATTACCGATATCAAGGATAACACTTATTTTGCCGAAATACATTTGAGGCAAAACGGCCGTACCATAGCTCTGGACTCAAGGCCAAGCGACGCCATAGCATTGGCCCTGCGCTGCCAGATACCGATATTTATTAACACCGGCCTCGTGGAGTTCACTTACGATATGTCTGACATAAAATTTGAAGAGGGAAATACTTAACCTATGGCTCCTTACCTAACTTTCATTTCAGTATAAATTGCTTTTTTATACCGTATTTCTTGATTTTATTGTGGAGGGTCTGGCGCGGTATCTTCAAAATTCTTGCAGCTTCGGCAAAATTACCGTTGGCTATACTTACTGCCTGCAGTATCAGTTTTTTTTCTAAACTTGTCAGAGCTTCGTTCAATGGTGGAACGGATGATTTTTTCAAAACGCTTTGCATCTCAGGCATATCCGGGGTCAAAAAATAGTTGTCATTGTTTGGTAAATCTTTGATTTCTATAACATTTCCTTCCATAAAATTCATTGCGCTTTCAATCATGGATCTTAATTCCCTTATATTCCCCGGCCATGAATAATTTAAAAAGAAATCCATAACTTCCTGGGAAACGCCCGATACGTTCTTGTTTAATTTTTTATTGTAAAACCCGATGAAATGGTCAACCAGAAGCGGGATGTCTTCTTTCCTCTCTCTGAGCGGAGGTATTGTAAGAGATATTACATTCAGTCTGTAATATAAATCTTCCCTCAGGCGCTTGCCTTCCACTGCTTTTAAAGGAGGTTCATTAATAGACGCTATTACTCTTACATCAACATATTCCTCCCTTACTCCACCGATCCTTCTAATGACACCGTCCTGGAGAACCCGCAGCAACTTTGCCTGAAGTTCCGTATCCATGGAATTTATTTCATCAAGATAAAGCGTCCCTCCATTGGCCAGTTCGAAGAGACCCGGTTTGTCCCTGGCTCCTGTAAAGCTCCCCGATGTAGTGCCGAACAGAATCCCTTCCAGAAGGGTCTTGGGAAGGGCAGCGCAGTTCTGGGCAATGAACGGCTTATGGCGCCTCTCACGGCTAGCATTGTGTATGGCGTGGACCAGCAATTCCTTGCCCGTCCCCGTCTCTCCGTAAATCAATACCGGCGAAGAGCTGTCGGCTATTTTTTTGGCTTTTTCTATCAGATTCCTGATGGAAACACTGCTGCCAACAATATCGCTGAACGTATACAGCGCTTTGTTTTCTCTTGGCAACTTCTGGTCCGAAACTTTCTTGAATAATTCCTTTTGCAGCGAAACAATCCTTTGAGACAACTGACTTATATCCGATAAATCCCGGTACAATTCCAGAGCCCCCACTATTTCTCCATCCCTAATCAGTGGTATGGTGGACGTGAGGGTTGTAACCTGTTCTCCTTTGTAATTAAGATATGTCTGCACGTAATCGATTAAAGGCTTGCCGTTTTTCAACACATGATAAAAAGTGCTTTTTTCCCGAGTCAAATCCGGGAATATATCCAGTATATTTTTGCCTATAGCCTCATCAGGAGCTATCCCTGCAATATGGGTCACCGGTTCATTATAATATATGACATTGGCGTTGACATCCACTACCAGCACGCCCTGCTTTAAATGTGTCAACATGGATTCAAACAAAAATTTATAATCCGGAGTCAAACGTCTCCCTCCCGGAAAAATTTATCATCATACAATTTCTACGTTATTTCTGTTATTCCTTCGTACAAATGAACAAACAATTAAATCACAGGCTTTTGTTTTTTGATATTTTATTCTATTATTCTAATATTAGTATATTTGTACATATTTGTAAAGCCTTATTAAATCCATATATACATTATTTAACCGAAATTTTTAATCTGTGGTTTTTACAGCTTATTATTACAAACATTTTTTTAAAAATTTGCATTTGACTTTTGAAATAAATATGCTAATATAGGAATATACGGAAGTTATCTTTTCTCGATTTTGATGCATGTTCAAAATTTGGGTGGAAATTTTCACTCCGACACGAGGCTTGGAACTGCCTGAACAGAAATAAAACACAATAAAATTGAAGGAGGAGTAATCATGCCAAAAGATATTTATGAAGTCAGGGCTTCTATTTTCAAAGCACTCAGTCACCCCACAAGGCTTAAAATCCTGGACCTTATAGGCTCGTCAGGCGAGATATGCGTATGTAACATTGTGAAACAGCTGGATATCGATCAGCCTACCGTTTCCAAACATTTATCCATTCTGAAAAATGCCGGAATCATCGACAGTCGCAAGGAGGGACTGATGGTCTTTTACAGTTTAAAGATTCCATGCGTGGCGGAATTTTTCCGGTGCGTTGACAATGTAATAAAGGCTGATATACAGGTAAAGGCGGGATTTTTAAATGACCGTTGATGTTTCCTAAAGAAAAAGATTAATATCTAAAAATTAATAGAGCTATGATTTACAAAAAATACAGGAGATGATATGGATGAAAACCTGGCAGAAATTTGCTATAATAGTAGGGGTTTTTCTGGCAGCCTTTTACATGCCGCTTTCAAATCCGAGATTTACAGGTGCTATACTGGAATCTCTTTATATGCTCCAGGAATATGCCCGGCTCCACGTGCTCACATGCCTGGTGCCGGCTCTCTTCATAGCAGGAGCCATTGCCAATTTCATATCCCAGGAGGCTGTTATAAAGTACTTCGGCAGCGGCGCTAAAAAATGGGTTTCCTATGTGGTGGCATCGGTATCGGGTACAATTCTGGCCGTTTGCTCCTGCACGGTGCTGCCCCTTTTTGCGGGAATATACAGGAGAGGTGCGGGGCTGGGGCCTGCAGTGGCTTTCCTCTACTCTGGGCCTGCCATAAACGTGCTGGCCATCATCATGACAGCCAGGATACTGGGTTGGCAGCTGGGCCTTGCCAGAGCCGTCGGAGCGGTGAGTTTTTCAATAATAATAGGCCTCATAATGGCTTTTCTGTTCCAAAAGGAAGACAACGAGCGTCTGAAGAGTGCCACTTCAAAGAAGGCGGGAAATTCCGGCGAGGGCAGAAATCTGGCTCAGAACCTTGTATACTTTACCACACTGGTGTTTATACTCATATTTGCAGCCTGGGGAAAGCCGGCTCAACCGGTGGGCCTATTCAGCACCATATACGGTATAAAGTGGTATATTACCGTTATACTGCTCGGGCTGCTCGCGCTCATACTAATAAACTGGTTCAAGAAGGATGAACTATCCTCCTGGCTCGACTCCACCTGGGGCTTTGCCCAGCAGATACTGCCCCTGCTTTTCGCCGGGGTACTGGCTGCAGGATTTCTGATGGGCAGGCCGGGAACCGATGCCGGAATAATCCCTTCAAAATATGTGGCAGCCGTGGTTGGAGGAAATTCTCTTTTCTCTAATTTTATAGCATCGATAGTCGGAGCTTTCATGTATTTTGCCACTCTTACGGAAGTGCCAATACTTCAAGGCCTGTTGGGCTCGGGAATGGGAAAAGGCCCGGCGCTGGCGCTTCTTTTATCGGGGCCGGCCCTCAGCCTTCCCAGCATGCTGGTCATAAACAGCGTCCTAGGCCCCAAAAAAACAGCCGCATATGTAACGCTGGTAGTAGTGATGTCGACCATCACAGGCTTTGTATACGGACTTTTTTAGTGCCCTCTCGGAGGCAGAAAATCGGTAATCGGAGGTCAGATATTGAAGGATTTGCCTTTTCGGCAAATCCAACTTAATCTGACGCCTGGCCTCCGGCCTCTGTATGTGTCAAATACAGCTTAATTTAAATATCAGTAGAGGGAGGTGAAATAGAAATGGACATAAAAATTCTGGGGACGGGATGCCCGAAATGCAAAGCCCTTGAGAAAAACACCAGGGAAGCCCTGGAAGAGCTGGGCATTTCCGCCAACATCGAAAAGGTGACGGAGATAAACAAGATAATGGAATACGACATCATGTTCACTCCAGGCCTCGTCATCGACGGGGAGGTCAAATCATCCGGCAAGGTGTTGGACAAAGACGAGATAAAGAAACTGCTGGCAGAAGCAGGCAAATAATCGAGGAAATCCTGAAAAGGATTTCCTTTTTTAGTATTTTAGTTGCCAACAACTCCATCCTCATTTCATCCCCGGAGATATACACTTGCTAAAAAACTTATAATGCCCGGTATGCTGAATATAAAAATACTGCCTGACCTATCAAGTCTTGCTCTTCTCTCCCCGGCATTCTCTACTGCTGTCCTCCGATAAATATTTTCACTCATGAAACCCGAAACAATGCCGCTTATAAAAAGGCTCCCGAAGCCAACCACGCCGGAAGCCTTCATAAAAAAGCCGCTATCTTTCATAACAAGAGAGACAATACCGATAATACCTTCTACAGCCACCCCGTAAAAGAAACTTTTCACTTTTATTACCTCCGTTCTTCGATCAGGGCCGTAGTCTCTCATTCTCGCCCTGTAGCAAGGTTTTTCTCAATGTACAATGCATATGAACAGATACAAAAGCCCGTGCCATTTTTAATTTGCTGCAAGCTTTAATATTTCTTCTTCAGACAAACCTGTAATCTCCATTATCTCGTCCACTTTTCTGCCTTTATTTAGCAGCTTTCTCGCTATTTCTAACTTGGCTTCAAGCATTCCCTTTTCTATTCCTTTTTCAATCCCTATTATTTCCCTTTTCTGAAATTCTTCTTGTAATGTTCTTTCAAGGTTGTATATCATCTCATCCGCCTCCTTGTATTATGATTAATGAGTTCTCAGTTCTCCGCGTATTGCATACGATGTGGTTGCCCCACCATTCATTTCTAAAAACTACTATATTCTATAATTAATGAAAAATGGTAAAATGAATAAGGAGGTTCATATAATAGCTCCTCCTTAAAATATATCATTCTTCTAAAAAGATATCCATTCTTCTATAAAAATATCTATTCTTTTATTGTGCATCAATTACGGTATTATTTTATTTGGTTTTAATTTTTAATATTGGTAGCTTTTGACTCGGTTAATATTTGTTTCGGGATACCGGCATTGTCTTTGCCCCGTATGCATAATCCGATTGATAATCCACAAAGGTATAACTTTTTAAGTCTATCCATGAAGATCCCGATAGCTGTTGAAGTACTAATTTAACACTTACTTTGTCGCATGTTCTGTTGCATTGGGTATAACCGTACAGTTCCACGTTCCCATTGCCCACATCTCTGATTTGGCAGTGCCATATGTCGATCAGATAATCATCGGTCTGTACCTCATACCCTTTTATTTTTTCCTTTAAAAAATCCCTTTCATTGTGGGAAACTGCATAGTTTTCTGATGCAGATATAGGGGCAGCGGCAACTAAAGGGCTGAAGATAGCTAGCAATAACAATATTGGTACTAAAAATCTATATGTTTTCAAACCGATCACTCCTAATTTTTAATTTTTTTCACTATATAGTCGTATATATCCCCAAAAAAGTTTCAACATTATGCTACATTTTAAAAACTTTTTTGTAACTTTAAAATCAGCAGGCCAACGGTACAAAAATATTGCGGCAGGTGGTGGGGTTGAGTTAATTCCTTACAGCGAGAAGTTCATACGATCTTTTTTCCGTCTTTTTTTCAATAAGCTGCAGCTTTCTAGCGAGGCCGCCAGGCGGGCGATGTACCTTCAACCAAAGCCAATGCCGTTTTATTGGGCAAAGATATGAGGTAAATCTGGTAATTGTCAGCATTGCACACCATTACTATTGCCTCGGTACCATCATTTGACCAAGAAAACTGTCCGGCCGTGGACCGCAAGTTCTCCGGAAGAAGTTTTAATGCTTCAAAGTCTCTAAATATATTTAAGTCAGAAACCTCGCCTTGCAGATTCACCCGCCCGTAAACTCTTTCACCAGAAGATTTAACCTGATCAACCGGTTGTTTGACAAAGACTATGCCGTCTTTATCCCAGCCGATGGGCATGAGATAATAGTCGGCGCTTCCTTCTAAGATGACGCGAGTAGATGCCGTTTCCGGATCAATTATCGCAAGACTGTAAGAGGTGCCTTCCTGAATATCCAAAGGAGGATCAACAGGCAACGGTATACTTGTCGCGATAAATCTGCTGTCGGGAGACCATACATACCTAAGGGAATAAGGGTCCCTGTTCTTAACTCTAAAATACTGCTCGAGCCATATTTTTATTAAATTTTATATCGTAAATTATTGCGTTTTCCCATATAAAAAGGACTAGATTTCTCTCCGCCTTCTAAAAGATAATTAAATGCTTCATAAGAATTTCTGGCCAGGTCTTTTGCCTCTTGTTCTGTAAGTTTTGGAGATTGAAATG
>JARRBK010000043.1 GCA_029982615.1 Tepidanaerobacteraceae bacterium | reverse complement strand
ACTGGGTATCGAACATATCCCGGCCCGCTCGCCTCAGGCCAAAGGTCGGATTGAGCGTTCTTACCTGACTCTTCAAGAGCGTCTGACGGTGGAGCTCCGCCTGGCAGGTGCCAGTACCTGTGAGGAGGCTAACGCTGTATTGCAGCGTTTTATTGAGAGCTACAATCAAAAGTTTGCCGTACCTCCTGCGGATCCCGAATCGGCGTTTCGGCCTATACCTTTTCATTTACGTTTGGATCACATCTTCTGCTGGAAGGAATACCGTACTCTTAACCCTGGTTATACCCTTCAGTACAAAGGAGAGACCTATAGAGTTGTACCCGCAAAAAATGCACCTGATATCCCTCTTCGCTCCGTGGTAGAAGTCCATCAACTGGCTGGAGGGAACCTTTCTGTCGCCTGGCGTGGCTATATTTACGACCTTGAACCCATTGCTACAGGCTCAACAAAGCCAACGAAAACTAATACCGCGCCTCCAGCTGAAAGGTCACCTAAAGAAAAAGCAAATGCTACGCCACCTCATAGGCCTGCACCAGACCACCCATGGCGCAAATCATGGGCCTCTCGCAGAGCTTATTCTGCCACAGCAGGGGCCAAAGCTACAATACCGGTCAGTGAGACTTCAAAACCGTAAGTCTCCTCTCCAGGCGGCTTACCTACTTTCACTAGCAGTTCGCAGACTGCAGTCAACGGCGGCGCAGCCACTGACAAAATCACTGGTGGATTTCACCTGACAAAGTCACTGACGCTTGACATACGTATTAAATTTAAAAAGATAGGCATTTTCACCTATCTTTTCAGCCTTGGGTCCAACGCATCCCGCAAGCCGTCGCCGAATAGATTGAATCCCAGCACCGTTAGCATAATTGCAATGCCGGGGGCGATGCTGAACCAGGGAAAGGTTCGAAGATACGACCTGCCGTCATAAATCATAGACCCCCAGCTGGCCATAGGCGGCTGGGCACCTAATCCCAGGAAGCTGAGGCTGGCTTCAGACATAATGGCACCCGGTATGCTCAATGTAAGCATGACTATTATTGGTGCCAGTGTATTGGGCAGGATATGTTTTAATATGATGCGGGAGTCTTTCGCTCCAGAGGCATGGGCTGCCTCTACAAACTCCATTTTCTTTAGTGAAAGAATTTGGCCGCGCACCAGCCTGGCATATCCAGCCCAGCCCACAAAGCCGATGGCTATAAAGACGTTGTAAATACCGGGCCCCAAAGCGAACATGATGCCTATACAGAATAACAATTCCGGAAAGGCAAACATTATGTCGCACAATCTCATGATAATATTATCAACTCTGCCGCCGTAATACCCTGCCAGAGCTCCCAAGACAACTCCGATGGTCAAGGCTATTCCTTCAGAGATTATGCCTACCATCAGCGACACCCGTGCGCCGTATATTATGCGGCTCAATATATCTCGGCCGTAATCGTCGGTGCCGAGGGGATGTTCAGCGGTTGGCGGTTTCAGGCGGTAATCCAAATTTTGAGCGTAAGGGTCGTGAGGGGCGATAACTCCTGCAAATATAGCTGTAAACACTAATATAAGAACGAAAAACAGGCCTACCATTGCTGCCTTGTTTTTTTTCAATCTTAGCCATGCGTCATGGTAAAGGCTTCTACTCTGTTGAGGGCTGGCTTTACTAGCCATCAGCTTTCACCTCCGTCATATCTGATTCTAGGGTCCAGAAAGGAATAGGATATGTCCACTATTAAATTAGTAAATACGAATATCAGGGCAGTGAAGAGAACAGTTCCCTGTATTACGGGGAAATCCCTGTTGTTGATGGCTTCAATGGAAAGCCTTCCCAGGCCAGGAATGCTGAATACTGTTTCAGTGAGAATGGAACCTGTGAGAAGCCCGCCGATCTGAAGGCCTATGATGGTTATTACTGGAATCATGGCATTTTTCAATGCGTGCTTGTATATCACGACTCTCTCGCTTAAACCCTTAGCCCTGGCCGTGCGAATGAAATCTTGGCGTATCACTTCCAGCATACTGCTGCGGGTCATCCTGGCTATGGTGGCAGCAAACCTGGTTCCGAGAGCTATTGCCGGCAGTACCATGGACTGTATCCCTGAGTAACCCGAAATAGGGAACCATTTTAGTTTTAGACCGAAGATGAGTTGTAGGATGATGGCTACCCAGAAGACAGGGGCCGATATGCCCATCAACGCTATTATCATACTGGAATAGTCGACAAAAGTGTACTGCTTTACGGATGATACAATCCCTACGGTAATACCTATAACAATAGCTACCGCCATGGAAGATAAGGATAATTTCACTGTAGTGGGAAAACGCTGCAGTATGGTCTTCATCACATCCTGATGGTTGTAAAAGGATCTGCCGAGATCGCCTCTTACAGCTTTAAATAGAAAGTCGAGGTATTGGATGTAAAGAGGCCGGTCAAGACCCAGCTGATGCCTGATGTTTGCTATAGTTTGAGCGTCGACTCTTTTTCCCATCATATTGACCACAGGGTCGCCGGGGACCACGTTTATTAAAATAAATGTGATGAGTGTTATTCCTATCAGCACCGGAATCATAGATATAAGCCGGCGTACGATAAATGAAATCAAAACCTCACCTCCTCCGATGTATCATAAATAAACAGTTGGGCGCATAGCGCCCAACCCAAATCATTACTTCTTCTCCAACCACATGGTCCTGTAATTATAACTGCCTATTCCAGTGGGATGGAACTGCACATTTTTCACGTAGGGCTGAACGATGTAGTATTCCTTTATATGGAAAAGTGGAATAATCGATACATCATCGTATATGGCAATTTTTTCAGCTTCCTGGTACATCTTTATGCGTTCGTTCATATCGGTGGACACCCGCGCTTTTTCGATGAGCTCATCCACTTTCGGATTTTTATAGTTCAGAGACCATAGAGGCGTTTGAGAAGAATGAAGGATATTGTACATGTAGTTGTCGGGATCGGGTATGTCTGCCCACCAATTGGCAAGATAAATGGGCACCTTGCCGTTGTTCCTTGACTGCCTCCATGAAGCGCTGTCCATTTGGACTATTTTCATGTCTATACCCACCTGTTTCAGCATAGCCTGAATGGCTACATTCCTCTTGTAAAAGGTTTCGTTTTTTGCCTGCCAGTTTTCCACTTCGAAGCCATTGGGATAACCGGCTTCTGCCAGGAGTTTTTTAGCCTGCTCGGGATCATAAGGGAACCCTGGGTTGTTTTCGTTATATCCTGGAATTCCCGGGCCCAAAAGGCCTTTGGCCACAATACCCCTGTTGTTCAATAGCTCCTTCAATATCTTGTTTTTGTCGATGGCCAAAGCGGTGGCTTTTCTTACCCTTATATCCTGGAAGTATTTGACGTTTTCATTCATCACATAGAAATAGGTGTTCAGCGGTGTGTTTTCCACTATCATTTTTTTGAAATTCGGATCTGATGAAAGCCTTGGATATTCGGAATCTGGAATGGCAAGGATATCGATGTTGCCGTTCTCAAATTCCATGGTCATGGTGGCTTCGTCTTCAATGATCCTCATATTAATCTTATCGATGTACGGCAGGCCTTTTTCGAAATAATACGGGTTTCTTTCCAGCGTTATGTGGTCGTCATGCACCCATTCGGCAATCTTGTACGGGCCGCTGCCGATGGGATTTAAAGTCCATTCTTCGCCGGCCTTTTGGGTAGCTTCTGCAGGGTAAATGGAAGCGCACGGCACTGCAAGGTTCTGAATAAAAGGCGCATATGGGGATTCCAGAGTTATCTCAAACTCCCGATCGTTTATCACCTTGAATCCTGCCAGCTCTGTGGCTTTGCCGTCTTCCATGGCCTTTGCGCCCTTTATGGGCTCGAAAACCCACTGGTTTATGGCTTTTGTTTCGGGTTTGAGCATGCGCTCAAAAGTGAACTTTACGTCTTTTGAAGTTAAGGGAGTACCATCACTGAATTTTAAATCGGGTTTTAATTTAAAATGGTAGGTCAACCCATCGGAACTTACTGTGGGCATTTCTGCTAAAAGCTCCGGCTCCAGCTCTGTGGTGCTGCCCTTATATCTAACCAGGGTGCTGAAAAGAAGCCTTGCCATGTAGTAAGTTTCCAGCATTGAGTTCTGCTGCACGTCCAGACCCGGAGGATCCGAGCCGAGGGCGTCCTGCAATGTCCCACCGTGTTTTGTGTCTGAAGATTGGCCCTGCTCCTGGTTTTGGCTGGATTTTTGGCCACCGCAGCCTGCCAGTGAAATAATCACCAGCATTATCATTAACACTGACAATAATTTTTTAAACCTCATTTACTTTCCCCCCTAAAAATTGAAGATTAATATTGATCCAGCAAAATTTTTAAACTTTACAGAACCTCCTTTCACATGGTATGCTGTGTATTAAGAATAAGAATATGAAAGAATTTTATTCGGCATTTTTCTTGAAAATCCTGTGAGATGTTATATATATTACAGATAATTAAAAAAATCCAGCGAAAACACCATGGCATTTTCGCTGGATTTCATCAACGTAAAGTTGACAAAGCAGCTACCCTTCAATATTCTTACCGCTTTTTATCTGAAAATATTTTTTTTGTGCATCCTTAAAAGCTACTATGAGAGCTTTTTGAGAGGAACCAAAATACCTGGCTTCGATTTCACTGGCAAACTCAGATATGTCGCTTTCGATATTTTTATTTATAAAAATGGATTTTATGAATTCTGATGTAAGTGGAAGAACTCCCGCAGCTCCGGCATCGATTATGCGCCCTGTATCTTTTTCAATCACAAGCCCTATGAAAAACATGCTGTACATATGCGTTATGGGATTGTTTTGAGGAGCTTTGGAGTTTCCGATTATATAAATGGTGTTTTTGGGATAATCCATCAATGCAATCCTCCTGTTGGCCTTTCATGCGTAGCCTGCCGGGAAGGCCGCGTTGCATGAAAGGAACGGCGAATGCTTGACAAGTTGCTCTTGAAAGTTGTTCGTTGTTGAGTATATTTATTCTACAAAAAACATAAAAATCCTTCTTGCATTGTTAAACATAGAAAAATAATTTTAATATTCGTGTCAGATTTGTTGCCGTATGAAATAGAATATATTCCCGTGTTTTCCTAAAGGAATTCCAATGCAAAAATCGAATAATAATGAAGTGTCTCCAATTTGGAAAGGGGGAGAGGAGGCCTTGAGCGAAGAAAAAGAACTCATCCGCCTGGCCCGGATGGGTGATGTGCGTGCATTCGAAAAGCTTATAGCCGGGTATGAAAAAAAGGTTTACAATACAGTATACCGTTTTTTTGGCAATACAGAAGACGCAAAAGATATAACCCAGGAAATTTTTATTAAGCTTTTCACCTCCTTAAAGCTCTTCAGAGAAGGTTCATCTTTTTCCACTTGGCTTTACAGGATTGCTGTTAACACGTGCATAGATTTTAGTCGAAGGAAAAAGGAGGATTTGCTGCCGCTTCAGGAAGAGCTGGATGATTGCGGCATGAGAATTGGCGAATATGAAAATCCGCCAGAAGCTTGTGCAGAGCACAAAGAATTGAAAAAAGCCATCGAAGGCGCCATTCAAACCCTTCCGGAAGACCAAAGGATATGCTTGATTCTCAGAGATATCCAGGGGTTCAGTTATATGGAAATAAGCAGCATATTGAATTGTTCCCAGGGGACGATAAAGTCCAGGATAAGCAGGGGTCGCCGGGCTTTGAGAGAATTATTGCGAAAAAAGGGAACTTTTTATTGAAACAAACGTCTAAACCAGTAGAAGGAGGGATATGAAATGGCCTGCGAAGCATACAGGGAAATAATAGATAGATTTGTGGGAAATCTAGCGACTGCGGAAGAAAAAAAGGACCTTGAGGAGCATATGAAAACATGTGGCGAATGCAGGAGCGAAGTGGAAGACATAAGCAGGATGTTGAAGGCTTTTAATTCTTTCGAGAGTGTGGATTTGCCGGATGACCTTATGCCTTTGCTTCACGAGAGGTTGTTGAAGATATGTGCAGAATCCGCGGAAAAAGAGAAAAATATATCTGTATGCAATTTAATGAAAAGACTCACGGCGATATTGTATAATTTTTACAGGATAAATTCTAAAGTTCTGACCGCAGGAATTTGCGCTGCCTTGATAAGCTTTTTCCTTGGCAGGTTTTCCGTTATGCCGGCAAGTTTCAAGTACGGAATAAATACCGCTGTCGAGTATGACAAAATACAGCCCGACGACGGCCCTGGATCCGCGAAAAGATTGATGATGGCAAAAAGCGCATCGCAGGATGAAAAAGATATAAAACAGGATGCACCGCAGGAGATTCAAAAAGGGAAACAGGAGAATATTCAGAATGACACCGCCGCAGGCGCCTCAGGTGATACTGCCGGCCGTTCCGCCGAACTTACCAGAAGCTCGCGGAATGGCATGATGAAAGAATACGCATCTGCAAAGAACGCGACACAGTATAAAGTCCAGCAGGCAAGCGGTCCGAAAGCAGCAGCCGCAACTTCTATAACGGGACAAGATGGCGATGCCTGCAGCGTTGTGGTTCGGGTGTATGACTTTGATAAAAAGGTGGTTTTTACTATCAGTCTGGCGCATCAACTGAGTGGGGATATTCAAAAAGCTGAAATAACCGCAGACAGTGAGGACAACTCCAGAACAGCATATATCGTGATGAAAATACCGGTGGAAAGAGAGGCTTCAGCATTAGAGCAAATAAAAGCACTGGGCGAGGTGGAAAAGAGCTATAAGGCATCGCAAGCCGAAAGCGCCGCACAAAAAAATGGCACTGTCATTATGCATATAAACATAATTGAAAAAAATACGGCCCAGGCGCAGTCAAATTAACTCTTTTTTTTTGAGTTTATGAAGGTATTTGCGTTTTTTTGGTGAATAATAGTAACGGGAGTGATTGGATGAAGAAAATAATGTTAATCGACGGAAACAGCCTGTTGCACCGGGCTTTTCACGCCCTGCCGCCATTGATGACTTCGAAAGGGGTTCATACCAATGCGGTTTACGGGTTTTGCAATATGCTGTTTAAAATAATGAAGGAACAGGATCCCGATTATGTGGCTGTGGCTTTTGACAAAAAAGGCCACACCTTCCGCCATGAACAGTTTACCGCCTATAAAGCTACTCGGCCAAAAATGCCGGATGAGCTGGCGGAACAGTTCGATATCCTGAAGGCAATATTGAAGGCGCTCCGTATCAGCTACTTGGAAATGGAAGGCTTTGAGGCGGACGATGTGCTGGGAACGGTATCGCGGAGAGCTGAAGAAGCAGGTATTTTTTCGCTGATAGTCACTGGCGACAGGGATGCCCTACAGCTGGTGTCCAGCGGCACACATGTCATGCTTACAAAAAAGGGCATCTCTGAGATGGAAGTTTACGATGTGGCAAAAGTAATGCAAAGATATGGAATTCTGCCTGAATACATACCGGATTTAAAGGGGCTTATGGGAGACGCCTCGGATAACATCCCTGGAGTTCCCGGCATCGGGGAGAAAACCGCCAGCAGGCTTTTGAAAGAGTATACAACTGTGGAAAGCCTATTGGAAAACATTGATAACCTTAAGGGCAAGTTGAAAGAGACTTTAAAAAAATATAAAGAACAGGCCATGGTTAGTAAGCATCTAGCTAAAATAGTGAAAGATGTACCGCTGGATTTTGAATTTCAAGATTTTGTGAAGAAAGAACCTGATTACGAAAACCTTGTGAAATTATTTCGGGAGCTGGAGTTTTACAGCCTTTTGAATAAAATCGAGCATCCGACGATTGAAAAAGCAGCCTCGGGTCAAACAGGCATCGCCGGAGAAAAAACACTGGATGTTTATTCCTTACTGCAAGAAGCAAAGTCGTCCAAAGTCTTATGCCTGCTCGTAGAAATGGGCGAGGCATTGCCTGCGCCGAAGGCCAAAGCCGTATATATTGCCTGCGGGCAACGGTTTTTTTGTGCACCAATAGAGATGCTCAAGGCAGATATCAACCTTAGAGCGCATTTAAAAAACATACTGGAAGACCCTGATATTTTTAAGGTGACTCATGACGGTAAACTAGCGCGGAATATGTTGCGAAAAATCGATATAGATTTTTATCCCGGCTTTGACACCATGCTAGCAGCATATCTTCTGGACCCGTCCAGGTCCCGTTATGAACTGGATATGCTTTTATATGAACATCTGGGCGTCGACGTGGATGTAAAACAGAATGCTGGTGCAGCCGTAGCGGCTCTGGAAGCTTTAATGCAATACATGCTGGAAAGGCTAAAAGAATATGAAATGGAAAAACTTTTTTTTGAAGTGGAAATGCCACTCAGCGTGGTGTTGTCCGACATGGAGGAATCGGGTTTTAAGGTAAACCTTAAGAAATTGAAAGAATTGTCCCGGGAATTTGGAGACAAACTGGATAAATTGAGCCGGGAGATTTACGGCATGGCAGGCGTGGAGTTTAATTTAAATTCCCCAAAACAGCTTGGGGAAGTGCTTTTTGAAAAAATGGCTCTGCCGGTGGTAAAAAAGAAAAAAACGGGCTATTCCACTGATGCAGAAGTTCTTGAAAAATTGAAGCCGGTGCACCCGATAATTGATAAAATCCTAGAATACCGCTTCCTGATGAAAATGAAATCCACTTATGCCGATGGGCTGTTGGCCATGGTGGATGAAAGCAGTGGGAGAATATATACCAGCTTCAATCAAACGGTCACTTCTACTGGACGCATAAGCAGCACAGACCCCAATCTTCAGAACATTCCAGTAAGGACCGAGGAAGGAAAGCGCATCAGAGGAGTATTTGAAGCGGATGGCCCAGGGCACGTGCTGTTATCTGGGGATTACTCCCAGATAGAGCTCAGGGTTTTGGCCCATGTTTCCGGAGATGACAGCCTGATAGACGCTTTTGTTAAGGGGGAAGATATTCATACTAGGACTGCTGGCGAGGTATTCGGCATACCGCCTCAGGAGGTGACGCCTTTGTTGAGAGATCGGGCAAAAGCAGTAAATTTTGGTATAGTTTACGGTATTAGCGATTTTGGCCTGGCCCAGAGCCTGGGCATTTCTAACGAAGAAGCCCGGGATTACATAGAAGCCTATTTTCAAAGATATCCCGGAGTGAGGGATTATGTTAGGGAGACCATCAGAAAGGCAAGGCTTACGGGATATGTAACCACGATTATGAATCGGCGGCGTTATGTCCCGGATATAAACAGCAAAAACTACAACCTCAGGTCTTTTGCTGAGAGGGTCGCTATGAATACGCCTATTCAGGGAAGTGCTGCAGATATAATAAAAACTGCGATGGTAAAAGTGTACAAGGATTTGAAAAAAGTGGGGCTGAAATCCAAAATGCTTTTACAGGTCCATGACGAACTGATTCTGGATGTTCCACAGCATGAGCTTTCGGATGTTTTAGAATTAGTTCGGCGCGATATGGAAAATGCCGTACCTTTAAAAGTTCCGCTGGTGGTAGACTTTAAAACGGGCTACACATGGGAAGAACTTTAAACTGAATTTCCGGGGGGAGCTTTGCTTTGAAAGTTATAGGACTTACCGGAGGCATAGCCAGCGGTAAGAGCACTGTTTCTATGTTGCTTCGCAACAAAGGTGCTGCTATAATAGATGCAGATGAAATTTCGCGGGAAATACTGAGGCCGGGAAAACCCGCGTGGAAAGCGGTAATTGATTGCTTCGGCCGGGGAATACTTTGTGACAATGAAAATATTGACAGAAAAAAACTGGGCAGCATAGTATTTTCCGATAGTGCCGAGCTGGAAAAATTGAATCGAATTACCCATCCGGCCATAATGGAGGAGATAAAAAAAAGGCTTGACTATTACAGAAAAAAGAGAGAAAAAATAGTGGTGATAGATGCCGCACTGCTGCTGGAATTAGGCCTTAATTCCATGGTGGACGAGGTGTGGCTAGTGGCGGTGGATGAGAAGACTCAGCTTAAAAGGCTTCTGGCCAGAGAAAGGGGCATGAGCTACAAAGACGCCATGAACAGGATAAAAGCTCAGATGCCCCTTGAAGAAAAAGTAAAAATGGCTGATAAAATTATTGATAACAGCGGAAACATTGAAGAAACTGGTCGGAAGATAGATGAATTATGGAGGGATATTATCCGGCAGTGTTGAAAAAGGTTGCAGCAGTACTCGCAGTAATGGTAGGAATTGCGGCTCTCTATAACAATTTTTTGTGGTTTATGAAGTATCTTTATCCCTTAAAGTATGAAAAAATTATAGTAAGATATGCCAAGGAATACGGCGTGGACCCGTATATGATTGCTGCTGTGATAAAGGTGGAAAGCGGCTTTTCGCCAAACGTGGTGTCTGACAAGGGTGCAGTGGGGCTTATGCAGATAATGCCCGACACTGCCCAATGGGCTGCCCAAAAAATGAATTTGAAGGACTTTAAAATTGAAGAACTCGTAATACCTGAAATAAATATTAAAATAGGAACCTGGTATCTGACAGAACTGTTGAAGGAGTTCGATAAAGATTTTACCTTAACTTTGGCTGCCTATAATGGTGGAAGAGGAAATGTCAGGGAATGGATAAAATCTGGGGTGATAAAGCAAAAGGCGGAAGATGACATCCCCTTTGGGGAGACAAAGGCATTTGTGGCAAAGGTAAAAAAGGCTTATAAGTGGTATAAAAGATTGTACAGATTAGATTCATGAAAAATAAGGAGGAGAGTTATAACTTTATGGATGAAATCAAAAATTTAACGGATGTTAGAAAATTTAAAATAGACTCTGAAAGGAGATTTTATTCTGCAAATCATGATGAAATAAAAGCGGGATTAACAACGGATATATATTTTATCAAGACGTTAGAAATTCTGAGGCACATGGGACTTTCCCAAAAAAAGGTAGTGGCCGAAATATTCGCCAGAAGAGCCGGAATCCTTTGCGGAGTGGAAGAAGTGCTGAACCTGTTAAATGATAAAGATATCGAGATATATTCCCTTGCTGAGGGAGAGCCTTTTGAGCCCAAAGATACAGTGATGCGGATAATTGGGCCTTATGAAGAATTCGGAATGTTTGAGACGGTGGTGTTGGGAATGTTGGCTCATTCCAGCGCCTGGGCCACTGCATCGAGACAATGCCGGGAAGCTGCGGGCGAAAAAGTATACATATGTTTCGGGGCAAGGCATGTTCATCCTGCTGTGGCGCCGGTTATGGAAAGGGCCGCTGTAATCGGTGGGGCCAACAATGCCAGTTGCATTCTAGCTGCAAAACTGCTCGGCCGAGAACCTTCGGGCACCATTCCCCACGCCGCCATGTTGATGGCTGGCGATACGGTTTCTGTGGCTCGAACCTATGACGAAATCATGCCTCCGGACTCTCCCAGAATAATACTGGTGGACACTTTCAAGGACGAGGCTGAGGAAGCTCTGGCTGTAGCGGAAGCCCTGGGAAGAGCTCTTGAGGGAGTAAGGCTGGATACTCCCAGCGAGAGGGGAGGGGTAACTCCGGAACTTGTAAATGAAGTAAGGCTGAGGCTGGACCAGAAAGGATACAATTATGTAAAAATATTCGTATCAGGCGGTTTAACTCCCGAAAGGATCAGGGAATTATCCGCTGCTGGAGCGGATGCTTTTGGAGTAGGAAGTTACATATCCGGAGCGTCTCCTATAGACATGACTCTTGATTTAAAAATGGTGGACGGGACTCCCATAGCAAAAAGGGGCAGGATTCCGGGGATGATTGATAATCCTAGGCTTAAAAGAATGATGTGAGCTCAATCGTCGGGAAACCATAGGGAAATCTCGCGCTCGGCGCTTTCAGCGCTGTCGGAGCCATGAACCAGGTTTTCGGTGGTGGAGGTGGCAAAATCCCCGCGGATGGTGCCGGGAAGCGCTTCTTCGACTTTGGTCGCACCGTTCAGCAACCGCACCAGGCTTACGGCTTTGTCGCCTTCCAGCACCATGGCAAAAACCGGTCCGGAAGTGATGTAATCTATGAGCTCTGGAAAGAAAGGTTTTGAAGAGTGCTCCTGATAATGTTTTTCAGCCAGCTCTTTTGATGCTTGAATGAGTTTTGCCTTGATAATTCTCAACCCTTTTTGTTCGTATCTCTGTAATATCGCTCCTACGAGACCGCGTTTGACGCCATCGGGTTTTATCAATACGAAAGTTTTTTCTGACATTAGCAATCCTCCTTTGAAAATTCAATAAAATTCGCTTAAATATTTTAACAAAAATATTGAATCATTACAAGGAAAAATTTCCAACCATTGGAATTTGACCCAGCCCAAAGGATATATTATAATTTTTTTGACATGCTAGTTGCAGGAAATAATTATTTTCTTATTATAGGCAGTTTTTGCGATATTTCAGGCAAAGCCCCAATATTTTCGGGAGGAAACCATGAAAAAATCAATGGTTTTTTTAATAATTTTATTGATATCAGCTTTTTTGCTATCCGGGTGTTCCGGCAGGCCTGAGAGTCCTGCTCAGGAGAAAAAATCTGAAGACAGTATTTCCGCAACTCCGAAAAACGGCGGGAAAATAACTATTGGGGTAACCTCTGCCATACATCTTGATCCTCTGCAGGCAGAAACCGATGAGGAAAAATCTATAGACTCGCTGATATATGAAGGCTTAGTCAACATTGATGGACAGGGGCGTATAAGACCAGGGTTGGCTTCTTCTTGGGAAATTTCTTCGGACGGCTGTGTATATACATTTAAATTAGTAAATAATGCAAAGTGGCATGATGGAAACCACTTTACTTCTGATGATGTAATTGCGACTTTTGATGAGATAAAGCGGATAAAGGCTCAAAAAGAGAAACAGGATAGAATTAAAGTATTTCCAGGATTTGATAATATCGAGAGTTATTTTGCACCCGATGCTCAGACCGTAGTCGTAAACCTGTTTAAACCCGATGCTGGCTTCCTCTATGATATGAGCAGCGGGATAGTGCCGGCTTCATATTTTTCTAAAAAGTCTTCTGAAACACAGAACAAACCAGAGGCGATAGGGACCGGCAAATATAAGGTTGTATTGCAGGATGGCGATACAATAGAACTGAAGAAAAATGAAAACTATTACGGCATAAAACCTCATATAGATGAGATTGTTATCCGTATATTTCCAGATGTAAATTCTATGAAACAAGCTTTTAAGAACCAAGAGATTGATATGGTGCCGATAGAAGCCCAAGACTGGGGCGCATTTCAAAATATGTCGAATGTCAATCTTCTCCATTACCCTTCACGTTATTTTGAATTCTTGGCTCTCAATCTAAAAAACAAACTGTTCAGTGATGTCAGAGTGCGGCAGGCCATTCTGATGAGCATAGATAGAAACAAGATATTGCAGGATACTACCCAGGGCAAGGGCGTAGTTATAGACGGCCCGATATTACCATTTTCATGGGCTTACAATCCTCAAATGCAGCATCAGGTTTTCAACAGAGATAAAGCTGTACAGATGTTGAAATCAGCAGGATGGAACGATGAAGATGGTGATGGCGTGCTGGAGAAAAAGTTGAACGGTAAGAAAGTTAAGTTTGAATTCGAACTTTTGGTAAACACATCCAACACTTCTCGGTACCAGGCAGCTTCAGATATACAAAAGGACTTGAAAGAAGCAGGCATATCTGTAAAAATAGTAGATTTATCGTGGGATGAACTGAAAACCAGAGTTATGGGGCGAAAATATGAGGCTGCTATTATGGGGTGGAAGCTTTCACCCAATCCTGATTTAAGGTTTATGTTCTCGAAGGACGAAATAAAGAGCGGATATAATTTTGTATCTTATGTAAACCCTCAGCTCGATGAATTAATGATAAAAGCAGAGTCATCAAACCTGGAAGACGAAAGGAAAACGCTCCTTTATCAAGCACAGGAAATTATCAGCAGCGAACTTCCGTACATTTTTCTTTACAGCCCAAATGACCTGATGGCGGTAAACAAGAGAATAAAAGGATTTCAACCGAACCCGATCAATATTTTCAGCAGCATCGATAACTGGTGGGTTGAGTAAACTGCGACAAAATCTTTATCGAATAAAGGAGCTGTAAATATGAGAAAAAATGACCGTAGCGACAGCCCGGGGCAAAAATCAGGCTTTGGCACAAAGGATATTATAGCCATGATAATAGCTGTTTTTGAGCTGGTGCTGCCCCCAATGCTGATGATTTTCGGCGTAGTGCTGGCGATATATTTTGGGTTAAGGCTGATAACAGGCTATTAGGGGCATCTTATCACTCTCGCATAAAAATTGTTCGGCTAAACAAAGAATGTCATACCATATTGACATCGATGTAATAACGGGTTATAATATTTAATGTCAATGCGGAGATGGCGGAATTGGCAGACGCGTACGTTTGAGGGGCGTATGGGATAACCGTGCGGGTTCGATTCCCGCTCTCCGCACCAAAATGAGGCATATAAAGAATGAAATAACAAGAATAGGATACCGGCAGAAGGTATCCTTATTTTATATTTTCTAGATGCATAAGCCTTAGATCTGTTACAATAAAAATAGATAAAATCAGTAAAAGTCCTGCGGTAAAAAGTCAAGTACCTAAAAATAACAAAATGGAAATTATTTAGCTCACTTTTTGTAAAAAAGACAATACTTAACTAACCCAGTTTTA
>JARRBK010000042.1 GCA_029982615.1 Tepidanaerobacteraceae bacterium | reverse complement strand
CGGTTATTCCCATGATGTTCACCTCGCCGGACAATTTAAATTTAATAATAATTCTAGAAAAACAATAAAAATCCTGCAGGTTGTTGCAGGAAAATCTGAGAGTTATTATGAAGGTTTCAAGCGGATAAAAAATTTTTTATAAAAGAAGGAAAATGAAAAGTTGTGTCGAATATATAATAACATAGAAAATATTTCATTTATGAAAAATATTTTACCTTGTTTTCGGAAAAAAATATTTTCCTCAATGAATTAATATAAAGGTGGTGATAGGTCAATGTACTGGAATGAACATGAAAGATTGAGAGCCAAAGCCGCAACCCTTTATTATATGGAAGGAAAATCCCAACGGGAAATTGCCGAAAAACTTCAGCTTTCTACATCGAAAGTGTTCAGACTTATTGCTGAAGCCAGAAGTATGGGTATAGTTCAAATAAATATCATTCAGCCTATTATGTCGTGCAATAGTTTGGAAACCGAATTTGAACGGCGCTTTAATTTAAGGGAAGCCATAATAATAAATGCGCAAGATGATGATAATATTTTACAAATTCTCGGACAGGCCGGCGCAGATTATCTCAAAAGAATAGTGACCCCTGATGACATCATCGGAATTTCCTGGGGACACACTCTGTTCGAACTGGTAAATCAACTACAGCCTTTCGGCATTGAAGGGACTAAAGTGGTTCAGCTGGTAGGCGGGCTGAACAATGGAGCTGAGAATCTAGAGGCGGCGGAACTTGCCAGGCGGCTGAGCATGGTGTTTAACAGCAGCCCGGTCTTGCTCCATTGCCCCGCTGTGGTTACCAATCCCGAAGTTAAAAAAGGGCTTTTGGAAGATAAAAATATAAAAGAAATTCTAGAACTCGGTGCCAAGACCACTATAGCATTAGTCGGTATAGGAACTATTTCTCCCGATTCAATTCTTTTTAAAAAAGGCCATCTTTCTTCTCAGTGGCGGGCGGAGTTGATTAGAAGAGGGGCCGTCGGAGATGTATGTATGCGATTTTTTATGGAGGACGGTTCACCATGCAGTTCCGGGCTGGATGATTTGATAATGGGTATATCGCTGAATTCATTGAAAAAAGTTCACTCGGTTATTTGTATTGCTGGGGGCACTCATAAAGCACATGCTATCCTTGGGGCTCTAAAGGGAAATATACCCGATGTTTTGGTTACAGATAAAGCTACAGCCGAAAAGATTATTGAACTAGACGAGGGGGGTGAAAATGAAAATAAAAGGGTAATATAAAAAGTTAAAAAAAACAAAAATAGAAAAAGGAGGAGAATCGGTTGAAAATTAAAAAACTGAACAGAACGTTATGTTTAGGTTTAATGTTTCTCGTTGTTATATTGAGTTTATCTGGATGCGGTTCAAATCAAGCAAAAGAAGATGTTATTAAAATAGGATATGTTGGTGCACTTTCTGGTGATACGGCGGTATGGGGCCAGGCCGGATTAAACGGAATGAAACTTACCGCAAAGGAAATAAATGAAAAAGGCGGCATTCTGGGAAAGAAAGTTGAAGTAATCGGGCTTGACGGAAGAGGAAATCCCGTAGATTCAGTAAATGCGTTCAATAAACTGGTCGACGAAGAAAAAGTAATTGCGGTCATAGGAACCAATTTTTCCAGCTGCAATATAGCGATGGCGCCTATAGCGGACCAAAAAAAGATACCTCTCATTGGTACCGCATGCTCAAATCCAAAGGTAACGGTGGATGAGAACGGAAAGCTGCATCCATATTCTTTCAGAATTGGTTTTATAGATCCTTTCCAGGGCAAAGTTCTTGCAACTTTTGCAACAAAGGAATTAAAAGCTAAAACTGCCGCGATAATAACTGACATTGGCTCGGATTACTCTACAGGTTTAACTGAGTTCTTTATAAAGCAGTTTGAACAAAATGGTGGAAAAGTGTTGATCAAAGTGGATGCACATTCTGGAGATAATGATTTCAGAGCGCAACTCAGCAAAATAGCTCCCCTGAATCCTGATGTGGTACTGGTGCCGTGGATATATAAAGATGTGGCGTTGATAGCGAATCAGGCAAGAGAATTGGGTATCAAGGCTACACTATTGGGCGGCGACGGTTGGGACTCCAAGGAACTGCTTTCAATGGCCGGACCTGCGCTGGAGGGATGCTACTATACATCTCAACCTTCCTTTGCAAATCCGGCCACCAAACCCTATGCCGAAGCATATAAAAAGGAATTCGGTATAAATCCTGAAACCGAAGCGCTGTTTGGACATGACGGTTTGTATTGGATAAAGGATGCATTAGAGAGAGCGGGGAAAGTCGATCCTACCGCACTGAAAGATGCCCTGGAAAATACGAAAGATTTCAAGGGATTGATGGGTTCCATAACAGTGGATCCCGCTACGCACAACCCTACCAAACCATGCAGTGTGTATCAAATAAAATCATCTCAGTTTGAGTATGTAGGCGATTTTACGCCATAGGGAATTTACGCAAGGGAGAACGCAATGTTCTCCCTTGTAAACCACAAGGGGCAGGGTGATTGAAATGTTTATTCAGCAACTGGTCAACGGCGTATCCATTGGGGGAATTTATGCATTAATGGCAACAGGTTATGCTTTGATATACAGCCTTTTGGGCTTTTCAAACTGGGCCCATGGAGATGTGGCGATGTTGGGCGCTTATATAGGTTTTTTATGTGTAGCTACGGTTAGAATGCCGTTCTGGTTGTCGGCCCTTACCGCACTGCTCGGAGCCGGCGTCATCAGTATATTAAATGAAAGGCTGGCCTATCGCCGCATAAGACGCAACAATGCTCCTACGATGTTTTTGATGATTGCGGCAATGGGGTTGTCGGTAACCTTTCAAAACATGGTAATCGTATTTCTCGGTCCCAAATTCAGAACATATCCGCCCGTGATTCCGGTCAAGGCCATTTCGCTTGGGAGTATAAAAATAGGTGTGCTGGATATATTTTCCATGGCATTTGTAATTATTGCCATGTCCTTGCTGGAATTGTTAATAACAAAAACCAAGTTTGGCCTGGCTATCAGAGCGGCATCATCAAATATGATTACAGCTTCGCTAATGGGAATAAATATTGATTTTTACATTACTTTGGTGTTTTTATTGGCGGGTTCTTTTGCTGGAGCCGGCGGCGTCCTCCTGGGGTTGAAATATACTGTATATCCCCAGATGGGAAATGTTTCATTGAAAGCTTTTATCGCTTCTGTCTTCGGAGGTTTGGGCAGCGTCAGGGGAGCCATAGTGGGAGCTTTTATAATCGGCATAATGGAAGTGTTTGTCTCCGGATTTATTACATCCGGATTAAGAGATTTGTTTACTTTTGGATTGCTGATTGCAATTTTATTGATAAAGCCGAGCGGCTTGTTCGGCATCGACATTCAGGATAAAGCCTAGAAAGCGGGTGTTTTAATGTCCGGGTATGTTGAAGGGGTCATTATTTTAATAGGAATAAATATAATTGCGGTTCTGGGGGTTTCCATCCTGACCGGTTTTACCCGATTGTTCTCTTTTGGAAATGCCGGATTTATGGCAATAGGAGCTTATACATCTGCCATCCTTACCACTAAATTCAATATGCCGTTTATAATTTCGCTGTTGGGCGGAATGTTTGTGGCGGCTCTGATTAGTCTGGCACTGGGTAAATTGACTCTGGGCCTCAAGGGGGATTATTTTTTAATAACGACACTGGGTTTCGGCGAGTGTACGCGGGTTTTGATCGAATTTTTGGATCCCATAACCGGCGGAGCCCGCGGTTATGCGGGAATCCCTCAGAAAACCACGTTGTTTATAGTGCTGATTTCTGTGGTGCTCGCCATAACTGTAGCAAGAAATCTCCTGAATTCAAAATATGGCAGAAATCTAAAGGCCATAAGAGAACAGGAAATAGCCGCCGATGCGGTAGGAATAGATACTGCAAGATTCAAACAGCTCTCATTCACCGTGAGCGCCGTGTATGCGGGATGGGCAGGAGCTTTGTTTGCCCATTATTATATGTTTATAACGCCGGTAATGTTTAACCTGGACAAATCATCGGAACTCACCATCACCGTGGTTATCGGCGGGCTTGGAAGTTTGACCGGTTCTATAATAGCGACTACCGTACTTACGCTGCTGCCCGAAGTATTGAGGTCGGTGGCCAATTACCGGATGCTGTTTTACGGAATCGCCGTTGTATTGATAATAACCCTCAGGCCAAATGGACTGATGGGGTATAAAGAACTGTCGGCAAGCTGGATAAAAAACCTTCTGCTACAAATAAGACGCATGTTTAGATGCAGAAAAGAGGTGGCATAGTGAAAGAAATCTTAAAAATAGACAATCTCACAAAAAAATTCGGAGGAGTATGTGCCATCGACAATTTTTCGGTCACGCTCGAGGAGGGAACCGTTCACGGTCTGATAGGGCCCAATGGGGCGGGGAAAACGACCATATTCAATACAATAACAGGCATTTATAAACCCACCAGCGGGATAATAGAGTTTATGGGTAAAGACATTACAAACAAAAAACCGTACCAGGTGGCTCAGGAAGGGATAGGCAGGACTTTTCAAAATATAAGGTTATTTAGTCAGCTGTCAGTGCTTGAAAATGTATTTATAGCAGGCCATTTGGACGCGGATTATGACCTTTTTGCAGCAATATTGCGCCTGAGCAAGTTCGGTAAGAAAGAAAAATATTTGAGAGAAAACTGTATAGAATTGCTGAAAATCCTGGGCCTTTATGACAGAATGAATGAAAAGGCCGGAAGTCTACCTTACGGTCATCAAAGGAAACTGGAAATAGCAAGAGCCCTGGCGCTCAGGCCCAAACTTCTTCTTCTCGACGAACCGGCGGCGGGAATGAACAGGGATGAGTCGAAGGAGTTAGTGGAGTTCATAAATGAGCTGAAAGAGAAATTTAAATTGACAATCCTAATGGTAGAACACCACATGGATGTGGTTATGAGTATCTGCAGAAGAATAACAGTATTGAATTTCGGCAAAACAATTGCGGAAGGCACGCCGAAAGAAATCCAAACGAACAAGCTGGTCAGGGAAGCCTATCTTGGAGGTGAAGATGTAGCGTGTTAAAAATAGACAACCTTCATGCGGCTTACGGAGGAATAAAAGCCTTAAGAGGCGTCAGTATAGAAGTAAAACCGGGAGAATGTGTCGCAGTGCTTGGAGCAAACGGCGCCGGTAAATCGACACTGCTAAAAATAATCTCCGCGATAATGAAGCCGGTATCCGGCAGCATAACATTTTATGATAGAAAGATACCTTCTTTTCCTTACCAGGTGGTTCAAAGCGGTATTGTCCATGTGCCAGAAGGAAGGCAGATCTTTCCCAACCTTACGGTTTATGAAAACTTAATGGTTGGAGCATTTTTGAGAAATGACAAGAATGGAATAAATCGGGATCTTGAATGGGTTTATACATTGTTTCCGAGATTGAAGGAAAGACAGCATCAATACGGCGGATTATTGAGCGGCGGCGAACAGCAAATGCTTGCCATAAGCAGGGGGCTTATGGCTCATCCCAAATTACTGCTCCTGGATGAACCGTCGCTGGGGCTTGCTCCTATAATTGTAAATCAGATTTTTGAAATCCTCAAAGAGATAAACAAAAGCGGAACAGCCATATTGATAGTTGAACAGAATGCATATAAGGCACTGTCAGTAGCCGACCGGGGCTATATTATGTCGACCGGAGTTATCGAGAAATCGGGAACAAGCAAAGAACTTCTTTCCGACGAAAAGCTTTTAAAGGCCTACCTGGGAGATTGAACCGGAAAAAGGTAAAATTTGCATGGAGCGAGGATTCAAAATGAGAGACGACAGATTAAGCGTGGGGGTCTGGTGCTACGGCATGGGCTCAGACCGCTACGTAGAGAAGGGATATAAAGATTATATTGATTTTGAAAAAAAGATAGAGTTGATTTCCAATTTAAAGGGAGTAAAAGGGGTTGAAGTTACTTTTCCCCAGGATTTAAACGAGAAAAATTTCGATAACATCGTCGAACTCCTGGAAAGCAGGAATTTGGAAATATCGGCCATAGGCGTAGAACTTGTTTGTGATGCCGAATGGAAGACGGGCTCGTTTACGTCCTATGATCCGGAACGCAGAAAAAAATCCATAGAACTCACGACAAGAGCCATGGATGTGGCTTATAAGCTGGGCGCAAAAACGGTAAATCTCTGGCTGGGCCAGGATGGATTCGATTATGTATTTCAAAACGATTATTCAGATGCGTGGATTAATCTTTTGGAGAGCCTAAAAAAATGTGCAGATCATAACCCTGACATAAATCTAGGATTGGAGTATAAAGTAAGCGAGCCCAGAATGAGCTGTATGGTAAACAGTGGGGGAAAAGCTCTGGCTGCTGCAGTGCTAACAGGCCGCAAAAATGTGGGTGTCACTCTCGATGTAGGCCATGCATTTAATGCTGGAGAAAACCCTGCCGAAATCGCCAGTGTGCTGATGGCGGAAAAACGGCTTTTTCATATACATTTAAATGACAATTACCGAATTGCCGATGACGATATGCCCCTGGGGACAGTGCACTGGCCGCAGTATCTGGAATTGTTTTACTGGCTTGAGAGATTGGGCTATAACGGCTGGCTCTCTTTAGACCTATATCCGTACAGGGATGACCCTTCTGCGGCATGTGAAGTTTCGTTAAACTTCATCAGCAAGATAAAATCATTGGCGAAGGAATTTGTTAAAAACAGTGATTTTGAAAACATAAAAGGCCTGCCGCCAAGTGCAATTATCAACCAGCTTATCAACAGAGTGTTCTATTGAAGGGGGAGAAAGGTATGAAAGCGGCTGTATGGTATGGCCATAAGGATATAAGAGTCATGGATGTGCCCGAACCGTGCGTTCTTCCGGGACATGTAAAGATTAAAGTTGCATATGCAGGAATCTGCGGTACCGACCGCCACGAATATGTGGGGCCAAATTTTATTCCTGCGAAGAAACCGCACCGACTGACCGGCAAAATGGCTCCGCTGATAATGGGCCATGAATTTTCGGGCATTATTGTTGAAGTGGCGGATGATGTAAAAGACTGGAAGGTGGGCGACAGAGTAACCGCTTCAGGCAACATTTTTTGCGGCGAGTGCAGGTGGTGCCGGGAAGGCAGGTACAATATTTGCGAAAAGCTCGGATTCAATGGAATCAGCAGAGATGGAGGATTCGCGGAGTATGTGGTCGTCCCGCAATATCAGCTTTTTAAAATTCCCGACAATTTATCGTTAAAAAAAGCGGTTCTTGCTGAACCGCTGGCATGCGGGTTTCATGCGGCAAAGCTTCTGGGGGATGATTTGACAGGTCAGAAAGTAGTCATTGTAGGTGCAGGAATGATTGGTATAAGCTGCCTTATCGCAGCAATATCGCGAGGTTCAGGGAATATTTTGGTAATTGGGAGAGGAAATTCCAAAGAGCAGATTATAAGAAAACTGTGGGCAGATTACGCAGCCACAAAATTCGTAGATGTGGTGGAGTATACCAAAAATTGGTCGGATGGAGAAATGGCAGATATAGTATTTGAATGTGTCGGGACTGAACAGACGCTGGACCTTTCTCTTAAACTATCAAGAAATGCTTCAAAAATAATGGTGATGGGAGTCTATGAAAACATGCCAAGAATAGATATGAATATGTTTCAAGAAGGCGAAAGGATTCTCATGTCATCACAGGCATATGTTGACGAAATAGGGTCGGCGCTGAAATACTTGACTAATAATAATTTTCCCATTGAAAATATAATTACTTCCGAGATAAGCCTCGACCGTATTGTTGAAGATGGCTTTGAGGAATTGATAAAAAACAGCGGAAATCATATAAAGATTATCCTTAAAATTTCGGACATGGAGGAATAAATCGAAGATTAATTTTTGACAGGAGGATTATGATGGATTCCAAAACATTTAAATTCGGAACAAAAGCGGTCCATGCAGGGCAACACCCGGACCTTGATACCGGGGCACTTGTTTCGCCGATGTTTTTGACAAGCACCTATGTGTTCACTCCGGAAAAAATGGAAAGATATCTCGCAGGGGACAAAAGGGGTATTTTCACTTACGGCCGTTCCAGGAACCCGACTCAAAATTCTTTTCAGGAAAAGATAGCCGCTCTGGAAGGGGCCGAGTCAGCTCTGGCAACAGGTTCGGGAATGGCTGCTATTTCGCTTGCAATAATGAGTTTCGTACATTCGGGAGACCATATCATATCGTGCAACACGGTATATGGCGGGACGTATGCACTATTTACAAGGATTTTTAAAGAATTTAAAATAGAAGTCACTTTTGTAAATGAATTAAATGAAGAAGAATTAGCCAAAGCCATGAGACCCAATACAAAAATGATTTATATTGAAAGCATATTAAATCCAACCATGGAAGTGCCCAATATCCCGGAAGCGGTATCTTTTGCGAAAAAGCACGGATTGATGACAATGGTCGATAACACCTTTACTACTCCATATCTTTTCAGGCCGCTAGAAATTGGCGTAGATGTGGTTGTGCACAGTACGACGAAATATATAAACGGCCATGGAGACCATATTGGCGGCGTTATAGTTGGAAGGGCGGATTTTATAGAAAATATCCGAAGCGGTATATACCAGGAATTGGGCCCGGTGCCAAGTCCCTTTGCATGTTGGTTAGGACTTAGGGGATTAAAGACGTTACATCTTAGAATGAGGCAGCACTGTGATAATGCCATGGCTTTTGCAAAATGGCTGGAAACAAACTCGAAGGTGGAAAAAGCCATTTACCCGGGACTCCAGAGCCACCCTCAACACGTGCTGGCCGAATCCATGTTTAAAAATGGCTTTGGAGGAATGGTAAGCTTTACGGTAAGGGGTGGTTTGAGGGAAGCCCAGTCTGTCATAAATAATTTGAAAATGGCGCATTATGCCGTAAGCCTCGGAGATCTTGATACGCTGGTGGAACATCCGGCTACCATGACACATGGGAAGATTGCCCCTGAGGAACGGCTAAGAATGGGGATCTCGGACAACATGATACGCGTTTCGGTGGGCGTAGAGGATGTGGAAGATATAATAGCCGATTTTGATAATGCGTTGAAAAAATTATAATTCGGCAGGGTGAAAAGATGGGAAAACCTGTTATTTTAGGCATAGATGCGGGAACTACAAAAATAAAAGCGGGCCTTGTGGATGCAGATGGAAATTTGATAGATATGGAAAGTGAAATTTGCGAGGTGTTTTCCCCTTTTGAAGGGGCATCCGAGATGGATATGGATAGGACATGGGAAATCGTCTGCAAAGTAACGAGTCAGCTTTTTAAAAGAAATGAAGATATCGCAAGTGACTTAGTAGGCTTGGGCGTGACGGGCCAGGGCGACGGCCTATGGCCTGTAACAAAAAACGGTTTACCCGCGAGGCGCGCCATTTTGTGGAACGATACTCGAGCCGGAAAGTTGAGTCTTGAAAATGAGGATTTGCTGAAACAGGTTTGCATTAAATACAAGGCGACGCCTATATTCGCTGGTGCAGCACCCGTCCTGCTCAGATGGCTTTTGGAAAATGAACCTGAAACGGTTAAAAATACCGCTCATGTCTTACACTGCAAGGACTGGATCAATTATAAACTGACGGGGCAGATAGCGACGGATTACACGGATGCTTCTACGGCGTCAATCAATGTGTTTGAAAAGACTTACGTTGAAGAATTTCTGAACGTCATGAATTTGCTCGATTATAAAAACCTCTTTCCAGACCTTTTTCCATCGCACTATATCATAGGAAAAGTGACCGAAAGCGCCAGCCGGGAGGCCGGCATTCCGAAAGACGTTCCGGTGATTGCCGGAGCCATCGACGTGGCCGCCGCTGCCTTTGGAGTGGGTCTTAGGGAATCCATGGATGCCTGCACAATCGTCGGAACGACTCTATGCAATGAAATGATACTCGATAAGGCGAAGGTCTGCCATGACGATACCCGCGGAAGTAATCTATGCTATGTAATTCCTGAAAAATATCTGAGGGTTATGGCCACACAGAACGGCACCTCAACTATTGATCGGATGAAAAGTTTGCTGGCATGCGAACTTTCTTTTGGAGAAATAGAATCCAAGATTGAGAAATTGCCGGTGGGAAGCGATGGAGTTATTATTCAGCCGTATTTTTACGGAGAAAGGGCGCCTTTCAGAGACCCTGACGCCTGTGCCGGCGTGCATGGCCTAACGGCAAGGCATGGAAGATTTCACATATTGAGAGCGGCTTATGAAAGTCTTGCACTATCCCTATACGATTGTTACAGCGCATTTCCCTCTGATGTGACAGAAATACATGTCTCAGGGGGAGGGGCTCAAAGCGATCTTTTGTGCCAGATGTTTGCGGACATAATGGGGAAAGCCGTAAAAAGACCTCTGGTAAGAGAAAATGGGATATATGGCATTACTTCTCTGACAAAAGTAGGCTTAAATATTGAAGATTTTTCAATGATACCGCGTAACGATTTTGATTTATTTTTACCTAATGCAGCAAGACACGAAAAATACATGGAACTATTTGATATATACAGCGAATTGAAAAAAAGCCTAAAAAATTACTGGCTCATGAGGTCTCAATTTATACAATAATTTTAATAATAACAATAGGGAGGAAGGTAATTTTTATGATGCTTCAAGAATTAAGAAAACAGGTTCTGGATGCATCTTTAAATCTCGTAAAATACAGATTGGTGACTCTCACCGGTGGAAATGTAAGCGGCAGGGATCCGATCACTGGATTTATTGCGATAACGCCCAGCGGTATGGAATACGAGGGTCTGAACCCGGAAGATATTGTCATACTGGACGCTGAAGGCAATGTAATCGATGGAAAATGGAAACCTTCTGTAGACACCAAATTCCATTTGTATATATATAAGAACCGTAAGGATATTAATGGAATAATTCATACTCATTCCACTTTTGCGAGTTGCTTTGCCTCGCTTCATGAAGAAATTCCGTGCGTTTTGACCACACTGGCCAACGAAGTGGGCGGGAGCGTGCCGGTGGCCCGTTATACTCCCGTCGGAACCGATGAGATGGGACCGGCCATCCTAGAAGCGATTGGAGACAGGCGCGCTTGTCTTCTGGCGAATCACGGCGTGGTGTCCGTGGGACCCGATGTGAGGCACGCGCTAGTGGCGGCAGTTATGCTTGAAGATGCGGCAAAGGCATATTTTGCGGCAAAAAGCATAGGCGAACCGGTAGTTCTACCGGAATCAGAAGTTCAAAAAGCCAGGGATTTGTTTCTTTTTCAATATGGGCAGAAAAATTGAAGTGAACGATTGCAGTATATTATCTAGCATCCGGAGGTTAAATTATGAAAGCACTTATGAAATATGAAGCAGGATTTGGGAATATGCGTTTGGCTGATATAGCCGAACCGGTCCCGGATAAAGGCCAGGTTAAAATCAAGGTGATGGCGGCCGGAATATGCGGCACCGATCTGTTGATATGGCAGGGACAGCATAAAGTATCCATACCGTTGGTCCCCGGGCATGAATTTTCAGGAATTGTGGTGGAAGTGGGAGAAGGTGTGACGGGAATTAAAATCGGCGACAGGGTAACCACCGAAACTACGCTTGAGACCTGCGGGACTTGCGATTATTGCAAAACAAAGGATTATAACATATGTTCAAATAGAAAAGGATTGGGCACGCATGTCAATGGAGGGTTTGCCCAGTATGCCATATCCAGACAGGAAAGCGTCCATATCATTCCGGAAAATGTTGATTTTGTTTCGGCAGCGCTAACCGAACCGCTGGCATGCGGCGTCCACGCAGTAATGGAAAAATCCGGCGCCAGGGCTGGGGATATAGCGGTGGTGTTCGGCCCCGGGACTATTGGCCTATTGACCGCCCAGGTGGCAAAAGCTGCCGGTGTGAAGGTCATAATAGCAGGTATTTCTAAAGATACGACGAGACTTGAACTTGCCGGGAAAGTTGGTATCGACTATGTCATCAACTCCGATGAAACCGATTTGAAATCATTTGTCTTGAACCTCACCAATGGTTATGGAGCAGACCTAGTCTTTGAGTGTTCCGGCTCCCACTCGGCAGTCAAATTGGGTATTGATATTCTAAGGAAGAAAGGCCAGTACGTCCAGATGGGTCTTTTTGCGAACCCACAAATTACGATTAATGCTGACAACCTTGTCCATCGCGAACTTAATATTATAGGCAGCAGAAGTCAAAAACCTTCATCGTGGATAACCGCTCTTGAATTATTAAAACAGGGAAAAGTCAACACCAAATTACTGGCTACAAGCATTTTTCCTATCGAAGAATGGGAAACCGCATTTGTGCGTTCTCAAAATGGGGATGATGTAAAAGCGATACTGTATCCCAATGAAAGGCCGGAATTCTAGTTTTTTTCATTTTGGATATCGGAGTGAAAATGATGGAAAAAGATTTAAAAAAGCATATTCTAGACAAAGCCTATGAAAAAGGCTACTACTACGAAGGCACATACAGGGGCTGTTCTCAGGCGATTATAGCGGCTATAGTCGAACTTTTTGACGTAGACGAAATTGTTTTTAAGGCGGCCAGCGGGTTTTCAGGAGGAATTGCCGACGAGGCTAAAGGCACATGCGGAGCGTTCGCAGGAGGTATAATGATTATTTCTTACTTTTTCGGAAGAGATCTAGAACATTATAGTATGAGCGGTTCCAAGTTCAGATACCGCGAGCTTGTTAGAAAGCTGCGAAGGCTTTTTATAGAAACTTATGGAGGAGAAACATGCCCGGCTGTGCAAAAGTTCATATTTGGGAGGAACTATGACATAAGCGATCCCGACGAAAAAAAAGCTTTCGAAGAAGCAGGGGCTCACAGGGACAAATGCACGCACGTAGTGGGTACGGCTGCAAAGTGGGTAGCCGAAATTTTGCTGGATGAAGGAATACCTTTTAAAAAGTGCTAGTTGTTTTTTATAACCAATGAAAAGTTCAAATACTATTTAATTTTTCCATGTCACCTCTAGCTAATATTCCTTTCTAGGGGTGATGTTAATTTATTAACAATAAGGCATACCAGAGATATGGCTGACTATAAGACATGTACTTAACCTATTTCTAAGATAAAATAAAGGGAGTGGAATTTTATGAAACAAAGGCTCGTTGTAATCGGCGGCGTGGCTTCCGGCACCAAGACCGCCGCCAAAGCCATCCGGGAAAACCCGGACCTGGAGATTACAGTAATTACCGAAGAAGATTACATTTCCTACGCTGGATGCGGCCTGCCATACTATATCGGAAATGTAATAAAGGACAAAAAGCACCTCACCGTAATGAACCCCGAGAAATTCAAGGAAAAGGGCATCACAGTGCTCCTGCACACCCGGGCTGAAAAAATCATCCCTTCGCAAAAGGTGGTTAAAGCCAAAGACATGGTGACCGGAGAAGAAAAAGAATTCCCCTATGACAAACTGGTGCTGGCCACCGGTGCAAAGCCCATAGTGCCGCCCATTCCCGGCATAGAACTCAAAAATGTGTATGCCCTCCGCAGCGTCACTGATGCCTTCAAGATAAGAGATGCAGTGGAAAACCAGGGCATCAGGAGGGCCGTGGTGGTAGGCGGAGGATTTATCGGCCTGGAGGTGGCAGAAAACCTCACCCTTCGGGGAGTGAAAGTGACACTTGTGGAACTGCTGGACCAGATCCTTCCCAATTTCGATAAAGAGATAGCCCTGCTGGCTGAAAAACATTTAAAAGAAAAGGGAGTAGACGTATTCACGTCAGAAAAAGCCCTTTCCATCGAAGGCGAAGATGGAAAAGCTACAGCTCTTCTCACCGATAAAAGAAAAATAGATGCCGATATGGTGCTCCTGTCCATCGGTGTTAAGCCCGACACGCAGCTTGCCGCCGGTGCAGGCATCGAACTGGGAATAAAGGGTGCCATTAAAGTAAATGAAAACATGGAGACGAATATACACGATATATACGCCGTGGGCGACTGTGCCGAAAACATAAACCTTGTCACCGGCAAGCCCGCATGGTTCCCCATGGGGTCCACCGCCAACAAAATGGGCAGGGTGGCGGCGCTGAACCTCTATCCAAAGGGTGAAAAGGAAAGCCTTGAGGGCGTTCTGGGGACCACCGTGGTAAAACTCTTTGATATCAATGTGGCAAAGACCGGCCTTTCCGAGAGGGATGCGAAAAGCGCAGGATACAACATCATAACCGTAATTGTTCCCGCCCACGACAGGGCCCACTACTACCCCGGAGCCAAAAATATCGTCACAAAACTCGTGGTGGACAAAGCCACCCACAGGCTGCTGGGAGCTCAAATTATCGGCGAAGGAGTGGTGGACAAACCCATCGACATAGCAGCCACCGTTATAACCCTGAAAGGAACGGTAGAAGACATGGCCAAACTGGACCTGGCCTATGCTCCGCCCTTTTCTTCGGCCATGAGTTCCACCATAGTGGCAGCCAATGTGGCAAGAAACAAACTTCTGGGCAAGCTGGAGGGTATTTCACCGCTGGAGCTGAAAGACAGGCTCTCCGACCTGGACCTGCAGATTATAGATGTAAGGGAAGAAGCCGAATACCTGGTGGGGACCATTCCCGGTGCCAGGAACATCCCGTTAAAAGAGATACGGCAAAGAGCGGGAGAGATCGACAAACAAAGAGAAACGGTAGTTGTATGCAAAATCGGCCTGAGGGCATATCTTGCCTATCTAACCTTAAAGCACCTTGGTGTACAAAAGCTGAAGATACTGGACGGCGGCGTTACCGCATGGCCCTTTGATATAAATAAATATATATAATAGAATATGGATAAGAAAACCCGCTTAATGCGGGTTTTTTCTGCGCTAACTTAATTTAATTTAAACTTTTCTCCCTTTTCCCTGGTCTGTTGTGTTTTTTCATTTTTTGAAGGCTTGCCGTTATATTCAAAGGTGGCGCAATCGGTGGCCTGACATTCCTTCGCATTTTTCCCTGAAACTTCGAT
>JARRBK010000041.1 GCA_029982615.1 Tepidanaerobacteraceae bacterium | reverse complement strand
GAGCATTGTATTTACCGGATTGCCGATGACGTGGGTTATAATAAAAACCAGGATAGATACGCCAAGTATTACTACAACCGTATACAACAAACGCATAATTATATATCTTTTCATATAGTAACCCCCTATTAGATAGGGGGGAAGGCTTAAAACCTTCCCCGTAAGGATTCTATTGCAACTTCATCTCATAGACCGTTATCCTGGAATCCTGCCTGGGTTCCCAATCCAGATTCTTTGACATTCCGTATATATCTTTCAGATTGAGAAGAGGAATGCCGAAAGGATCGTCATACACCGCCTGGGACAATTCCTTGTAAAGCTGAAGCCGCTTCTGAGTATCCATTTCGTTTCTGGCTGCATCTATCTTCTTATCTATCTCGGGATTGGAATATGTGGATTGCGGACCTCCGGTCTTTATGATGGCCTGGTAGAACCTGTCCATATCAAACAGTTCGTTGCCGTTGGAACTGAACATGATATCCGGGGCTTTTTCTACATTGAATAGGGTATCCAGCCATTCCTGCCAGCTCAAGAATGTGAGCTTTACATTAAATCCCGCGTCTGTGAGCATGGATGCCACGGCTTCCGAAAGCTCGCCGTCTTTGAGCCATCTTCCACGTTCGGAAACCAATTGGATAACTTCTCCATTATAGCCGGCTTCTTTAAGGAGTTGTTTCGCTTTTTCAGGGTCGTATGGGTACGGCTTCAGACTGTCGTTAAATCCAAAGTAACCGGGCTTTGCCATCTGCCCTTGCGCCACATTGGCGTATCCCATGAACAGGCTCTTGGCCAGCGTATCCCTGTCGATGGCATAGCATGCCGCCTGTCTTATGAGTTTATTCTTCATGGGGCCCCTCAGAGTATTGAATCTTAAGAATGTGAATTCAATACCGTCAGATGTCTTGTAAGCAGGCAATTGATCAACATACTCGGGGAGCATATTGACCGCCAGATCAATCTCACCGGCTTTCAGAGCCGAGAGCCTTGTGGAACCTTCCTGTATGAATCTATAAGTGGCGGCTTTAATGGCGGGCTTATTGCCCCAGTAACCGTCAAAAGCCTTTATCTTTATATCCACACCGCGGTTCCAGGACTCAACCTGATAGGGGCCGGTGCCTACTGGAGCGGTGGCAACCTTGTCCGGGTTTGCCTCAACATACTTTTTATCTACAATATCCAGCTTGGTCAATCTCTTGGGGAGAATGGGGTCCGGCCCATCCGTGATAATCTGTATGGTCTTGTCATCAATGGCTTTTGCATCCTTTATGGTGGAGAAGTTGCCAGCTATCTGAGATTTGTAAGCAGGGTCAATGATCCTCTTTATGGAAAATACTGCGTCTTCTGCTGTAAACGGGTCGCCGTTATGGAACTTGACTCCTTCTCTCAATGTAAGCTGCCATGTGGTGGAGTCCACTGCTTTAATGTCGGTGGCAAGCCCGGGCTTTGGTTCCAGGGTCTTGCCGTCGAGTTCCATCAGCCTCTCAAAAACGTTGTCGGTTACCGCCCTCATGTTGCCGTCATCGGCATACTGAGGATCAAGGGTAGAGGGCTCGCCCTGTAAGGCAATAACTATAGAATCTTTTGCAGGAGTAGATGTGCCAGAAGAGGTGCTGTTAGAAGAACTTCCCTGTTGGGATTGCTGCGCAGGTCCTCCGCACCCCGCCATCAATGCAACTGCCAGCACTAGAATCAATATTGTTAATAAGGTTTTTCTCATAATTTTTCCTCCTTTTAATTTTTAATCTACTGTACCAGCGGAAAATGGCATCTTACCCAGCGTCTGTCTGATCCCTTTACCCGCTGATAATCGGGGTCCTTTTCACGGCATATTTCTTTTGCAAGGGCACACCTCGGGTTAAATCTGCACCCGGGCGGCGGATTTAATAGATTGGGCGGATGGTCACATCCAGAGAAGCTGTGGGCTCGTCGGCTATAAGAATCTGGGGCCTGCAAGCCAGAGCCATAGCTATCATGACACGCTGTTTCATCCCGCCCGACAGCTCGTGAGGATAGTTGTTAAATCTGCTTTCAGCCGCAGGTATCCTCACCAGCTTCAGCATTTCAATGGCTTTGTCCTTTGCCTCTCTACCTTTAATCCCCTGATTGAGTTCGATAGCCTCCATAATCTGACGGCCTATGGTCCAGGATGGATTTAGCGAAGACATGGGTTCCTGGAGAATGAGGGCAATACCCTTTCCCCTTATCTTTCTTAGCTGGCCCGGTTTCATGTGTAAAAGGTCGCTGCCCTGGAAAATTACATTTCCGGAAAGAATTTTTCCCGGCGGTGAAGCTATAAGACGGAGCATGGACAGGGCTGTAACCGACTTGCCGCAGCCACTTTCTCCCACTATGGCTAAGGTTTCGCCTTTTTCCACGTGCAGGTTTACTCCGTCCACCGCGTGGACCTCTCCATCCCTGATAAAGAAGTGTGTTACCAGGTTTTTAACAGAAAGTACAGTGTTGGTATCTGCAGTAGCTTGAGATGGACTCAAATGCACCCCTCCTAATCCAGACGGTATTTTTCGATGACTCCAAGCTCTGACAAAATGACTTTTAATTGTTCCAGTTTTTCGCCCCCCAGTTCAGGATATATACTTTTCGGACGATCTCAAGCCTCTCCGTTGTTTAAAATAATCAGTTATTCCAGTATATATAAACTTTCCCAATAATTCCCTCATCATTGATGAGTAGCATAGAATTATATCAAACCTTCAATCCATTGTTTTTTAATATAATTCTTAAAGGTTGATTTATTCTCCCCTTTTCACTCAATTATCATATTTGATATGTTTGATATATATTCGCCGAAAAAAATAAAAGTCCTCTTTTTGTCAGAATTTTTTTATTTTTTGATAACGATTATCATATATTAGTTGTTTTCACTTATTAATGATTATCAAAGTCATAATGTTGCTTCGGGGCGTATGGTATCGTCTACGGCTATGCCGATGACTCCCCGGCAGGCGGCATTGCCCACAGCGGCGACCATAGCCGTGGGAATAGCCAGCACCAGGATTTCGATTCCTGGCCTTTGATCCCTGAAAGAATCAGGGAAATCAAAATTAAAAAAGTCTCTCATTTAGCAGAGAGACTTTTTCCTATTCTCCTTCGAAATCAGGCGCTATTGCTGGCTCTTTATACCAGGCCCATCATTTCCTCGATTATATTGTCACGGGATAGGATTTTGCCTTATATTCGCCATCTTTGGCGTTGACACCTGATAATTTAATTCCTGCGTTTTTCTTTACGGCTTCAATCTCTTCCCGGGTCACGGCCCGCTCAAAGCTCCTGAATCCCGCCAGTTTAAAGCCGTGTTTTTTTGCAATGGCGGATATTTCCTCCACCTGTTCCACGGTAAGTTCTCTTCCTAATGTAAAGTTTTCGTAACGCCCCTCCAGGGCCAGCATCATGGTCTCCGCCATACACGCGTAAGATGTCTTGGGGGGAAATCCGAAGTTGAAATGAAAATCCACATCTCCGGGCACTTCTACGACGCCGCCTTCGATAATAAGCACGTCTTTTCTTTTCTCCGCCACTTCTCTGGAGACATCCCTGGGCCTTGCCACATCACAAACCACGGCGCCTGGCTTTAGGTCCTCGGCATTAATTACTGTATCCACGCTGCTTGTGACAGTGATGACCACGTCAGCTTTTTTAAGTGCCTTGGATATATCGGAAGTTATTCGCACCGAAAGTCCCGTTTCTTTTAATATTTTTTCAGCAATATCTTCTAACTTTTTTAATTGGCGCCCCACCAGGGTCAAATATTTGCATTCTTTTGCCATCATCCGAGCGCATACCCTTCCAATGGAGCCCGTAGCGCCGACAATGACCACTTCTGAACTTTTTATATCATGACCCATCATCTGAGCTGCTTTTTTCGTGCCTTCCAGAGCGGTGGCTACAGTATAACTGTTTCCAGTAGTAACCGCGATATTTAAATTTTGCGCAATTGTTATGCCTGCATCACCCACCACCGATGTAAACGCCCCCAGGCCGACGATTCTGGCCCCCAGCCTTTCTGCCAATTTACCAGCCTGTATTATTTTTTTGAGCACAAAATTTTCCGGCAGGCTCATCATCTGCCTGGTGGTAAGGGGGCATGCGACAAACCAGCCTTCAATTTCATTATATGGGCTTTTAACTCCTGTAATATGTGAAATTTTCACCGGAGGAATATTTTTCATTATTTTCTCCACAGCACCCTCCGGCAAATGCTTCATAAACTTGAATTTCCTCGATACATCTGATATGTCGATGGGATGGATTATGAATGCAAAATTGTCCATTCTAATGCACCTCTTTAGCATAATTTCTGATAAAATCTCATGAATTCTTTGCTGACAATATTATATCCCCAGATAGCTAGTTCAACGTTTCGATCCTTGGAGTAAACCCTATCTTCATCAGAAGTTCTTCATAATCTTTCGGGGTAAGGGATTTATATGGCTTATCAGAAAGAGAAACCAGCACAGCTTCCATTACATTTGTGCCAAAAGACCTGCCGCCGAGTTCAGGAGTTGTGGTGATGAGCATCTTTACTCCCCTTTCGGCAAGAAGGCTTACGTCATCTTTTGTCACTGTATTCGTTATGATTATTTTCCCTGGCATTTCTGCTGGCATGTATCTCCTGATGAAATGAAAATCTCCGGCTATGATGTCGGCCCCGTCGTAAAATCTTTGATACTTGGTATTCACCTTTTCCTGTTTATCGCCGGTGGGGTACAACATTTTAAAGGGCAGCTTGCACGCCAGGGGAGCCACCAATTTTGCAAGTATATCAAGGGTTTTGAGGGAATGTATCGGTATAGGGATGCCCAGAGCGAATATTAAATCGCCCACCACCAGGTCGCAGCCTGCCCTTTCCAGCGCCTCCGCCATTCCAAACCGGTCCATACCCGAAACCAAAAGGACTTTTTTGCCCTTGAAATCCAGTTTGTTTTCACTGACAAGGTAACTTATTACCTTTCTCTCAAGTGTATTTTTAAGGCCTGAACCATCCACAATCGGCGATATTTTTGCCGCCCTAGCAATAGGTACAGCATCTCTTACGACATACCGCCTGTTCCCTGCGCAAAGGTACAAATCTATGCCGCCCATGCCGAAGGCGCTGACTTTTCCGTCCATTTCCTTAACAATTTCTATGGCTTTTTTTATATCTCCATCCGTACCGCGGCGTTCAATAATAACTTTTTCTCCCAGAATCTCCATCTCCACTTTATGGTCTCTCTTTGAAGACCCAATGCTGACACTAAGCACGTGTTTCACTATCATCACCCTTTTTTAATTTTCTTATGACTTCCCTCAAACTGTCCGGGTCAATGTATTTATCCTGGGTTATGGGGGATTTGCCTATGCTTATGGAAATCACTTCCTTGTCCAGCAAGGCTTTGAAAAGCCTTAATCGCTGTTCAGAACCAATTATTATCACTACATCATGCTGCCTCACTTTGTATATGAGGCTCATGACCTCGTTCAAGAGCTCTATGCCGGTCTTTTCATAAACAAAGTCCCAGCGCTCCTTGTCGGTCATTAGAAGTACAAAATCAAGCCCTTCCTGAAAAGCGACTTCTCTTATTTCATCAATATTTTTAATGGGAAATCCAACAAGGGCGATGGTTTTGCCTTTGCGGACTTCTCCCAGGTTTTCCAGCCTCGATATGAAAGTTCTGTCTGTGTCGAATTTCTTTGCCACTTCAGCCTGAGAAAGCCCCTGCTGCCTCAATTTCAACATTTCTTCTATGCTCCCGATGATTTTTTCTATGCTTATCAGTTTATCACCTATCCGGATAAGGTCCATATATCCACCTTCTTGTGTGCACATATTTGTGCTCAGAGGATATTTTATCCCACTTAAAAGGAAAAATCAAGTATGATAAATGCCTCATTGTATAGGGCGAATTTGTAAGATGTCAAAGACGTTTAAAGATTTTAATACAATAGTTGTGTTGACAACTAATTTTAAAAGATTTAATATTTATTTGAGCAGAGTTAGAAAAAAGGTTTCATTATAAAAGTCATTAAACAGCAGTAGCTTTTTTTGAAATGCATTACGGTAAGCCTATATTAAATGCATTATAAAACATACTATAGATGAAAGAAGTGATTTTATGAAACATGAGATAACAGCAGATGAAAAATTTAAAATGATGACACAGGCCCCCGTGAATAGGCTAATCTGTTCATTAGCTGTCCCCACCATAATCAGTATGCTTATCACTTCGGTCTACAATATGGCGGACACTTTTTTTGTAAGCCAAATCGGCACTAGTGCATCAGGTGCGGTAGGCATTGCTTTTTCGCTTATGGCTATAATACAGGCCATCGGTTTTACTCTAGGTATGGGCTCTGGAAATTTCATATCCCGCCTGCTTGGGCAGAAAAACAGGCAGTATGCTTCAAAAGTAGCGGCAACGGGGTTTTATACTGCTCTGGGCATTGGTGCTACCCTCGCCGCTTTTGGGTTATGTTTCCTAGACCCTCTTGTTTATGCCCTAGGAGCCACCAAGACAATTGCGCCTTACGCAAAAAGCTACATTAAGTTTATTCTCATAGGGACGCCCTACATGACAGCTTCGTTTGTGCTAAACAATATTCTCCGCTTTCAGGGCAGCGCCTTTTTCGCGATGCTGGGCATAGGGACAGGTGGTATTCTCAACATTATGCTGGACCCCATATTTATTTTCTGTCTACACCTGGGTACCGGCGGCGCTGCGCTTGCCACAATTATTAGCCAGTTTATCAGCTTCTGCATTCTTTTTTATAACTCCGGTATAAGCGGAAACATAAAAATTCAATTCAAAGACTTCACGCCAAAGTGGAAAATTTATAAAGAAATTCTGAGAGGCGGACTGCCATCCTTTTACCGCCAGTTCCTGGGCAGCATTTCGATGATATACCTTAATTTCAGCGCAGGTCCATACGGCGATGCAGCGATTGCTGCCATGGCTATCGTGACACGCGTATTTTTATTTGCAATATCAGCAATGATTGGCTTTGGGCAAGGTTTTCAGCCGGTGTGCGGGTTTAACTACGGTGCCAAACGGTATGACCGCGTTCAGAGCGCATTCTGGTTTTGCGTCAGGACTTCAACTATTGCACTGGCAGCAATTGCTGCTGCTGGATTTGTGTTTTCTTCTCATATAATATCCTTTTTTCGGAAAGAAGATCTTGCTGTGATTGCCATCGGAACCAGAGCGCTCCAGTTTCAATGCTTAACATTTCCGCTTTCTGCGTGGATTATCATGACTAATATGTTGCTGCAAACCATAGGAAAGGGAACCCAAGCTTCGATTGTAGCAGTCTCCCGTCAGGGGCTGTTTTTCATCCCGGCTATTATAATACTTCCGCGCCTTTTCGGCTTGCTGGGGGTTCAGATCAGCCAACCCATATCGGATGTTTTTTCTTTCCTTCTCGCAATCCCAATGGCAATCAGCACCCTGAGAGAAATGAAATCACAACAGCATGCGGAAAAGATGCTTTTAAATAAACACCAAGATGTGAAAGGAGTGACTTTATGACAGGAGGAAAATTTATCAACCGCACAATCTCTATTTTATATCGCAACAATCAGCGCTTCTTTGCTCAAAAGCTGAAGGAATATTCTCTTCCTTTGGAAGTGGGGCATATTCCTTCTTTAATCCAGGTTTGCCTGTACCCCGGCATCACACAGGACGGTATTTCGGAAAATGCCGGATTGGATAAAGGAACAGTTGCACATACCGTAAAGCAGCTGGAAGATACCTGCCTTGTTATTAGGCAGACCGACGAAAAAGACAGAAGGATAAACCATATTTTCCCCACACCCAAAGGATTGGAAATCAGCAAAATAGTATTTAAAATAATCAAAGAACTGCATGAAATTCTGTATCAGGGATTTGAACCTTCGGAAATCGAGATTGCTATTTCTCTGCTTGAGCGCATGAAAAACAATATGAAAAATTTTTTCCTGGCATGTCGAAACAATGCCAATTCTTCAGAGGTCAATCAAAAAATATAAAAATCTGGTCAAAAAGCGCAAGTCTATTTGCAAAGTTTTGAATCCAGTTTACCGTTAGATGAATACCTCAACCAGTTTGCTATGTCAAAAAGTATTTGATTATCGTTGTCATAAAATATTATTTTTATTAAAAAATTTTTAGCATAAAAGAGATCTGATAAAATGCATCGAATATTAGTATATATTGCTCATCCATGATGAGGAGGTGGATATTGTGTAATACTGGTATGAAGCAAGTCGCAACAGAATAGTTAAAAAAGAGGAAAAATATGAGTCTTGCACACTGGATTTATGCTTTAGGAACTCTGGAGGTCGTCTTAACCATGATTCTAAGACGAAATGTGCTTATCCCGTGTATTGTTTCCACTTTTTTAATCGGCTTTTTATTCAAGGGTTCCCTCGTAGGCGCTGTTACCACTGTATTTAACGCAAATATTGTAGCTCTCTCGGAATTGGGCAGTGTCTTCGTTATAATAGGTCTAATGGTGGCGATATTAAAATCCCCCAGCGTAACAGGTGCAGACGAATTGCTGGTGGCGCCTCTTAAAAAATCATGGTATCTCCGTTGATTAGCTACATCGTAATCATCGTTTCCACATATATAATTTCTCTTTTCTTCTCGCCCACTCCTCCGGTCCCGTTGATCGGCGCTTTGCTGGTACCGGCTGCTGTCAAAGCCGGGTTGCCCCCTATGGCAGGTGCAGTAGCTTTGGCTCTGGCAGGGCATGGCTCTATCCGGTGATATGGTAATTCAGTGCGCTCCAGGGCTATCTGCAAAAGCTGCAGGCATACCTGTGCCTCTAGTAACCAGCCACGTGGCCATTCTTTCTCTCACAACGGGTATAGTAGCTATAAATCGCTTACTTTATGATGCAGAAAGATATTGCCCGTTTTCATGCAGAAGGCGTTAGAGAAGCGGCCGCTTACAACGATATGCATCGTGCAGGTCGCAGAAAAGAAAGGCGAATCTTACGCTCCTTTTCTGGTGTGGCTTTTGATAATCTCCATGGCTGCTGTGGTGTTTGCCATGTTCGCTTTCGATATCAAAGGTGGAGATGCGTCGGCCCTCTTGGGCGGAACTGCCATTCTCATCATGACAGTGGCAACGCTGCTTGTGGAAGGTATACACGGTCTTGATAAGATTGCAGACCATTTGACTGATGGTTTGGTTTTTGCTTTCAAGGTTATGGGGCAAATCCTGCCCATCGCAGGCTTCTTCTTTCTTGGCAACCCGGAAGCAGTGGTAAAAATAATGGGTGAAGGGGCTCCTGGTTACCTGTTTGACATCGGCAAGATGCTGGCCCAAGCCATACCTCCCCAGGGATTCCTTTCCGCTTTCGGAATGCTCATACTTGGCATCATTACAGGTCTGGATAGTTCCGGCTTTTCAGACCTGCCCATGACAGGGACGCTGGCCGGTGCTAAGGCAGGAGGCAATCAGGGCGTGCAATAATTTTTGTGATTACAACCACTGCCTTTGCCGCCAGTAAAAATATGAACTGGCTGAGCAGGGTGCCGAGAATTTTCCCACCCACCAGAAATGCCACCATGGTATTAGCTTCCTTCCTCTCACGCAACCCATGAAGGGTTTGGTCCGTAATAATCGCCGCTTGCGGGTCCACGACCACTGCCATGAGTATAGTAGCCGCACCGTTTATTATTCCAGACAGCTGACTGGCTGTTATACGGTACTGCGGCACCAGCGCTCCAGCATATATGGCTGCAAGCACGCCGATGGTGGATATGGATGTGATGATAAGGTTCAAGATGAGAAACGTGGGGGGAATCTTCTCTGGCGTCAAACCTTTAAGCAACGCCAGTGCCGGTTTTTTTATGCTTTTTCGTATCTTTTCCACCGGTCTTTGGAATATTATCATGCCGAGCAGCTGTGGTATGGAACCTGCAGTCTCCAGCTTCAATATTCCTTTAGAAAAGATTACCACAAAACTTGGGATGAGAGCAGCTCCCAGAATGCTTCCCACTGTCGCCGCTGCTATTATCCAGCGGAAATCATGTAACAGAAATAAAGTTTCCCCTTCATTAATAGCCCTGTCAACTATGCTTCCGAGAAGCGGGGCCTGAATCATATTAGCGGTTCTTGACACCAGTACAATGATATTAAAAAGAGAAATAGCCATGGCAAGCCTTTTCGTCCTGATTCCCGCCAGCCTTACTGAATAAGATAGTGTGTCAACCATATGAATGGTGGCCGTAAATATTACCACAATCAATAATCTTTCCATATTCTACCTCATTTCTAAATATCAAGCGATGCTTTGCTTTCTTGCCTCTCTGCATATTATATAACCAGTTATGCCAATTATCAAGAATAAGATATTAGAAAAAAGACAGCGCATTGAGCGCTGCCTTTTTTTACTCATTTTTTATTAATATCCACCCACATGAGCTTTTTTATATAATCGGCATACAATTCGGCTCTATCCTTATGATTAAAACTGATATTCATCTCCTGCTTGAATTTCTCCAGAAAATTGTCTATACCCTCCTCGTCTAAAATAGGAAGCTCCATCATAAGTTCCACCCCATTTTATTTTTGATAAAAAAATTCATATCATTACACTGTATGCAAAAAAACGGCTAATGGATACTACCACAGCCGTTTTTTTCGAAAGAAAAGCATAATATGCCCCTCCTTCCCAAATAGTGTGATAGCGCTCCACCTAAGGCTCGGGAACCTTAAGTGACAGTCCTGTACCTGTTCGATACAGGCCCAGCCCTTTGCCCGCCGGCATAAGGGCTTCGGCGGTGTCCCCTTTCGCCTTTTTCATCGGCTGCCGCCTCAAAAGGTTACTAATGGCGCACCGCGCCTCTACCGCACCTCTCACGAGGCAAGGTATGTCATTTTTTTAATTATTTATTTTATTTTATCGAGATGAACAGCTTTTGTCAACTATTTTTTTAGTGCTATCGTTCATGATTTTATTATTCTTTCCATGCCGCCCATGTATTCCCTCAAGGCCTCGGGTATTATAACGGAACCGTCAGCCTGTTGATAATTCTCCAATATAGCTGCAGTAGTCCTGCCCACAGCAAGGCCAGAACCGTTCAATGTGTGAACAAACTGCGGCTTTGCTCCCTTTGCAGGCCGGTACTGTATTCTTGCCCTCCTGGCTTGATAGTCTTTGAAGTTACTGCATGACGAAATCTCCACATAACGGTTGTAGCTAGGCATCCATACTTCTATATCATATGTTTTTGCCGATGAAAAACCAAGGTCCCCGGTACACAGAGCCACTACCCGATATGGAAGCCCCAGCAGCTGTAGAACTTCCTCGGCATCTTTAGTTAATTTTTCCAATTCTTCCATGGAAGCCTCTGGCTCGGTAAATTTTACCAACTCTACTTTATTGAACTGGTGTTGCCTTATGAGCCCTCGGGTGTCCCTTCCCGCAGAACCGGCTTCAGCCCTAAAGCACCCGCTGTAGGCCACATAATATATGGGAAGGGCTTCTTTTTCCAATATCTCTTCCCGGTGAAGGTTTGTCACCGGCACTTCAGCCGTGGGAATGAGAAAATAATCGGTATTGTTAAACAACTTAAACGCATCCTCCTCAAACTTGGGCAGCTGCCCGGTACCCGTCATGCTGTCCCGGTTCACTATAAACGGAGGAAATATCTCAGTGTAACCATGCTTTTCCACGTGAAGGTCGAGCATGAAATTTACTAGGGCTCTTTCCAATCGGGCGCCAGCTCCTTTATACACAGTAAATCTCGACCCAGTAATTTTACCAGCCCTGTTAAAATCCAAGATATCCAGAGCTTCTCCTATATCCCAGTGAGCTTTAAAATCAAAGTCAAAGGCCCTTGGGGTGCCCCATCTGCGTACCTCCACATTGTCCGCATCGCTTTTTCCCACCGGCACAGAACTATCGGGAATGTTGGGTATTGTAAGAAGAATCTTTTGAAGCTCTGATTCCAAAGCGTTTATTTTATCATCCATTTCCTTTATTTTCTGGGATACTTCCCGCATCTTGAGAATAAGCTCATCTGCGCTTTCGCCCGCTCTTTTCTTTCTGGCTATTTCCTCAGACTCCTGATTTCTCATATTCTTGAGCTTTTCAACCTCGTATAGCAGATTTCGCCTATCTTCATCCATTTTCATAAAATCATCCAAAGCGGCTCCAACTCCCCTTTTAGCAAGGGCATTCTTTACTATCTCCGGATTCTGACGTATAAATTTAATGTCCAACATGAAATCTCATCCTCCTTACAAATCCTGTGTTTTTGCTCAAAAAATCCTCCTACCCCTGTAAGGGGCGGAGGATCCGCGTTGCCACCCTAATTTATATCTTTTCGTCATAACGGATTTTATCCGGCATCTCTTCAAAAACGCTGCTTCGGGGCGGAATTTGGCAAAGCTTTTTACCTGCTTACACCTGCCGCAGGCTCTCTTGTAAAAACCCTTTACCTACGTTTCCCCTGCATTGCATTTAACAATATCATATTATGGTCTTATTATATCCAATAATTTTCAGAAAATCAAGGCCCATCCTGCTCATATTAATTTTTGCTCGAATATTGGCATCGATGTTTTGCAGTGATATAATATAATTCATCATTGGCATCATATGCATTTTTTTAAACGGTACTATATTAAATTATAGCTTAATAAAATGAGCAATTTTTTATTATAAAGATTTTTAGGGGGAATATAGTTGAAAATCGGCAAAATTCCACCAGAAATACTCAAAAAAGCCGTATATCCTTTTCTGGGTAAACGCAGGAAGGAAGTTCTTATCCATTCATCTTTTGGAGAGGACTGCAGCGTAATAGATTTTGGCGATCACGTGGCAGTATTATCTTCAGATCCCATAACCGGTGCGGATAAAAACAGCGGCTATCTTTCTGTATTCGTCTGCTGCAATGATATTGCAGCCTGCGGCGCCGAACCCATCGGAATTCTCACAACTCTCCTCTTGCCTCCCAAAACGGATGAAGATGCATTAAAAGAACTAATGGAAAGCATAAATAGCGCAGCTGAAAAAATAGGCATTGAAGTGCTGGGGGGGCACAGTGAAATTACCTCTGCAGTCAAAAAACCGATCATTTCTTCCACAGCCATAGGAATAGCCAAAAAGCAAGAATACGTTACATCTTCCGGAGCAAAACCTGGAGATGATATAATAGTGACAAAAGCCCTTGGTTTGGAAGGCTCCGCAATTTTGGCATCAGACTTCGAAGATGTCTTGAAAACCAGCATATCTTTGGAATGTTTGCAAAGAGCGCAGAGCTTTATCGATAAAATCAGTGTCATAGAAGACGGCCTTACAGCTGCAAAGGCAGGCGTGACAGCTATGCACGATATAACCGAGGGCGGTTTTTTGGGAGCATGCTACGAAGTGGCTGAGGCTTCCGGGAGAGGGGTCGAAGTATACGCCGATAAACTTCCAATTTTTCCAGAAACCACCTCCATATGCGATTTTTTTGGCATTAATCCCCTTGGCCTTATCTCCAGCGGTTCCATGCTTATTTGCACACCAAATGCTGAAAAGGTAATCGCCGCCCTGCGCGAAAAGGGCATTACTGCCACTATTGTAGGTAAAATTACTGCTGGAACGGATAAAATTGTCTTTTCTGGCGAGAGGAGCTTCCCATTGGTACCGCCTGAGCGCGACGAATTATTAAAGGCTATTGAAATTGGAACGCGATTGCGTAAATGATATAAAAATTAAAAGGCCGGTGTTTACGGCCTTTAATCCTTTTTTACCACTATATTTCTACTCCCCTTTCCTTGACCATTATGGAAAACTGAGCGATGCATGGCACAAAAAGAGTTAGAGTAGCCGATGCCACTACCATCTGTATGCCGTTTAACGCTCCGCTTTTTTGTAAATCATAAAGTCCTGCCGCTCCGTAATCCCTGCGGAAGAAGCCAAACAGAAATGCTTCCGCAGTCTTATCCGGCAATCCCATGGAGTTCATAACCGGCGCAAGGGCGTGTACGATGAAATCTAAAAGCCCTGTCATCTTTCCAAACCATATTAATACACTGGCCAGCACAAACATGGGGACAATTTCAATAAAATACCACTGCATCCTGGTAAAAGTCTTCTCAAGCACATTAGTGATTTTGGGAATTCTGAGCGGCGGGACTTCCATAAAAAAATCGGTCTTTCACCTGGCAGAATTTTAGCGCTTAGATATCCTATAAATAAAAATACCAACAATATAAATCCGACCCATACCACCATAGCATAGGGTCTTGCGGAAAGCAGGGCGAGGATCACACCCAGCTGCGCCGAGCAGGGGATGGCCAATGCCAAAAGTAGGGTCGCTATTATTCTTTCCCTTTTAGTCTCCAATGTCCTGGAAACGAGAGTAGCCATAGTATCGCACCCGAAACCCAGAGTCATGGGTATAACCGCCCTGCCGTTTAACCCAATGACTTTAAATACCCTATCCACTAGAAGAGCGAGCCTTGGTAGGTAACCAGAATCTTCTATTATGGAAAACACCAAAAAAAACGTGCCCACAATTGGAAGGATAATCGCAACTGCATACCTTATGCCGAGAGTTATTATGCCGTAATCCAGAGCCAGAAGCTCTTGAACTGGCCTGTATGGAATCAGAGAAACCACAATATGGTTTATTCAAGGGTTTATATGAGTTTCAAAAATATTTCCCTCTATAAAGTCGCCCACAGTTCCCGCGCCAAATTGACCTACAAACTTATAAAGTATAAAGTCCGAAATAAAGTACCAGCAAAAGTATGGGGATGCCCGTTAAAGGCCTTATAGTAATATAATCCATCCATTGTTCAAGGGCTGATTCCGTCTTTTCTTGATGGTTTATAACTTCTTTTAATATTTTCTCCACTCTTCCTTGACGTTCAAGGGTGATTATATATTGTATCGGTTCAGGACAAGATTTTTTTGTTTTTTGTATTATGTTATCAATGTCATTAAAGCTCTTTTCTTTTTCTCTTACCAGTTCCTTTATTTCCTCATCTTCTTGCAAAAGCAGTAGTGCGATAGTCCTTTTTGAAAGGCGATAATCCGATTTCAGCAATGACTCAATATCGCGGACAGCTTTTTCTATTTCATTGAAATAGCGGTGGAATTGCAAATCATGGTATTCAAGCTGCTCTTTTTTTGCCATATTCTGCCACCTTTCTTTTAAATTCCTTCATTCCGCGGTTTATTGCTGCAGCTGTCGCGACGACCGGTATTTCTAATATGCTGCTGAGTTTGTCTATGTCCACGAAACGCCCTATCCTCTCGGCTTCATCCATCATATTGACCACCAGCATCAACGGCAAACCGGCCTCTTTAAGCTGCAGTGTCAGCGGAAGCATCCTCTCCAAATTTTTTGCATCCGCCACATGAATAACTAAATCCGGCTCTTCTGTGAGCAACAGTGTCCTAGTAACCCTTTCTTCTTCTGTTATGGGAACAAGGGAATACATGCCCGGAGTATCTATAACTTCATACATCTCTTCCCCGATTCTGCCTGTCCCTCTTGATATTTCAACGGTAGTGCCTGGATAGTTTGAAACCGTGACATAAGATCCTGTAAGATAATTAAAAATAACACTCTTTCCAACATTGGGAGTCCCGACCAAAATCAATTTGTGCTTTTTTGTTTCATTATCAATATTATCCTTTTTTTAATAAATTTTTCCTTAATGTAGGAAAACAAGTATTGTTTTTTGTTGCAGCAGTCCATCCGCATTGCCCCTTGATAATCATTCTCATTGAAGTTGTAAAAAAAAATATCATTGTGTTTATAATTATATGATATAAATATTATCATTTGTCAAAGCTTTCAACAGCAAAAATTTTTCTACAAAGATATACTTTTCTTGCCATCTATTTTTATTGTTTTCTAAACGTCTATAATGCATTAAGGTGCATCACTAACAGATAATAAAAAATATTGATTTATATACATAACGCAACATATTAAACAATTAATTTATCTCCTTCTTTAAATTCATTATATTTTCTATAAGAAAGACTTACTAAAGACTTATCCTGGCTGTAAGTTATTTTCTCCACTGCTTCGTTTATTTTATAAAATCCGCCTTCCTTGAAACCTAGTTCTTTATTAGGCGAACATTTATCATTTGCCGTTTCCATTAAAAACCACGTAATTTGATTGCATACAGGTTTTTGTCTTGTAATAGAATAAAATTCATAACAAGTTTCACCTACTGGTGAAATTATTTTTGCATTTACATCTGCTTCTATTTTAACTCTTTCGACAGCTACTTCTTGCGCCAATCTTCCAGGGCGAATAATTCCTTTTGGTAAAACCCATTCTCCTTTATCATTTCTAAGAATTAGCACTCTATTTTCGTGAAAAACCACTCCACCTGCACATATCCTTTTTAACACGCTTTCTGCCTCCTTATTTTTATTTTTTCTCCATAGTTAATATTTCAACATTTTCTTCTATAATCCTCTCTCTTTTTATTTCTTTTCTTGCCTTAATCATAAAAAAAATAAAACCCACCTCGCTTAGGCAGGTCTTAGTTTTATTCCCGGCAGCGACCTACTCTCCCGGGGGATAACCCCCAGTACCATCGGCGCTGGAGGGCTTAACCTGTGTGTTCGGCATGGGAACCGGTG
>JARRBK010000005.1 GCA_029982615.1 Tepidanaerobacteraceae bacterium | reverse complement strand
TTAACTAGCCTTTCCACTATCTTGTCTTTTCTATCCATTATGGCAGCAAGATCAGGGGTTACTTTGCCTTCTATATGAATTCCAAATTCTTCTGATTCCTTGATGGCAGTCAGAACATCGCTGGAAGCCAGTAGCGCCTTGGTGGGGATGCAGCCTCGATTCAGACATGTGCCACCAACCCTGTCATTTTCCACCACGATTGCCTCGGCTCCCATCTTGGCCGCCTTAATAGCTCCTACATATCCCGCCGGACCGGCGCCTATGAATACAATTTTCTTTCTCATAGCAATCCTCCTGCTAAAAATTTATGCTGCCCGCTTTAAATCACACATTTCCAGCAGTACCGGGACGTTTTCTTCTGCCCCTATAGCCATTATGTGGACACCGTCGCACAGTTTCTGCCGTACTATTTCATTTATGAATTCAGCGGCTATCTTCAATCCTTCCTTTACCTTATCCTGAGACTTCCTGAGCCTTTCGATGATTTCTTCGGGGACATATATTCCGGGTACGTTCTTGTTCATGTAGTTGGCCATTCCCGGAGATTTCAATGGTATCACCCCGACCAGTATTTTCGTGTCTATACCCCTTGCTGCCTCCAGGAATTTTTTAAACAATTCTATATCATAGACAGCCTGGGTCTGAAAGAATCTTGCGCCAGCATTGACTTTTTTCTTCATTTTCAAAACCTGAAGCTCAATGGGGTCGTACACCGGCGTTACGCTCGCTCCCAGAAAAAATTGCGGTGTTCCCGTCAGGGTGTTCCCCGCCAGGTCTTTGCCGGACATAAGAGTAGTTGCTGTCTGCAATATGTTTACAGAATCCATATCAAATACGCCTTTGGCCTGGGGGTGATCGCCGACTGAGGGATGGTCGCCGGTCAGAGCCAGCACATTTTTAATGCCGAGGGCTGCGGCAGACAGCAACTCCCCCTGGATGGCTATACGGTTCCTGTCCCTGCCGGTTATCTGCATGACTGGCTCCAATCCTTCTTCCACAAGGATAGCAGCTGCACCCAGGGATGAGGCGCGAACCACCGCGCTCTGGAAATCGGTCACGTTCACCGCATCCACCATATCCTTAACTTCTCTTGCACATTGTTTAAACCTGCCAAAATCAGTGCCTTTCGGAGGAGCCATTTCCGCGGTAACGGCAAAAGCGCCGCTTTCCAACTTTTGAGCAAGACCCATAGTCCTTCCTCCCTTTTTACTATTTACCTACGGTTACCCTTCGCGGATTTGCAGCTTTGCTGTAATCCTTCGGGCCCTTTATTTCCAGCAATCGCTCGAGTTCGTTTGATTCCTTTAACTTGTTATATATCAGAACCCATGCGCAGTCGTTTTCGGGATTGACTTCGCATTTGCCGTCCTTTGAGCCGCCGCATGGCCCGTTCAGGAGGCTTTTTGCGCAGCGGGTAATGGGACAGATACCGGCAGTCCATCCCAGCTCGCACTGGCCGCATGCCTTGCACGCTTCGCTGAAATGTCCGATTCTTTCCACTTCGCCGATGAACATGGTGTCATTGGCAGGATATACCGGAATGCTTGCCACTTCTGCCACGGTCTGAGCGCCGTCGCCGCATGCCATGCACAGTATGGCGTCGGCTGATTCCAGCGCCTGCTTGTATTTTTTCAATGTTGAACGGGTCTGCAGTTTGTGGCACGACGGATCCAGCACCACATATCCCGTAACCTCCTTGCCTTCTTTCTCGAGCTGTTCCTTCATGGCCAGGATTTCTTTTTCTCCGCCAGTCATGCAGGATGTGGCGCAGAGGGTGCAGCCCGTTATAAAAATTTTCTTTTTGCCCTCTAAAAACTTAAGAATATCCGAAAAAGGTTTCGGCTGTGTGATGACCATTTGTCCGCCTCCTTTCGCATAGCTCTATTCTATATTGAGTCTATTATATTTAAGGTACCTGAAATCTGCACTGTTGCCGCTTTCGAGTTTATAATACCACTTATTACATCAAAATTACCTTTGCCTTTTGCAGGCTTCCAACACATGTTTTGCAAGAACAGTGGAGGTCACCGCCCCCACGCCGCCCGGAACCGGCGTTATCATTCCCGCGACAGGACTTACTTCATCAAAATCAACATCGCCGCACATCCTGCCATTTTCGTCAAAATTTATCCCCACATCTATGACTACAGCGCCTTCCCTTACCATCTCTTTCTTAATCATTCTGGCTTTCCCTGCCGCAGCAATCAATAGTTCAGCCCTGCTGGTTTCTTCGGCAAGATTTACAGTCCTGGTATGGCACACAGTTATGGTGGCATTCTCCTTGAGCAGCATCATGGCCAGCGGCCTTCCCACCACCATACTTCTTCCAACGATGACGGTTCTTTTGCCTTTGGGATCTATGCTATAATGATGCAGTATCTCCATTACCGCAGACGGTGTGCAGGGCGCGAATCCCCCTTCTTCACCACTCATGACTTTGCTAACGTTCACAGGGTTGAAACAATCCACATCCTTAGCAGGCGATATCTCATATTTTACCACGTTTTCTGAAATTTGCGATGGCAGCGGCCTCATCACCATTATTCCGTGGATTTTTTCATCGGCATTTTGGCGATGTATTACCTTCAAAAACTCATCCTGGCTCAAATCCTGCGGAAGTTCAGTGACGCTGCACTCAATACCTATTTCACCACACCTTTTAACGGCTCCCTTGATATAAGCAGCAGAATCCGCCCTATCTCCTACTATAATGATGGACAGAGTAGGGACAACCCCTTTTTTTCGAAGCTCATCTACCTCTGACTTCAACTTGTGTTTTAAAGCTTCGGCCACTTCCTTACCGCTCAATATTGTTCCCATTTTCCAGCCTCCTTTAAAAAAAATTAATTGAATTCGCTGTATAAAACCAAATATGCTTCCCTGAATAAACCTGAAGCAAACTTTAGCTCTTAAGCCTTTGTTCCACTATGCCTATTGTCTCGTCGACCGCTTCCATGCTTTGTTTTATGAGAAAATCCATTTCCTGGAGGCAGTTTTTCACAAATTCTTCATCCTTGATGCCACTTAGATTGATATCCACATTGAGCTTACCGCTTAAAAGGGCAGCTTTCAAGCAATGTACACCCACCCCTACATCGCTAATGGCAAGCTTCGAACCTATGTCAGCCAGCCTTCTCTGGAGTTTTATAGCCTCGACAGCGTTCTTCATAATATCAAGCGGCACGGTGCACGCCTTCTTCAGCGCCGCCTGCATGGCTTCTTCTCTGGCTTTTTTTTCGCCTTCGGTGCCTTTCGGCATTTTGTACACCTCGGCCACGTCCTTGAAGACCTCAGCATCTCTGTCCACCAGAGAAAGCAGCCTTTCTTGAAGGGCTTTGGCCTCCTCCATAATGCTTTTGACTTCCTCTTCCACGTCTTTATACTTTTCTTTGCCCACGGTGAGATTGCCCACCATGTTGCCCAGGGCTATGCCAATGGCTCCCACAAGGGCGGCGGCCCCACCGCCTCCTGGCACCGGCTCCTTCGAAGCCAGCACCTCAACAAACTCTCTGCAGCTTTTTTCAATCAGCATTCATGCGTCCCTCCCCATTTTTTTACTGCCATTCTGGCAGCATTGAAATTTATATGGCCTGCCACATGCATAATGAGGTCATTTAACTCCGGATCCATACCCCCGCTGGAAATGCAGGGGTATGAAGCCCAGAGATTATTGGCCCTTTCTGGAATTTCTTCTTTTGTCAATCCCAAAAGCCCTGAGGCCACAAAATATGTGGCTCCACAGGGTGATGACCTTATTACATTGACATCCATCACTCTGTCTTGCTCATCCAAAATTAATTCATACTCTGGCATTCCAATCCTGAAATGCTCGATAAACTTATTTATCAGCTCAAATCTGCCTTTTGACAGCGAACAAAAGGGCCTCGGAAAAGCATACTCCAACCCAAGCTGTTCACAAACAGTTTTTATCTTATTTAAAAAAGAATTATCTATCCACGAAGGGTCTTCCCTAGGAGCGATTAGGGCCCGGCATCCGGCGCCGGGAGCCCTTTTCAAAATTTCCAGAAAGATATCGGGATGCACCCCTACAATTACAAGAATGTCATGGGAGGGAAGCTCGGTTTTTATATATGCCTCAGGGTCATCTATTAATTCCGGCAGCACAGCTGGAAATTCCATAATCCCTGCCAGCTCGGAAGAAAAATCCAGACTGTATTTTTTTCGAAATTCCAGGCATCGATGGGAACATACGTACTTGCCATCTTTATAATCGGTGATGTGTGGGATAAATCTTCTTTCGGCAAATTCACCGCTGTATTTTTTGTGAAACGGGCCGGGTACAGCGGGAGTGTCCTCGCTCCTCGCTATTAATATCTTCAATCCACCTGCCATGTCATCTTCACCCTGCTATACCAGTATATACATCGTCCTCTTTTGTAAATATTATAACTTATTTCAGTACAAATTTCCACCAGAATTTTAAAAAAATGTAGGATATTTAAAAAAGCCTTCATTAATATAAGTATTAGCGATTAGTCAGCGGTCGGTTTTTTTGAAATGCATTACGGAAAGCCCTAAATTAAGGTATATTATTGCTTTCCTATGCATTTTAAAAAAGCCCGGTTATGCGTCCGTCCGCATCAACATCAATATTTTCAGCAGCAGGCTTTTTCGGAAGCCCAGGCATTGTCATTATTTCTCCCGTAAGCGCCACCACGAAGCCCGCACCTGCAGAGACTTTTACATTTCTCACACTTATTTTAAAGCCCACAGGCCTTCCCAGTTTCCGTGGATCGTCCGAGAGGGAATACTGCGTCTTGGCTATGCACACCGGCAGGTTTTTAAACCCGAGTTTCTCCAGGTTCTCGATTTCTTTGATTGCTGCCGGTGAAAATTCTACTCCATCCGCTCCGTATATTTCCCGGGCAATAGTTCCTATTTTTTCAGCGATCCCCAGTTCGAGACGGTATACAGGTTTATAGTTGTTTTCACCCTTTTCGATCAGTCTGATTACTTCTTTTGCAAGTTCAATACCGCCATTGCCACCTTTTGCCCATACTTCCGACAGCACTGACTTCACGCCATAGCGGGAGCATTCTTCTTCGATTAGTTTTAACTCCGCTTCGCTGTCCGCCGGGAAGCGGTTGATGGCGACCACGGCCGGCAGGCCGAATTTTACGGTGATGTTCTCCACGTGCTTCAACAGATTGGGAATACCTTTCTTTAGTGCATCAAGATTTTCCTTGTTCAAATCTTCTTTTGCCACTCCTCCGTTATACTTGAGGGCTCTGACCGTGGCCACTATTACCACCGCGTCCGGCTTTATCCCTGCAACCCTGCACTTGATATCCAGGAATTTTTCCGCGCCCAGGTCAGCACCAAATCCTGCTTCTGTTACTACATAATCCGCCAGTTTCAAAGCCATTTTCGTAGCCATTATGCTGTTGCAACCGTGGGCAATATTAGCAAACGGGCCGCCGTGCACAAAGGCTGGAGTGCCTTCCAGTGTCTGGACCAAATTGGGCTTTAATGCATCTTTGAGCAGGGCTGCCATGGCCCCCTGGGCTTTCAATTCTCCCGCAGTAACCGGCCTTCCGTCATAAGTATACCCTATTATTATTCTGGCCAGTCTATTCTTTAAATCCTCCAGGTCCTTTGCCAGGCAAAACACGGCCATAACCTCTGATGCAACAGTAATGTCATATCCGTCTTCCCGTGGAATTCCGTTTGTCCTGCCGCCCAAGCCGTCAACAATAAACCTTAGCTGCCGGTCGTTCATGTCGACACATCTTCTCCACGTAATGCGCCGGGGGTCAATGCCCAAAGCATTACCTTGATATATGTGGTTGTCAATCATCGCCGCCAAAAGATTGTTGGCTGCGCCGATGGCGTGAAAATCGCCCGTAAAATGCAAATTTATGTCTTCCATGGGAATTACCTGAGCATATCCTCCGCCGGCGGCTCCGCCCTTTATTCCGAACACCGGCCCCAGCGAGGGCTCCCTCAGGGCTATAGCAACCTTTTTTCCCAGCTTATTGAGGGCGTCTCCCAGACCCACAGTTGTAGTTGTTTTTCCCTCGCCTGCTGGTGTGGGGTTAATGGCGGTGGTCAGAATAAGTTTTGCATCTTCTTTGTGCTCCAGTTTTCTCAATATGTTGTAGTCAACCTTTGCCTTGTACTTGCCGTAGTACTCGATATCGTCTTCACCGAGGCCCAATTTTTCGGCAATATCGCGGATGTGCTGCGGCTTTGCCTCCTGAGCGATTTCAATATCGCTTTTGAAATTCATTGGATTCTCCTCCTCATCTCATTATAGTTTTTTTGAAAAGATTGATTCAGGTGTAAAAAGTCACTTTCCTGCCAGAGATGGCCCTGCACCTCCGGCAGCGGACCTAATTTTTACACACGAATCAAGATTTTGTTATGTAAAAATATTCACGGTGGCAGGTGACAGGCGTGTCACCTGCCACCTTTTCTGAGTTTTTATAACCAAAACCAAATTTGATATTCGCTTTCCCGCCGGAGATTGCCCAACCTCCTTGCTCACTCACATGTCCTTAATCTGTATTCCAGCTCTTTTTTAATCTTTCTAATCTCCATTACCTTTTTACTGCTCTGCTCATAAGGCGAAACTCCCATCCTATCGGCAAAAACGACATCCTCATCGTATGACATGAATCCGATCACAGGCACATCTTTGCATGAATCCAAAATGAATTTTTCATCTTCTGGTTTTTTTATTTTATTCCCCACTGCAAATATGTTATCGATGCCGATGTCCCGGGCCAGCTTCTTTACAGCCCTCAGCGTCTGGATGCTCCTTTTCCCCGGCTCCACCACCACCACAAAAGCATCTACAGATTGGGCAGTGGCCCTACCCAGGTGTTCTATGCCTGCTTCCATGTCCAGTATCAACACCTCATTTGACATGAGTATGAGGTGACTCATAAGGGCTTTCAAAAATGCATGTTCCGGGCATATGCATCCGCTGCCGCCTTCTTTCACCGTACCCATTACCAGAAGTTTCACATTTTTGCAAGTAATGCAGTATTTTTCCGGAATATCGTCAACTCTGGGATTTAACTTGAACATCTGGCCGATTACTCCCGGTACAGCTTCAGTCCTTTGGGCAATCAGGTCTTTCATTTCAGAAAGGGGCACGATTTTTTCCGCTATCTCCTCAGGGAATCCTAGCGCAGAAGCTAAATTGGAATCAGGGTCCGCGTCCACAGCCAGCACTTTATATCCATCGTCTGCATACGTGCGCGCCAGTACCCCTGCCAGTGTCGTCTTACCCGTGCCGCCCTTGCCCGTTATAGCAATCTTCATGGAATCACATCCTTAAAATTATATATCCAGCTGTTTTCTCTTTGTCTCTATATGATTCAAAATCTTTCTGGCAGCCTGCACCGGATCTGGCTCTATGTCAAACTTTCCTCCGTAGATATCTTCCATGTCGGAAGTCAGATACTTTGTGAGGTTTTCGGAACCGGTGATTTGCGGCGCAACTCCCAGCACCACATATACTCCGGAAGCCACAGCATAAGTGCCGATAGACAGCGCCTTTTCCGACATCCACTCGGGAGCTGCCGCAGCTACCGGGAGGTCACTTATATCCACATTCATATATTTCGACATTATGGAAAGAAGCTGAAGAATCCTGCTTATGTCTACGCAAGAACCCATATGGAGCACCGGCGGCACTTTCAAAAGTTCGCAGCAGGTGGCAAGCCCTTTCCCGCACAGCTTGACAGCGTCTTCGCTCATGAGACCGGCTTTAATGCATGCATGAGCGCCGCAGCCTGTGGTGACCACAAGCACATCGTTTTTTATGAGTTCTTTTGCCAATTCTACATGAGATTTGTCGTGAGGTACCCGATGGTTGTTGCACCCGACTATAGCCGCCGCTCCCCGCAGCACACCCGACTTTATGGCGTCAATTAAAGGCTTTACAGTGCCTGACGGATGGGCAAAAGTATTGGTAATGCCGTCGAGCGCCCGTATAATGGCCTCTACGCTGTAACCTATTGTGCCTCTAGATTTTTCCTCAGGTATAAATACATCGCCCCTTCTGTTCTTGAAATTCATAATGGCTTCTATTACTATTTTTTTGGCACACTCTAAAGATTTCTTTTCGTCGAACTCCATATGAACAGCGCCGGGTATCTTGGCTTTGCTGGAGGTGGTAATCAATTTTGTATGATAGCATCTTGCCACTTGAGACAGCGACGGCATGATACACTGCACATCCACCACCATCGCTTCCACTGCACCCGTTACCACCGCAAGTTCTTGTTGGAAAAAATTGCCTGCCATCGGTATTCCATGTCTCATTGCCACCTCATTTCCGGTACAGCACATGCCCACCAGGTTTATTCCCTGAGCACCCTGCTGTTTTGCCATTTCCATCAGCTCAGGCTCATTCACAGCCACCACCAGGGCCTCGGACAGGGTGGGCTCATGGCCGTGCACAACGATGTTCACACAGTCTTTTTTCAAGACACCTAAATTTGCCTCCACCTCATGAGGCTCCGGAGTCCCAAACAATACATCCGAAAGCTCGGTACCTATCATCGAGCCTCCCCAGCCGTCGCTCAGCGCCGCCCTGACTGCGCTCCTCATAATGTTCCTGTAATCCGCATCGCACCCTATATGGGTTGAATGAAGCACTTCCACTATATCTCTATCGATAGCCCTGGGCACAACACCCATATTCTCCCATTTTTCTTTTCGCTTCTGAGGGGCTCTTTCCACAAACAGAAGGTGCCCAAAAGGCTTTCCAAATTCATCCAAAGCTTTTTCCGCAACTTTCGAAGCCACTTCTTCAATTTTGCAGCCTTCGGCTTGAATTCCCCATTCTTCTGCGATAGCCTTCAACTTTTTTTCATCTTTTATCGGCTTTTTTTGCTCTGCGGCATAGTGCAGCGCCTCTGCAATATCCCTTCCGTGATCGGAGTGAGCAGCAGAACCTGCTGCCACAGCCCTTGCGAGGTTTCTTGCAGCCATGGTGTCTTCGGTAGCCCCACATATTCCTTTTTTGGGACCGTCCGGGGATATTTTAACTATGCGGCATGGGCCCATTGAACAGTTTGTACAGCAAACTCCCATCTCTCCAAAACCGCACTGGGGCTGCATGGCAACAGCTCTGTCCCAAACCGTTTCAACTCCGTTGTCTTTTGCTTTTTTTAATAGAAAATTTGTGGTTGGTTCACATCCAGAACAAGATATTTTATCAGGCATGTTTATCACTCCTTATGATACATTATACAGCCTTTACCTTCAAGGCTTTAGTGGGGCATGATTTTGCACAAAGGGGTTCGTCTGCCTCGGCACATCTGTCGCACAATGTGGGGAAGGGCCCTAGGACTATTGCTCCGAACGGGCATGCCTCCTCGCACAGACCGCATCCCGTGCATGTGAACAAATTTACTTTTATCGTGCCATTTTCATCTTTTGTAAGGGAATGGGTGGGACAGCTGGGGATACATTTGGGATTCTTACACAACTTGCACTGTTCTATTTTGATTTTCCCACTCACTTTTTTTATCCTTATTCGGGAGATTTTCTTCTCCTTTACGGCATCCACCAGACTCTTTGTTTTTGAATGGGCCGCCGCACACGCCAGCTCACAGGTTTTGCACCCAAGGCATAAATTTCTGTCAAAAGAAATATTTACCATAAATACCCCTTCTTCAATTTTATTTATTGTATTGTTATTCTTTTCACAATCTCAATCCTATAATACTACTCTGATATTATTTTGTCAATAAGTATACCAGCATGGGCATTGTACATATTCACATAATGCTGCTTTTTTATTAATTCTTGTTTGTCTTTAGTATTTCCTCGGTATTTTTCCCCTAAATTCATTCGTTAAGATTTTAATTTTAAATATCTGTTGTTAACAATTTAACTTTTTTGCCGTTTTTACACCCGTATTTAACCACAAACAGCATTTGAGCGTGTATCTTTCAACCTCACATTTTTTCCCTCCTTTTATTTTTTATATACATGTATATACATCTTATGAATATATTATATCGCATTTATTAAAAAATTTCCACCATTATTTTTAATTTTTGTTATTTAAATTCTTATAGGTTTTACATAAAAAAACCCGGTAAAACCGGGTGAATCAGTTCTGTCCAGCTAAAACCTTTTTATAACTTCATCAATCACTTTTTCCACTGTAGCCTTGCCTATTATTGTGTCATCTACCATAACGCATGGGCTTTTTGCGCAATTTTCAAGGCAGAAAGTCGCCGATAATTCTATCCTGTCTTTAAACTTTTCCTCATTAGCAATTTCTTTTAAAGCAGAAAAAAGTTCATACGCGCCTGAAAGATAGCAGCACGTCCCCACGCATACCTTAACGCTAACCTTTCCGGCTTTTTTAATGTCTTCCGAAAAACATATTTCCCCATCGATTCTCTTGCGGTTTCTATAGGTGGTGTGAAGCATTTCATGCGCCTTTTCGCTGCCCGGGCTATACAGATGGTCGCGGTATAAATCCTTTATTATCGGATTTTCTGCCGGCGATTTAAGCTGCATGAGCTTTTCCGATCCCAAAAGCCCTTTTTTCCGGCTTTCTCTTGCGTCACTGGTGTTCGGCTGAGGCTGGCCACCGCCGCCTACACAGCCGCCAGAACACGCCATAACCTCCACAAGGTCATAGTATTCTTTTCCAGCCCTTATGGCTTCGAGAAGCTTTTTCGCATTGTTAAGGCCTGAAACGGCAGCGGTTTTAATTATTTTGCCATCGTATTCTATTTCGGCAGTCTTTATCTGCCCGCCCTCTCCATGAGTTCTAAAAACCGGTTCCCGGCCGAGTGTCCTTATTACAGCCGTCGCCACACCTTCACCGCCGCCGAAAATTAGTCCTCCGCCAGTAGCAAAACCCATCGGCATGTCGAAAGGCATCTCTTCCACTTCATCAAAAATTATTCCGGCTTCCCTTACCATCCTGGCCATTTCCTGAGTTGTGAGCACTGCATCCACATCCGGAATGCCGCCTTTGGAAAATTCTTCTCTTTGCGCTTCAGCTTTTTTGGCGGTGCAGGGCATTATTGACACCACAAAAATTTCTTCCGGGTCGATGCCAAGCTTTTTTGCATAAATGCCCTTCATTACCGAGCCGAACATCTGCTGCGGAGACCTGCAGCTGGAAAGATTATCTTTAAAATCCGGATAATTGAGCTCCACATATTTCACCCACGCCGGGCAGCATGATGTAAATTGAGGCAGTCTTTTTTTGCCCGACAGCCGCTCCAAAAATTCATGGGATTCTTCTACTGCCGTAAGGTCGGCTGCAAAGCATGTATCGAAAACCATGTCAAACCCCATTTTTTTCAGCGCCCCGATGATTTTGCCAGAAGTCACAGCACCGGGTTTTAATCCGAATTCTTCTCCCAAAGAAACCCTTACTGCAGGAGCTATCTGGGCCACCACCGTTTTTGCCGGGTCATAAAGCGCATTCCATACTTTTTCCATGTGCGATGCAACCGTGATAGCCCCTGTGGGGCAAACAGCCGCACACTGGCCACAATCTACACAATTTACTTCAGAAATATTTTTGTTAAAAGGCGGCGTAACTCTGGCCTCACTGCCCCTGTAAGCAAATCCGATTACGCCTATGCCCTGGATTTCTTCGCACATCCTTACACAATCCCCGCATAAAATGCACTTGTTTGGGTCTCTCACTATGGCAGGGCTGGAGTCGTCTATGGGCAGCCTGCCTTTCTTCTGACCGAAGCGGATATTTTTTATCCCCAGAATTCTCGCCAGTTCCTGCAGACGGCAACTTCCGCTCTTTACACATGACGTGCATTCTCTGTCATGATTTGCCAGCAAAAGTTCAAGCGTTACCCTTCGCTGGCGGACAAGCCTTTCCGTGTGGGTTTTTATGGACATCCCCGGCCGCGGCGGGGTTGAGCATGCTGCCATGATCCTGCCGCGCTCATCTTCCACCAGGCACATCCTGCATGCGCCGTAAACGGAAAGCTCCGAATGATAGCAAAAGGTGGGAAGTTCAATCCCTGCCTTTCTTATTACTTCAAGAAGATTTCTTTCATTAGTAAATGATATTTCTCTTCCGTTTATTTTTATAGTCTTTTCCACAGCTCATTCCTCCCTTATGGCGTCAAAGGGGCATGCATCGATACACGCAAGGCAGCGCAGGCAGCGGTTTTGGTCAATCTCATGGGGTTTTTTCGCTTCCCCTTCAATGGCCGATGCGGGGCATATCCTCTTGCATTTCCCGCAGCCGCGACATTTTTCACGATTTATGACGGGACGCGCAAGGCCTCTGCACACTTTCGACGGGCATCGCTTATCGATTACATGCGCCATGTATTCTTCTTTGAAATACTTCATCGTCGTCAAAACAGGGTTTGGTGCGGTTTTCCCGAGACCGCAAAGTGAACCGGTTTTAACCACTTCAGCCAGCTCATTCAAAAGTTCCAGGTCTTCAACAGTTCCATTTCCGGATACTATTTTTTCCAGAATCTCCAGCATTCTTTTCGTCCCTTCCCTGCACGGCACACATTTGCCACATGATTCTCTCTGGGTAAAATCCATGAAAAACCTGGCCACTTCCACCATGCAGGCATCTTCGTCCATAACCACCAAGCCGCCTGAACCTATCATGGCACCGGCTTTCTCCAAAGAATCAAAATCCATGGAAAGATCCAGGTGCTCTTCGGTCAAACAGCCGCCTGAAGGCCCTCCAATCTGAACGGCTTTGAATTTCTTGCCGCTTTTTATGCCCCCTCCCACTTCGAAAAGGATTTGGCGCAGAGTAATGCCCATAGGCACCTCAATCAGGCCCGTGTTGTTGATGTTGCCCGTCAGTGCAAATATTTTCGTCCCGGGGCTCTCCGGAGTTCCTATGGAGCTGAACCATTCAGCGCCGTTTAATATTATCGAAGGCACATTTGCAAAAGTTTCCACGTTGTTCAGGACCGTGGGTTTTCCAAAAAGCCCCTTTTCAACAGTACGAGGCGGCCTTGGCCGGGGCATCCCTCTAAAACCTTCAATAGACTGAGTAAGAGCCGAACCTTCTCCGCATACGAAAGCCCCTGCCCCGCGATTTATGTGAATGTCAAAGTCAAAATTGCTCGACAGAATATTTTTCCCCAGCAAACCCCACTCTCTTGCCTGATTTATTGCTGTTTGCAGCCTTTTTACCGCCAGAGGATATTCGGCCCTCACATATATATAACCCTCTCTTGCGCCGGTAGCGTATCCTGCTATCATCATACCTTCAAGGATTCGGTGCGGATCCCCTTCCATAACGCTGCGGTCCATAAAGGCTCCCGGGTCTCCCTCATCCCCGTTGCACACCACGTATTTCACATCGGAATCCTGCGAAAACACCTGCTGCCATTTCTTTCCCGTCGGAAATCCAGCTCCGCCGCGGCCTCTGAGCTTCGATTTTAAAATCTCATCGCACACCTGTTCCGGCGTCATTTCCGTCAAAACCTTCGCCAGTGCTCTATATCCGCCGCACGCGATATAATCCCTTATGTCTTCGGGATCTATTTTGCCGCAGTTTTTAAGCACAAGGCGGGTCTGGCGGCGATAGAAGGGAATTTCCTCTTCTCTTAAAAAGTGTTTCTTCTCCGCTGGATCGCAAAACAAAAGCCGCATAACAGGTTCATTTTTTATGACAGTGCTCTCTACGATATCTTCCACATCCTCGGCTTTTACCTTAACGTATAAAAAGCCGTTCGGCTCAATCCTCACCAGAGGCCCCATCTCACAAAAACCATGGCATCCGCTGGCAGCCACGCCGGTCCCTTCCCTTCCTTCCTGAATCAGCTCAAGGTCGGTATAAAGCCCTTTCTGTCTCAGCACCTCCTTAAACTTTTTGTAAATCTCAAGCGAGCCGTTGGCGATACATCCGGTTCCTCCGCACACAAGAATTCGCATGCGGTACCCTCGCGCCATTTTGCTCAATTCCTGAAAGTTTTTTTCCAGTTCGTCAACTGTCCTGATCATTGCGGCTTCCCTCCATGATTTCATTTATCAACTGTACAACCTTTTCCGGCGTCATATTGCCGTACACCCTGTCGTTTACTACCACCACAGGAGCCAGGCCGCACGCTCCCAGGCACGAAACGGTCTCCAGGGTGAAAAGCATATCATCCGTGGTCTTTGCACCATTTTTCAAATTCAGCGTTTCCCTGACGGTCGACAGTATTTTATCCGACTTTCTTACGTGGCACGCAGTGCCGTTGCAAACCTTTATTACATTTTTCCCTTTTGGTTCCAGTGAAAAATTTTCATAAAAAGTAGCCACCCCAAACACTCTGGCAGGTGCGATTCCCATGGCAGTGGAGATATAAGTAAGGATTTCTTCCGGCAGGTAACGATAAATCTCCTGCACTTCCTGGAGTATGCTTATAAGATTCGACGGTCTGTAATCATACTTTTCGAGAATATCATTTACTTTTTCAAAATTCCTGCATGAAATGTTTTCCGTCAAACTTAAAACCCCCTTTGATGGAAGATTTATAAACTCAGAAATTGTGATTGTTATCTTTTTCACAATCTCTATCAAAAAAAATTAATTTGCTCTCCTCCACTATTGCGCAAAAGTGCCTAATAATATGCCATGAAAGTTCGAGCTATCCGCTGCCGGACCTTCATGGCCCTATGGGTATCTTCATGATACCGTCTATTCATCAATATTTCATTTGTGGATATTATATCAGAATGTGAAACTTTTGTCAATGATATGTGAAATATCATCTCTATTTTGAATTCACGGCAGTGTCAGCTTGCCAAACCCTCCAAAATCCTTTGCCATTTGGGCGTAGAGCGGTTTTCCCAGAAGGGTTTGGTATATCTCATCGGCTTTCTCCTCCGTGGCCACATCCTTAAACTGCTCCGGATATATCACTTTTCCCAGATAATATGCGTCAGCCATAGCAGTATCGATATTGGTGTGGTAATAATTATAAGGCAGCTGTGCATACAGTTTACCCTTTTTGACAGCAGACAAAGCTCTGTAAAATTCCGGATTTTTTTGATAATCCTGCTGCACCATTGCATATCCACCTCTGTCGATAAAAATTATGTCGGGGTCCCATTGAATCAATTTCTCCTTATCTATCATGATGGAGCCCGTTTTGCCGGTCTCATCCACCACATTCCTGGCGTGTATGGCTTCGAACAGAGAATACTTCCCTTGGGTGCTTTCGATTCCGTGCATCCCTCTTGCGCCCAGGGCCCCTATATAAACAGAGGGCTTTTCATTTTCTGGAATATCTTTGGTACGGCCATTGAGGTCTTGCCTGCATTTTTCCATATAGGCTACTAATTCTTCTGCCCTTTCATCCTGCCCCATTATTTTGCCTATCAGTTTCAAAGAAGCATAAACATCCGGATCAAAGGTGGACACTTTTCCATAACTGAGGGCCACTACCGGTATGCCGGTTTTTTCCTGCAGAGCATCCACAGAAGCCTTATCTGAAGTATACATGCTGAAAATAACGTCAGGCTTCACAGTCAGTATTTTCTCCGGATCGGGGGCGTTGTTGGGGCCGCCTGGGCCGATGACAGGCAAATCTGCCAGCGAAGGATTCGCCAGGATATACGGCCTGCCTATGGGATTATCCTTTTCAAGCTGTTCCACTCCCGCTACTTTGCTCGCACCGTTTACATAACAGTAAAGCCTCAGGGCACCCGGCCCAATAGCTACTACCCGTTCTACGGACAATGTTACAGAAACTTTTCTTCCCACCATATCGGTAACAGTAATCTTTTCTGAAGCATTCTGCTGCTTCTGTACATTGCCGGAGCCGCAGCCGCTCAATAAAAAGGCAGATATGAGCAGCACTGCAAGTAATAAAAAGAAATTTTTCTTTCGCATAATTCCACGACCTCCCATAATTCAAATTGTTATAAGGCATATGCCGAATTTCCGGCTTCCTCGAACATCGAAACCGAAATTTAGAGCGGTAAGACCACGGGTATGTTGTTGAATTTTTCAACTGCCACCGGGACGGAATATACTTTCTCGATGTTTTCAGGAGTAATTATTTCTACGCCGCCGGCTTCAAATATTGTGCCATTCTTAAGAAAGATGAATTTGTCCGCAAAACGGATGGCAAGATTTATGTCGTGCATGGTTACGATGGCGGCAATCTGCTGCTCTTTCACCACTTTCTTTATGATAGCGATGACTTCAACCTGATTTTTCAAATCAAGGTTGCTGGTGGGCTCATCGAGCAGGAGAATATTCGGCTCCTGAGCCAGAGCCCTGGCTATTACCACCTTTTGCAGCTCTCCTCCGCTCAATTCATCCAAGTACCTGAGGGAATAATCCTCCAGCTCCATCAATTTCAAGACCCTGCGGGTTACTTCCATGTCTTTCGGGCTGGCATCCCATTTAATATATGGCTTCCTGCCGAGCAGCACCGCATCGAATACAGTAAGTCTTGCGCTTTCGTGTTTCTGCGCCACATAACCCACTTTCTGCGCCAGTTCATTGCGGCTGAGCTTAAATATCTCATCTTCCTGAATGTATACCGCCCCGGATTGCGGTTTTAAGATTCGGTTGATGCATTTTAAAAGGGTGGATTTGCCGACCCCGTTGGTGCCCAGTATCGCAAGGCAATCCCCTTTTTCTACGGAAAAATCAATATCCTGAAGCACCCGGCGGCCTGGATATTTGAATTTCAATCCGTTCACCGATAAAATCATCGCTTTTGATACCCCCTTGCCAGCAGATACAAAAACAGCGGCGCTCCCAGAAAAGAAGTGATGGCCCCTACAGGCAGCACTACCGGCGCTATAACTGTCCTGGCCAGGGTGTCGGAGGAAAGGAGCAGTAGCGCCCCCATCAGCGCCGATCCCGGGATTAAAAATCGATGATCTGCACCTATTATCCTCCTGATTATTTGCGGCCCGACCAACCCTATGAATCCGATAATTCCAAGGAAAGACACGGTAACAGCAGTTATCAGGGAAGCAACAAACATCCCCTCAAGCCGCACTTTTTCTACATTTACTCCAAGGCCCCTGGCGGTTTCCTCGCCGGTGTCGAGAGCGTTGTAGTCCCATCTTTTGAGCATGAAGTAGGCAATGGAAAGAATCACCAGGGATGCCATTATGGCGACTTCCTTCCAAGAGGCTCTTCCCAAATCGCCGAATGTCCAGAATACCACCGCCGCCACCTGCACATCCTGGGCAAAATACTGAATGAGTATGGTACCTGCAGAAAAAAGCGAGCCAATCGCAACCCCCGCCAGGACCATCGCCTCCGGCGAAAAGCCGCGTAGCCTGGCCAGAAGCAAAATAACCAGCGTGCCCACCATAGCCCACACAAAAGCCGAAGCTGTTACAGCGTAAGGGTTGTTTATAATTACCGCATCGGCACTGGAACTTTGAACGCTTCCCGCTCCAAATACAATAATCGCAATATTCGCTCCAAAAGCGGCGGCGTTGGATATGCCCAGAGTTGAGGGAGACGCCAGAGGATTTCTCAGGTTGTTCTGCATCACGCAGCCGGCCACCGAAAGGCCCGCCCCTGCTATAATGCCCGCCAGAACCCTTGGCAAACGAATATTCCAGATAACCACATCGGAAATACCGCTCCTCTGGCCAAAGAGCGTCATGAAAACCTGGTATGGACTTACGTTCATAGAACCGGCATTAATAGCAATTACCGACAGAGCCGCCGTCAGTAATGCCAGAAGTAAAATAACAAATTTCTTCCTGCCCGTATACTGTTGATATAATCCTGTTTGATGTGAATTTGTGATGGCGGACACTTCCTGTTTCACCGTTCCTCAATTCCTTCGCTTTTTTATATAATTCACTGAATCAAGCACTTATACTTTCCAGTATATCCACGCAAATTTCATTTTAACTTTCTCTGTTATTAACCCATCTTCGTCCAGAGTTTTTAAGTAACTTTCAATAAATTCTCTTTGAGCTTTCGAAGGGCCGCCCGGTATGGGCAAAGCAGCACAATAATATTCAACAGCTTCCCGGAAACTGAATTTATTTTCCCAGCAAGAATCCACATAAGTGATTTCGGGATAATATCCCATGAGCCACAAAATATTAAAACAGCAGTAGACGCCTTTCCCCTGGCTTTTTAAGTCCCAGTTGGGTATCAGTTCTTCCGCCAGCCTGTCCCGGATACTTTCTTCCCTTCTGGCAAAAGTGCTCATGAAACAATAGCCTCTGCTGGCGCGAATCATTTTCTCCAGCGAATTTTTGCTGTTTATAGCGGGACACATAGATGCGAAAACAAGATCAAAGCGCATCTCCCATTTTAATTCTTCCAGCAAAACCTGCTCCCAATCGAGCTTTAAAAGTTTTAGATTTTCCAATTTTTCATTTTTTCTGACGTTTTCAGCATGGTCTAGCATCCGGGGGGATATGTCAATGCCCACGACTTCTTTTGCGCGCTTTGCTATTTCCACAGCATATGCGCCGGGCCCGCAGCCTATATCGAGCACAGAGCTGTTCTTTGTGAGCATCCCCTTTTCAGTCAGCATCGCTATGAGTTTGCCTACGCGCTCCACTGCGCTTTTGCGGTAGGCATTTGTGCAAAAGTGATCGGCCCTGCCGTCCCAGAACTCGCGGCTGGTATTCTGTCCGCTTTTCTTCGGCCTCCATAAATCATCATAATATAAAACATCCATCTTACCAGCCCCTGCTGTATTCCTTGAAACAATCAAGGCAAACCTTTTTTCCATCCTGAATCCTTGCCTTGTGTTCAGGAACTGCTTCGCCGCAAATTTCGCATATTATGCTGGAAAATATCTTTGCTTTTTCCGGCAGGCTGAAATGAGGCGCTTTGAAATCAAAAATTTCTTCCAGGCTGGCATTCAAAATAAACTCCTGGCGCTGCTTTCTGTCCATTTCTCTGCGAAAGGGTTTTAATACTATTCTTAATCCTTCACCTGTCTTCCGCTTGAAAAAGGTGAATGCCTGTTTGCCGGTGTCCCGGTATATAAGATTACCTTTTCCCAGGCTGCACCCCGTCAGCACCTGGATTGCATCCACACCGCATGCATCGTTTTCTGTAACGCATACAATTTCCTCATCCTTAGAAAAAGTAATGCCCATTTTTGTTTTTGCAGCTTCCACCGCCCTGACGCCAATCGCAAGGCCCGGGCACTCATGCCCGTGAAATTCCACTGCTTTTTTCCAGTCGGTCTGGTTCTGATGCATCATTGATTCCTCCTGTCCACAATCTATTCACGGCAAGCGGCGTTTTAACGATTTTGCCGCACCAAAAACCACTGCAAAGGTAATGATGGTTCCCGTGACTCCTGCCAATGCGGTGGAAATCCTTTCATTGGAAATTCCCGGGACCGTATAGTCGGGCATGGGCGAAAACCATGCTGCCGCACTGCCGCCTTTCTCGGCAAAGGAAAGGTTCTCCGCCACTCTCTCCAGGCCATCGGGGTGAGTCGAGGCAAAAGGTGAAAGAATCAGTGCCACCAGTATCGATGTGAGCAGGACAATCCTCCATTTTTTCAATTTGAGCTACCTCCTTCATCCATGCTTCCGGCATTAGCTGCAATGTATTTCATGCCGGCATCAGCCTTCAGATTCAGCACCCTGCCGATATAAGCCACCGCCGCCGTGGTTATCAGCCCTTCCCCCACGCCTATGAGGGCATGTACCGCCACCATGGGAACCAACACCATCTTAAGGGCAGCAGTGCCGGATAATGCCAGTTCAAGGCTTGCAAACACAGAGGCCGTTACGACCGAAAACCACGCTGCCGCAAAGCTTGCTATTGAATCTGCCCCGGAAAAATGAAAACTTCTCTTTATCGCTGCGAATACAAAATATGATACCATGGGAGCCACCACGGCCATGTTTAAAATATTGGCTCCAAGAGCCAGAAGCCCTCCATCCTGAAAAAATATGCTCTGAACTATCAGGACAGTGGCCATGATAAGCCCAGCGCTGTAAGGCCCCAGCAGCGTTGTAGCCAGTGCCGCCCCCAGGAGGTGGCCCGAGGTCCCGGCCATGACAGGAAAGTTCACCATCTGAGCGGCAAAGATGAAAGCCGCCATCACGCCCATCACCGGGATATCTCTGTCCCCGAGTATTTTTCTGGTTTTTTCCACATTTTTTTTAATTGCGTACGCACTTATAACTGCAGTGGTTACAATCGTTTTAGCATCCAAAAAACCGTCGGGAATGTGCATAAAATTCACCCTTTCATATAATTTTTTCAAAGCAAAAGGCCATGAAAGTACAGGCGATTTGCGCCAGACCTTCATGGCCTTATCCGGTATCTTCTTGATACCCTTATGCGTATGAAATCAATTTACAATTTTACTTTCTTCGCTGTAAATAGTATATGACATCGTTAATCATTTGTCAATAAATTTAATATAATTTAATTGGTCGACATTTTTTGTCTCAGGAATTCCGCGGCTTCGTCCACAGAACCAGGGATTTTATCGCATTCCGCTTCCGGCAGTTTTTTAAATAATCTCACCAGTAAAGGATATTCCAATTCCGCTTCTATTATTACTTTCTCATCGGCTAATATATCCGGCCCTCCCTGAGCCAGAACAATGCCGTTTTTCATTATAACCACATCTTCGGCCCATTCATAGGCAAAATTCACATCGTGGGTTGCCACTATTATTGAGCTGCCCTGATCGTTTAAAGAATTCAGTATCTTCAGCAGCTCTGCCTTGCCGGAGGGATCCAAAAAGGCATGGGGTTCATCCAGTATAAATATCTCCGGCTTTAAAGCCAGCACTCCCGCTATGGCCACTCTCTTTTTCTGCCCGTAGCTCAAATGAAAGGGCGTTTTTTGCTCCAGCCCTTCAAGGCGCACGGCTCTCAACGCCTCGTCCACCCTTTTTCTTACTTCTTCTTCCGGCAGGTTGTAATTTAAAGGCCCGAATGCCACATCCTCCCACACGGTAGGGCAGAATACCTGGTCATCGGGGTCCTGAAAAACCAAACCCGCAATTTTGCGCAATTTTTTCTCGTTTTTATGATTTACTTCTATGCCAAGAACTTTCACCCTGCCCCTCTGAGGAAGGTATATCCCGTTCAGATGAAGCAGCAGAGTGGATTTGCCCGCTCCATTGGGGCCCAAGATGACTGTCCTGCGGCCTCTCATTATGCGAAGATTGATGCCTTTCAGAGCCTGAGTGCCGTCTTTATGATGAAAAAAGAGGTCATCTATTTCAACAGCGTAATCCATGATATACCCCCCATTTCCGCCACCTTGAAAACCGCGGGAGCAAGCACTATCAAGATACCTGTAACCAAATCTGCTGTTCTTATCCTGCTTGTTTCACGCAGAGGCATTGTTCCGCCGGTATATCCCCTGGACAACATGGAAAAATATATCCTTTCGCTCCTTTCATAGGAGCGCAGAAACAATACTCCGATTGTCTGGCCTATCACTTTCATTGTGGCAAAATGCCACAAATTTTTTCCCGGCGAGTATCCCTTTGACTTCCTGGCCGTCATCATTCTGGCCGTTTCCTTAGAAAGTACGTCTGCATAGCGCATCGTAAACCCCACAAGGTTTACCAGTATATCGGGCACCCGCAGGACCTTCATGGAATACAACACTTCCGGCAAAGTCATTGAAGATACAGCTGCATTTATTGCATAAACAGCGCATGAAGCCCTTAAAAATATAATTATGCCCTTTTCCATGCCCCGTCCGGAACTCATGGCTGCAAGACCCATCAGGGCACTCATGATCCCCACCAGAAATACCGGAATCATCAACCGCTTCAGATGTCTATAGATGGGAAAATTCATTGCCAGAAGCTCTATTGTATATATAAATAAAACTGCAACAAGGTTGTACCACGAGTATATCATTGTGACCAAAGCCACAAAAATACAGGTTGAAATCAGTTTAACGCGCCCGTCGGCCGCCTGAAAAACATCATTATGCTTTGAAAGTCTCACTGGCCCCATCCACCCGCTGCTTTTTCCATATGTCATTATTATAAACATTCAGCACCGCTTCGGCAAGTTAATTTTAGTCTTGCTCACCGCCGATCTTCAAAAAGGCCGGCTGCATAATACCCGGCAGCTCCGGCTGTCAGGAAAAATTCCGGGTCTTCTTTAATGTCCCTTCCCATTGTGGTCATTTTTATCGGGGATATTCCTCCGCCTTCCGAGGTTTCCCGCCCCGGAAAAGGAGGTATGTCCCCTAACCTGTTATTATCATAAAAAGTAATGTTTTCCATAACGGCTTTTATTTCTCCTACTACAGCAACCGTATGCTGCCTTTCGATTTTGTTTTGCTTAATCTGAGACATCACATATTCAAATTTGCTTTCATCCATATGCGGTACCACCACACAGGCGCGTGTTTTGGATATCCTGGCCAGCACGGTTATGCTGTGATGGCTCAGGCCAAAGTGGCGGCTTCTTTTTTCGGCAAAGCTTATCCTGGGGATGAACACCGGGCATCCTCCCAGCGTGTTTACTGCATCTATAATCGGGCCCTGTTCGATGCCGGAAAAACCGAAGCGCGTGCCGGTGCCGGTGATGCCCGGGCCCATGGTCACTACGGCGATATCGGATTTTTGTATCTCGCGGGCCGCTATAAGAGCGGTGTAGATGTTGACGGTTTCCAGATCTCCGCCGAAGGCCTGGCCGTATGTTATCGTTCCTTCTATGAGTCCGCTCTGTTTCAGGTATGAAACGCTCCTGCTAAAATCCAGAGGCAGCGCTCCGCCATCGGTCATTATATAAGATATCCTCAATTTGGGGTTTCGCCGCTTTACGTTGAATACGGCGGGCAGCAGCATGCTGTGGAGTTCACCTATTATTACCGGCATGGAATTTAAGCTTTTAAAACTGTCGAAAATCTCGTGGTACGGGCTCTGCTGTTCCTCAGCGCAAAGGACGCTGAATTGAAGGGGAGTATACCGCAGCTTCATGATATGGCCCTTCCCCTGCGACCCCAAGGTTTCGCTTTCCCTGCCGCTTATCGAAACCACAAAGTGCACTCCGCCGCTGCCGAGTTTCAAGTCGACCGCTGTGGTGTTTATTACTACCTCGTCGCCTTCTTTGACCTCTCCTGCTAGAAAGTCATAATTTACCGCCTTTGACTCTCCATCCGGGGTAGCCACTATTATTTCCGTACAGTTATTGTATTTTCCAACAATCTGCTTTACTCTGGCTTTTTTTAAACTTATCAACAAAAACACGCTCCACAAACAGCCTATCTTCCAAGTTCATCTATGAATCTTAAAACCCTGTTGCGGGCAATTATATCGCTGAGCGAATATTTTTCAGCAAAAATGTGTATTGCAATTAAAATTAAAAGTACGGCAATTTTTTCAGGCAAATCAAAATGCAGCGCCGTCAGAATCCCGGCCGACACGCCGAGCACATTGGAACCGGCATCCCCCATCATGCAGCGGGCCTTTAAATCGAAGGGGAAGTATCCTATAACGCTTCCTATGAGAGGCAGAAAAATAAAGAATATGGCCAGGTCTCCGGATACCGCTGCACTGATGGCATAAAATGCCATTATTATTATGTAAAACTTTATGGCTCTTCCCGGCCTAAGATCCAGCAGGTTCAGCAGATTTGTAAAAAGGGCTATGATAAGGGTGTTCAATATTATTTCGCTCGCACCGTACGATAAAAAATAGCTTGCTGTAAAAGCTGCCAGCAGCCCAGCTAATGCTTTCAATGCGCCGGTGGTAAGCCTGCCCGACAAAAGGGCGCCGAAATGCCCCGAAAAACCCAGGGTATCCCTTGACCCCAACATGTCGTCTATAAAACCTGTGAAACCCACCACAAAGAATGCCGTCATAACTATGAGCATTTCAAAAGATGTTTCATGCATTGAATGGAGGTTTGTCACCGGCAAAAATACAGCATACCACAGCAGAGTATAAAAGGCAAACATAATGCCTATTCCCTGGGGAACATCCTGGCCTCTGAAGTTTTTCGCAACAGCCTGGCCTTTCGCAAAAACATCGATAAAAAGAGGGGTCGAATAATATCCGGCCAGCACCGAAAAAATAAAAACAAACACAGCGAAGCTTGTTTTAAGCAACGGCCTTCCGCCTCCCAAGTTTTGAAATAAGCACTTTCAATATATCCGCAAACTGCTTTCCTCGGTGTAGGAAACCCTTCAGATCTCTTCCCGTCACGTCATGCCGCATGTCTACATCCACTTCCATCACGCAAAAGCCCTTTTTCAATATATCAATCAGCATTCCCACTTCCAGCCCGTAGCCGTCGGGGATGCTTCCGATGGCCTCCAGCACCTCTCGGCGAAAGGCCCGCTGGCCTGAAAGCCCGGTGGAAACACTTTTGCCTGTAAAAAACTTTATGCCGCAGCGCGCCAGGGCTTTCACCAGTCCAAATCCTTTCCTGCCCTGCACAGGCTTGAACTTCGCTATGGTCACATCTGCCTTATGGTTCAGTATAGGCTCTATCAATTTGTACACTTCTCGCGAAGTTTCCCTCAAATCAGCATCAAGAAACACAACGATGTCACCGGTGGCGCTTTTCATCCCCTGCCGCAGAGCGCCGCCCTTGCCCAGATTATTATCTAGCTTTATAACCCTAGCTCCGCATGTTGCCGCTTTTTCAGAGGTTCTGTCCACAGAGCCGTCATCTATCACTACTAATTCCATATCCAATTTCCATTTTACACAGAAATCTTTTTCAAAATCCTTAAGCCCTTTCAAAGTGCTTTCGATATTGCTTTCTTCATTGAATGCCGGTATCAGCACCGATATTTTCACTTTTCTCCCTCCCCGCCCAGCTCCGGCATGAGACTTCTGGCGGAACTTTTCACGCCATAATTGCCAGGTTTACCAGACAGGACAAGCACCAGCGACGTCTGCCCTATGACAGTGTCAACATTGTCCACTGTGGATATCTTCTGTTTCTTATAGATATCCATATAGGAGTTCACCGCACTGCCAGTCTCAACCCCCACCACTGTCAATCCTGAAGCCTTGAGACTTTTTATAAGAGGTACATCCAGCACCTCGCTTTTTACGGTTTTTTTCTTGCTTCCGCCACAAATTACCACATAGCCCGGTGCAGCATCAAAATTTCCTGAAACCTCAATATATCCGTCCTGTTTCAAACGTTCCAGGTCTTGGATTTTGCCCTGGGTAAGGGCTTCAATAATCTTCTGGGCTGTCAGGTTCCCAACGTCTTGGTTTCTTTTTGCGCCAAAATAGTTCATCAGGCTATTCAACTCTTCATCCCCTGCTTCAACGAGCTTGTCTGTCACGGTTATCACTGCCGGAATATGGGCTCCCGCCATCTCCAGCACCTGCTCCACACCGGCAAAATCATAATCTTGCGTGGTCTTTATTACGGCTATAACCTCCCCTGCCAGCTTACCGTTAATATAATCAGGGAAAATATTTTTTATATACGTTTCATTCATCGTATTTTTGTCCATAAGGTTCTTTATTTCATTTTGCATGGCAGCATTGGTCTTGCTGAGCTCATCAAATTGCTGCTCTATTTTGGAAATAAGGGTTTCCTGCTGCTTTACGACTATGCTCTGGGAATCCAGCTGGGCCCCCATAAATATTCCAATGCCCATGGCCAAAAATATGGAGATGACGGTAATTACGAGATATTTAATATTGATAAGCATCGCGATATCCCCTTTAATAACCTATTAGCATGCGAATCCTGAGCTCCAGAAGCTTTAAGAAGTTTTGCATTAGCGGAGAAGTCAATGATATAACCATTACGGGAATCATTGCGGCAGTGAGCAGCCCCACCACATAAAAAGGCCTCATTTTTTGGTTGTAAAGCTTGCTCGCTCCCTTTGCATCCACAAGTTTTGACCCCACTTTCAATCTCACAAGAAAAGTGCTCGCCATGCCATTCCTGCCCTTTTCCAAAAAATCCAACATGCTGGAATGGGTACCCACTGCCACCAACAAATCAGCTCCCTTTTCATAAGCCAGGAGCATTGCTATATCTTCACTGGTTCCCGGAGCTTTAAACACATGTGCAGAAAGCCCGAGCTCTTCGATTCGCTTTAAACCCGGAGCCCTGCCGTCGGGATATGCGTGAACCACAATCTCCCGGCACACTTTGAGAGCCTCATCGGAAACGCTGTCCATATCTCCTATTATAATATCCGGCCTGTATCCGAATTCCATTATAGCATCCGCTCCACCGTCTACACCCACCAGCACCGGCTTTACTTCGGCAATATATGTCCTGATGGCGGCCAAATCCTCTTTATAATTGCTTCCCCGCACCACTATCAAAACATGCTTTCCTTTTATGGCTGTTTTGATTTGCGGTATTTCCACTCCGCCCATTATGAGGTATTTTTCCTTTTTTGCATATTCCAAAGTGTTATCAATAAATTTATCCAAAGAATTCTCCATGTTCACCCTGGCCAGCTTCATAATCCTGTCAATTCCGTGCATAGTAAGCATTTCGCCCTGGGCAACAAGTCCGCCGTCACAGAAGATGCTGCCGTCGCCGGTTATGGAAATTTCGCAGCCTTCCCTGAGGCTCATCACCTTCTTCCCAACATTGTCCACTATCGGAATACCGGCCCGCACAAGGATAGCAGGCCCGGGCGTGGGATATCTTCCGGTGATGGACTTTGCGGCATTTACCACAGCCCTGACTTTTGCCGAAACAAGACCCGTTGCTGCCAATTCATCTATGTCTTCGTGGTCTATTACAGCTATATCCCCGGGATTTAACCTTTTAATCAATTTTTTGGTTTTAGAATCTATTTTTGCTATACCTTTTATATACATTTTAACCACACACCTACATCTATTTTACCAGAAAAATTGTTAATGTAAACTTATACCCTTGTCTTTTTCCGTTGCAATCATCCGATTAAGCTGGTATAATGGCATCAAACGATTTTTTAGGCATGTGATGAAAAAATGAATATGCTCATACGCATTTTGTTATTTCTTATTATTATCACCCTTTCACCTTTAAATACTGCACTATCTTCTGCATCTGCTGCCCCACAAAAAAAAGTCGTTATGTTTATAATGGATAACATAAACTATGACGACATGGCGGAATTCGGTGGAAAAAATTTCAAATTTTTATTGAAAAATGGAGCCCTCGGGTTAATGAACACCAATTCGGGAGGTTCTTACACCGATGCCAACGCTTATGCCACAATAGGCGCCGCCAGTTACGCCGTAAGCTCCTCCTGGGGAAGCTATTCGGGTGGGTACAGCGATACCTTTTTCGATGACCCGGTGAACGAAATATATTTAAGAAACACTGGAAGAAAAATGGATAAAGTCAATATAGCCAACATCGACATCATCAACATCCTTCAAAACAACCAGAAGTTGAACCACCCTGTCAGGATAGGGCTTGTGGGTACTTTATTGAATGAACACGGCCTTAAAACTGCTGTCATCGGCAATGAAAACAGAAGCATGGATGAAATTAGCGCTAATGCGGCGCTGATAACCATGAACAGCGACGGCATCACCGATTTCGGCCAGGTGGACGCCGGATTACTCATGAAAGATTACATGAGCCCCTTCGGAATAAGGACCGATTATGCTGCGCTGTACAGGACTTTTCTGGAGGTAAAGGACAAAGCAGATTTTATAGTAATACAGACAGGCGATTCTTACCGTTTAAACAAATATTCCGGCCTTTCGGACGCCATGTACTCCAGAGCCAAACAAGAAATCTTTGAAAGGGCCGATGATTTTCTCGGAAAAATTCTGGCGGCCGTAGACCGCAATACGCTTTTCATGCTGGTAACGCCGTTTCCTTCGTATTCCGACGCGGCAGCGGGTAGAAAGCTCACGCCGGTAATAGCATATGGCGATGGCGTAAGCGGGAGCATATTGACTTCCCCCACCACCAAACGGGACGGCATAATAACAAACACGGACCTTGCGGCTCAAGTGATATACTATTTTGGCATTCCACGGGACCCATCCATGACCGGCCATGAATTCATCTACAAAAATATATCCGATTCTCTGGCATATATTAACAGATTGAATGCCATTACGGTTTTTAACTATAAAACCAGGCCCGCTGTAATGAAAACATTTATTGGCATTATAGTGGTAAGCCTCATCCTGGCTGTGACATTTATTTTGTTTGCCAGGAAATACCTTATATATATCAGCCGCCTGCTGGTGGCGATTATGATAGTGCCGGGGCTTTTCTTGATTTTGCCGCTTCTTTCGCCCTGGAACTCTCCGAAGCTAATTTTCGGAATTCTGATGCTAGCTGCATTATCCGTCGCTATGCTATCATACTTGTTAAAAGATAATCTGAGCATATTTACGGTGTGCCTCATTGGTTCCGCACTGCTCATCATTGTGGATACTTGGCTGGGCAATCCACTTATGAAAGTGTCCATATTCGGTTACGACCCCATTGGAGGCGCGAGGTTTTACGGCATCGGCAACGAGTATATGGGGCTCTTGCTAGGGTCAGCCATAATCGGCGCTGCTGCAGCAGTGGACAGATTTTTTCCCAATGAAAAAAGCGCAAAATTTTTCATACTGGCTTTTTATGCCGCCGTGCTTTTCACCCTCGCCCATCCGGCCCTGGGCACCAATGTGGGAGGAGCAATGGCGGCATTTGTGGGGTTCAGCGCTTCCTCTGTGCTTTTGTTCAAGGAAAAAATATCTGCTGCAGATATAGCAAAAATCGGCGCAACCCTGGCACTCCTGCTGATTTGCCTTTTTATCTACGACAGCATGCGTCCGCAGGAAGCCCAATCCCATATCGGCCAAACCGGCGCTTTAATAAGGCAAGAAAGCATCGCCGCCCTTTTTCTGATTTTTAAGAGAAAACTTCTTATGAATTATAAACTCATAAGGTACAGCAACTGGACTTTTGTGCTCATCGCCATAATGGCGGTCCTCGCAATGCTTTTCAGGTGGCCGGTGGGAATTCTCAAACAAATTTTCCGCCGCCACAGGCATCTTTACTTCGGCTTCGTAGCTGGCATCATAGGAACTGCCGCTGCCTTCATCTTCAACGACTCCGGAGTGGTGGCCGCCGCCATATCCATGATACCCATCGGGATGCCTTTGATCCTGCTCTGCATTGATGAAATCATAGCCTCCCGCAAAGAAGACAGCACTCCAAAGCCGCAAATATAGATTTTCTGCCCGCTGCAAAAAAAAAAAATCAAGCCGCATTTCTGCGGCTTTCATAAAATTTCATTTTTTAGCATTTCTGATCTATCTAATAAACGCAAAGTACAGTGCAAAAGTTACTGCCAGCACGTACATAATCCAGTGGACCTTGCTGCCTCTCCCGGTCAGCAGCATCAATGCGGCATATGCTATAAAACCCACCGAAAGCCCCAGGGAGATGCTGAATGTAAGTGGCATGAGGATTGCGGTTAAAAACGCCGGAAAAGCTTCATAGAAATCATTGAATCTTATTTCATTCAAACTGCTGGCCATGAAAATGCCTACTATAATGAGAGCCGGAGCCGTAGCTTCCCCCGGGACTGCCAGGGCAATGGGCGAAAAGATAATGCTGGCGATGAACAGCAGCGAAACCACCACCGAAGTAAGGCCTGTCCTGCCGCCCACGCTCACCCCTGCTGCGCTTTCCACATAAGTGGTGGTGTTGCTGGTGCCGAGCAGGGAACCGATGACTGTGCCAAGAGAATCGGCGAAAAGGGCCTTGTTTCCCCTCTTGAGGTTGCCATTTTCATCGATCATGCCGGTGCGGCTGGCAACCCCCACAAAAGTGCCTATAGTATCAAAAAGGTCTGCAAAAAACAGCGAAAATATAACGGGGTACATGGATAATTTTAGGGCACCCATAATATCCAACTTGAAAAGGCCCGGCGCCATGCTGGGCGGGGCTGAAATTATTGCCGACGGTAATTTTGTGACGCCCATGGGGATTCCTATTATGGTAGTAATTATAATTCCTAGGAGAATTCCGCCTTTTACCCCCCGAGCCACCAGCACTGCCATAATTATTAGGCCAATGGTAGCCAGCAGAGTTTTGGGATCAGTAAAGTTCCCCAGATCGACAAACGTGGAAGGATTGCTCACAACTATCCCGGCATTTTTAAAACCGATGAATGCAATAAACAAACCTATACCAGCGCCTACCGCATGCTTCATCGGCAGTGGTATGGCTTTAATCAATAATTCCCGAAGCCCCGTCAGCGTCACTATTACAGCTATAATGCCTGAAAGAAACACCGCCCCCAGCGCTGTTTGCCACGCAAGGCCCATTTTGCCGACCATTACATAAGCAAAAAAGGCATTGAGTCCCATCCCCGGAGCCAGCGCAAAGGGATAATTGGCATAAAGTCCCATAAAAAGCGTGGATAATGCCGATGCCAGTGCGGTGGCCATGAATACGGCCCCTTGATCCAGATGAGCATCTTTAAGCACCAGCGGGTTTACGAGCAGTATGTAGGCCATGGTAACAAAAGTGGTAATTCCTGCGAGAACCTCGGTCCTGATGTTGGTACCATTCTCCGACAAATTAAAATATCTTTCAAGAAAATTGGAACTATAGACCTCCTCCTTCAACTGAAAAACCCCCTTTTTTATTTTTTAATGCTGCAAAAAGAAATAAAAAAACCCCCACCCGGCACCTTAGCACCTCCTCTAGCCTTTGGTGTTTTACGGCCACTTGGCAGAAACTTCCGGGCCGTATACCCAGAATTAAACACGTTTAAAAATATATAGAAATCTCACGAAATTATATTACCAGATTAAAAAATACCTGTCAATATAAATGCGAACGATTTTAAGAGTCTTGCTCTCATCGTTCGCATTATATTAAAGCCTGATGATGTTTAAAATTTTATTATTAGTTGTTTTGCATTTTCGGCATGGATATTATATAGCCTGTTCTTCAGCTTTTCTCTTGAACATCATTTCAAAAAACTCTTCAAAAAGATGAGTGCTGTCCATCGGTCCAGGCGAAGCTTCAGGATGAAACTGCACAGAAAAGGCCGGCAGGTACCTGTGCCTTAACCCTTCTACAGTGCCATCGTTCAAGTTCTTGTGTGTGACCACCAGACCTAAACGCCTTAAATCCTTCTCCCGCACAGCATACCCATGATTTTGCGAGGTCATTATGGTCCTGCCCGTTTCAACGTCTATTACCGGATGATTGGCTCCCCGGTGGCCAAATTTAAGCTTATATGTTTCTGCGCCCAGAGCAAGAGCCAGAAGTTGATGGCCAAGGCATATCCCGAAAATCGGCACCCTGCCCAGTAGTTTTTTTACCGTTGCCACTATTTCCGGCACGTCTTGCGGGTCCCCCGGCCCATTTGACAGCAAAATACCGTCCGGCCGGAGGGAGTAAATATATTTCGCATCAGAATAAGCCGGAACTACCATCACATCGGCGCCCAAATAATTCAGCCTTTTCAATATATCTTTCTTCACGCCAAAATCCATGACCACTACTCTTGGGCCTTTGCCCGGCAGCCTGTACGTGTGCTCAGTTGTAACTTGCTGTACCAGGCTGACCTTCTCTTTTGTCTTATCCCACGGTTCTTCCGTCGAGGCACCGCGCATGCCTTCCGCCTGAATGTACCCATTCATGGTCCCATAAGACCTTATGCGCTTTGTAAGCCGCCGGGTATCTATCTCCGATATTCCGACCACTTTGTGCTTCTTTAAAAAATCATCTAATAATGAAAAATTTTTTCTATCAGTAAAATAACTTTCTCTCACGATCAACGCCTTTGCCCATATTTTGTTTGATTCGGAAAAAAACTTAGATATTCCGTAATTGCCTATTAAAGGGTATGTGAGCACCACCATCTGACCTGCATAAGAAGGATCAGTAAGTATTTCCTGGTACCCAGTCATCCCTGTATTAAAAACCACTTCCCCGGTTACGGCTCTTGCACAATCTACATCGCCAAAAATTTTTCCTTCAAATACGCTTCCGTCCTCAAGAACAAGCCGTCCGTCCAAAATAAAACCTCCCGAAACGTATTATTTATAATTATACTATATTTTGTATAATTATACAATACTGCCTCAGTTATTTTTCAGTTATTTTTATTATATTTTTAAGGAAAATCACTAATAAATATTAACCAAAAATGGTGTCTAATTTTCAGTCAGGCGAGCATAGTCTTTTGCAGGTTGTTTGTATCTGGTATAATAAGTTGGGGGACAACCTGTGCCTCTGGGTATGGATCCGAGGGAGCCGGAAGAATGTCCCACAATGTAACTTGCAAGGTGAATGGATATGCAGGTAAATTTACCATACCGAGTTCTTTTTGAAAACAATCTGCTCCAGGGCGAAGTTTTAGCCGCCAAAGTGCTGCAAAAAGTAGACGGCGGTTATATTATAGATTTAAACGGCCTGGAAATATTTGCACAGTCGGATCTGAGCTTTGCCCCAGGAAAACTTTTGAAGCTCAAGGTCATTGAATCTAATCCCTCACGGTTGATATTAAAGGTGCTGAACACCGATTCAGTGCAAAAAGGCACTCAAGAAGGTCAGCCTGTGCTTTCAAAACAGCTTTTTCCTGCCGAAATCAGGGCAGCGCTCAAACTCCTTTCAAAATTAAACCTTCCTGCCACCGAAGAAAGAGTTGCTATAGTCTCCGATTTGCTTTCCGGCATTGTAAACAATAATGAACAAACCGGAGCCGTTCGCGATACCTCCGGCGTTTTAACCCACCTCGCCCTCAAGGCTTTAAACCTGATATATAAAGAATCTGGGCCATATAACATATATTATTTTGCTCTACCTCTCCAGGAATATAAAACAGTTTATTTCAAATTATCAAGCCACTCCAAAACCGCAAGTCATAAAACCTTTTTACATTTAAGCTTTATAGTCGATACACAAGATTTCGGGCTGGTCTTGGCAGAAATCTATCAAAACCAAAGTTCCACCACAGCCTCGCTCACATTTGAGAACAAAGACGGCATGGAGGCCGCCAGAAAGGCTATAGCCCGTCTTGGCGATGGAGCCGACAGCCTGTTAAAATCATTGAAAATAAAGATGGGCAAAATTTCAAAGCGTGATTTTTTCTTAAAGGACCTTGAAACCTCAGGTTTTTTACCGGGCATAAATCTGCGGGTTTGATTAACAATGTTAGGATGCGGTTTATATGGATACCAAGAAAATTGATTTAACCTCAAAGATAAAAAAAGCGGCAGCCCTAAAATATGAGCCGGAAAAAGATACCGCTCCCCGAGTAATAGCTGCAGCTGAAGGTAAAATTGCCCATAAATTACTGGAAATGGCAAAGGAACATAATATACCAATTTGCCGGGACCCGGTGCTGGCCGATGTGTTGGTAAGGCTTGACGTAGGGCAGGAAATCCCACCGGAGCTTTACAAGGCTGCCGCTGAAATCCTGGCTTTCATTTATAGCCTGGAAAAAGAAAATCAATAGCTTTTTACTCCATTACCTCCACATGAGCTTATACAGTTTTCATCAAATGTTAATTTTTTATTAAAATCAATAATTACTCCTGATTGATAATGATTATCATGTTATAATAAAGGCACAATATGAAAACAATTCTCATCAGAGGTAAATATTATGATTAAAAAATATTTCTTTGAAGACAAAGTTGTCAGAGAAAAGATTGAAAAAGCTAAAAGGGATGTAAAAAATTTTAGCCATCATAAAGCCCGACTGACTCAAATAAATAGCATAGCCCTTGCGGTCCTGCTTTTATTCATGGAATCAAAACCCGTTCCACCATTGGCGAACTGCAAGGGCTTTATAATTTACTGCATTAAAAAAAATAAAAAAATGGGAAGGTGAGAGCAGCGCCTATTGAAAATACGCCCGCTAGTGCGGTAACTATTCAATCACAGCAGAAAACCCATCTTCAAAGGGTCGTCAGGGTCGACTACAAACTGGTGAATGCCGGTTATATAAGCACTCCCAGTAATTTCTGGTATCACCGCCTTAAAACCGGCTACCTCACATTCTTCAACAACTTTTGCTATAAATAGACTCCCCACAATGCTTTCATGTACAAATTCCTGGTTGAGTGAAATTTGCCCCTTCGCATACAGAGCAGCAAGTTTTGCAGATGTGCCAGTTCCACAGGGTGAGCGATCCAGAGCATCATGGGTGATTAGTACCGTGTTTTTCGCGTGTGCCTTCTCATGAGCAGGAGGGCCAGAAAATTCAACATGTGTTAAACCATGTATGTAAGGCCTTTCTGGATGCTGAATAGTATACTGACTGTTTACTGCGTCCTTAATTAATCTACCCAGCCGTATAATTTCCCTTGCATTTTCGGGTGCAATCGTCACTCCAACTTTTTCAGCGTCTACTATTGCATAAAAATTTCCCCCATACGCGATATCTAAGGTAATTTTGCCCAACTCCGGCACTTTTATTTCGACATCCGCCATATACATGAAAGAAGGAATATTCCTAAACGTGACTGTCCGTACAACCCCATTTTCAACAGCTGCTTTTACTGTAACAAGGCCCGCTGGTGTTTCCAGAGTGATGGTGGTTATAGGTTCCGACGCTGAAATCATCCCCATCTCAATAAGGGCAGTACAAAAGCCTATGGTGTCATGGCCACACATTGGCAGGTATCCACCTGTCTCAATATAAATAACTCCTATATCTGCCCTGGGATCGCTCGGCTCCGTTATTATTGCCCCTGACATAACACTATGGCCCCGCGGTTCATACATGAGCATGGTTCGGATCCAATCCATATGGTCCCGCATGTAAACCATCTTTTCGCTAACTGTTTTACCCGGTATGCGTGGCAATCCGCCTATTATGGTGCGCGTCGGCTCTCCTCCTGTATGAGTATCCACAGCAGTAATCATTCTTTCAAATCTCAACATGCCAAAACCTCCTTAAGATTTACCGCTAACCATATATCGGCTTCTGTAATACTTTTAAAGCAAAATGCATGCCATAAAGAAAAACAACTATTCGATACAATTGCTCATTTTTTGCCTTTTACAGAAAATATTATAACATATAAAAAGTCTCTACATATATATTGATATTATTAAATTTCAATATGGTGGGCGCGGCAGGTTTCGAACCTGCGACCTCTTGAATGTAAGTTATATTTTACTTACTGAATAGGGTTTTTTGGTCTAGTCGGCATATTTTAGCGCTTCACCTGTTCGGTATGGAAGAGGATGGCATTGATATCCCTTCTCCTTCACCTATCAATAATTTAAAATTAGATTCAAACGAAATTCTGTTACTAGTTGAAATTTATATGCCTTTATATCGTAATGCTATTGAATCTTCAACAGTTAAAACAACTGTAACTATGCCTCAATGGCTGAAGGCTTTAGCTGAAAAAAACGGAGTAAACTTTTCTCAAATACTTCAATCGGCGCTAAAAGGGCATCTAGGCATCCAAGATAGGCCATAATGGCCTTTTTTATTTGAGTATTAAAAAGAGCTTTATGAGTTAGTTCTTATAAAAAAATTTTACCAAAAGTTCTTCTTTGTATCTCAACATAGTCGAAAAAGCGAATCAGCTTTTACAAAAATACTAGGTCAAAGATTTTCCAGTGCCGATAGGCATTATAGAACAGAATGTTTGCAATCCCATATAAATTGCAAACATAAACAAAAAACACAGAACCTTCAAATCGGCTCTGTGCCTTGATTTCATATTGGTGGGCGCGGCAGGTTTCGAACCTGCGACCTCTTGAATGTGAGTCAAGCGCTCTCCCACTGAGCTACGTGCCCACATATGGTGGACGTGAGGGGATTCGAACCCCTGACCCTCTGATTGCGAACCAGATGCTCTCCCAGCTGAGCCACACGCCCTCGGTTTTCCCGTGACGCAAAATAATTATAATATAAATTCCCGAAAATTTCAAGGGTTGATTAGGATTTTGGCAATCTATTTTAATGGGCCTATTCTGTTGAGAGGCCAGATCCTGTAAATGGCTTTTCCCACAATTAATTTTCTGGGAACAAATTTATTTACCCAAAAACGGCTATCCTTAGAATTGTTCCGGTTGTCACCCATCATAAAGTAACATCCTTCAGGAACTCTATAGGGGCCAAAGTTGCCCACCATTGGCTCCTTGATATAAGGTTCCTTCACAGCAACATTGTTCCTGTATAAAACACCATCCCTTATTTCGATTACATCTCCGCCGACGCCGATCAATCGCTTCACAAAGATTTGGCTGGGGTCATCTGGATATTTAAACACCACTATATCACCGCGCTTTAAAGGCTCGAACCTGTATATAAATTTATTCACCAAAATTCTATCACCGATTTCAATGGTGGGGATCATCGAACCTGTAGGGACCATCATGGGTTCGACTATATAACCCCTTATGAACAGCGCCAGTACGAGTGCAAAAGCAATGGCTTTAATCCATTCCACAATTTCATTTTTTAAATCTTTTTCCATCAATTTTTTCACCCGCTGCTAAAATTACTGAATCAAATTCTACTTATATTATGACAACACAAACTTAGTATAACAGTTTGGACAGCCCAAATCAACTTTTTTTAAAATAATCTTCCACAGCAAAAAGAATGTGCTGGCTCAATTTTTGTTGGAACTCTTCCTTTACCATTAGACTCTTATCTGCCGGATTTGTGATGAATCCTAGTTCTACTATAACCCCTGGAACATCGGTATTGCACAACAAAAACAGAGTTGAATTTGACAGCGGCTTTCTTGCCCTGATTTTCTGGCCAGCAGCTATATAGGCTTCCTCCAGCCTTTTCTGGACAAATTCCGCCAATCTTCGGCTTTTTTCACTCTCCCTATAGTAAATAACCATGGGGCCTCGCGTGCTAGTTGAGCTTCTTTCGGCATTTACGTGCACGCTGATAAATATATCAGGCCGCGCCTTATTTATTATATCGGACCTTGCAATTAAATCCCGCTTGTGCCTGTAGTCGCTTTTGTTGTTTAGACTGTCAAGAGAAACATCCTGAGTTCTAGTCATTATGACGTTGGCTCCCCGCTTTTCCATTAAATTTTTGATTTTGAGGGCTACCTGGAGATTGATATTTTTTTCCAGGGTGCCGTCCTTGTGGTAGGTACCCCCGTCAATGCCTCCATGGCCTGCGTCTATAACAATGGTTCTTCCAGATAATGGGAGCCAGTATCTGAAAACATGAACAGTAGGATTTTTCCCGCTCAACATATTATCTATTAAGATGACGGCTAGCAGAATGAGTATGATATGAATTCGGCTTAAAAAAACCTCTCTGTTTTGCGCAAAAAGCTTTTTCATGACAAATCCCCCTTAAAAAACCTAATAATAAAAATATTAAGCAAAAGGGGGATAATATTACTATTTTATTATCACCTTTTTATTTATTACCTTGCCAGCCAGCCGCCATCCACACAAAGAATATGCCCGGTTACATAATCCGAAGCGCTCGATGCCAGGAATACCACCGCTCCTTTCAAATCTTCAGGAAGCCCCCATCGCCCTGCCGGTATTCTTTCGCTTATAGATTTATATCTTTCTTCATTCTTGCGTATGGCCTCGGTGTTATTGGTCACCATATATCCCGGAGCAATAGCGTTCACATTTATATTGTATTTTGCCCACTCATTGGCCATGGTTTTTGTCAAGGATGCCACACCGCCTTTGCTGGCAGCATAGGACGGCACCAGTATCCCGCCCTGAAAGGAGAGCATGGAGGCAATATTTATGATCTTCCCGCCTCCCTGTTTTACCATCTCTTTTGCCGCTGCCTGACTCAGGAAAAATACCGATTTAAGATTGAGGTCCATAACTTCATCCCAGTCTTTTTCGGAAAATTCCAGGGAAGGTGCCCTTCGGATGATGCCTGCATTATTGACCAGAATGTCGATACGCCCAAACTCTTTTAATGTTTTTCCAATTATTTCAGGTATTACACTGATATCGGAAAGCTCTGCTTCGATAGGCAGGCACTTTCTTCCCAGGTCATTTATCATCTTTTCTGTCTCGGGCATGGGCGAATGGTTGATTATGACCATATCCGCCCCCGCTTCCGCCAATCCAACCGCCATTCCCTGACCCAGCCCGGTCCTGGCGCCGGTTACCACGGCAACTTTTCCTTTTAGGCTGAACATATCCAGTATCATAAAGCAACACCTCTGATGTTTTAATAAAATTTAATTTTGCAGACTTTCCTTGCCTTCCCATCGCTTCATATATTCCGTTTCCACGCCAAAGTATTCCAGCGCTCTCGCGGCTGTTTGATTTACCATGTCATCCACCGTTGCGGGCCTAGTATAAAAAGCCGGCAACGGAGGCATTATTATCACCCCTATTCGGGACAACTTTAACATATTCTCCAGGTGTATCGGCGAAAGCGGCGTCTCTCTGACCATAAGAAGCAGCGTCCTTTTCTCCTTAATGGTAACATCTGCCGCTCTTGTTGTGAGATCGTCCGCAAACCCCATGGCAATTCCTGCCAGTGTCTTCATGCTGCAGGGTACCACTATCATTCCATCGGTTTTAAAGGAACCGCTGGCAACTTTAGCCGAAAGATCATCTGGGTTATAGAAAAAACTTGCCATTTTTTCCACTTCTGACATCTTATATCCTGTCTCTTGTTCGATGGTGAACGCACCCCATTTGCTTACAATGAGGTGCGTTTCGACATTTTTTTCCCTGAGGGCTTCCAGTATTCTGATGCCAAAAATTGCCCCCGATGCACCTGTAATGGCTACTACCAATCTCAAATCAATCCCTCCTTATTTGAAAGCCTGATTATTATAATCTTCGTCAACTCCCGCCCATTTCTTATAATCTTATCAATTTCCTTATTTGTAGCATTGTCAATATGTATCCCGCATGTAACGACAACAACCTGATTCATTGCTTTGCATATTTCTTCCGCCATGGGGACCGCAACGGCATCATCCATGTGTCCAGGGATATTGATCACAGAAGTGGTGCAGCTTATACTGACATCACATTTCAAACTCGGCCGCGGCTGACTCAATACTACTGTGCCGATGTGAGGCCTTTCGCCGCCACCTACATACACATTTATTCCGCCTTCACTCCTAGTAACAACCGACTCCAAACAATATCTTCCTTCGCCATATCTTTCAAAAAACGTTTCAATCATATGCAACACCGACTTTAATTATATCATTCTAATAATTCGATGTAAATTTCTGAGATATGTAAGCTTTTTTGTAATATTGTAAGGTTTGAAAATTTATTTCTGACATTCCCTTGACATCTAGCGCCAAAAGGTATATTCTTTATATCAATACAAAAATAATTTGGTAAACCTTACAATAATATGTGGATACTTAACACATCGGAGGTGTTTGTTATGGACTTTGTATATTTTGTAAAATTTCTGATAAAAACCCAAGATGAAACAAAAAACTATTCTTCTAGAAAGGAGGGAAATAAACTCGCAACAAAAAATTATTCTAAAAAATGAGGAGGGCGATTGTAGTTGAAAGATTTAATCAACAGTATCGACTCTTTCGCATGTGGCCCTTTTACATTACTATCTTGACTCGCGCCATTCAAATTCGAAAATTCACCTATGCCTGGAAGCTCATCTCAGGAAAATTTGACAATCCCAATGACGAAGGAAAGGTCACCCATTTTCAGGCTTCAAGTGCTGCATTATCTGCAACCATAGGCACAGTAAACATTGTCAGAATTGATTATAATTTTTACGAATATAGGCGCAATTCCTCATACCTTTCATACGGTTTTTCATGACGCATTTTCCGGGGCTTTTTCAGCCGTTGACGCCAATGGCAAAGCACTAACAGGGGCTAACCTGACAGCCAAGGCCTTTAGCATAGGGCTATCCGGCTTTGGCGAGTACATCGTGGCAATCGGTATTATATTCTTTGCGCTGTCGACGATTATCAGTTGGTCTTATTATGGAAACCGCGCTGTAGAATATCTATTCGGTTCAAAATCTGTATTGCCCTACCGCGTGGTGTATTGTTTCCTGATACCATTGGGTGCGGCAACTCAACTTGAAATAGTGAGGAATATTTCTGATATATTTAATGCTTTGATGGCTTTGCCAAACCTGGTTGGCCTCATATTGCTAAGCGGTGTTGTAGTAAAAATGACTCGAGAATACTTCAGTGATTCAACAATAGTTTCAAATTTGAAGGGAGTTTCTATAGAGAACTCCTAAGCAAGACATATCCGTAGAGGGATTTTAGAGTAAAGAAGGAGGATGACAAAATGTCTTCTGCTGATTTAAGTACTGTCCTGGATACGGTATGGGTGCTCGTAGCTGCTTTTCTGGTTTTCTTCATGCAGGCTGGGTTTGCCATGGTGGAAGCCGGTTTCAGCCGAGCTAAAAATGCGAGCAACATTGTTATGAAAAATCTCATGGATTTTGCTATAGGTTCATTGGTCTTCTTCGCCTTCGGTTTTGCTTTTATGTTCGGAAAAGATCTCGGCGGTTTTATTGGAACATCGGGATTTTTGGGCGTAGGCGGCATGGAACATCTGGGCTTAAAGATTCCCATAGAAGCCTTCATCATCTTCCAGACTGTTTTTGCCGCCACAGCTGCCACTATCGTTTCGGGAGCCATGGCAGGAAGGACTAAATTTATAGCCTATGTCATATACAGTGTCGTCGTAAGTCTCATCATTTACCCTGTAGTGGGGCACTGGGCCTGGGGTGGCGGATGGCTTTCAAAGCTCGGCTTTATTGACTTTGCCGGATCTACTGTGGTGCATTCGGTAGGAGGATGGTCAGCTTTGATGGGCGCAGCCATACTAGGCCCCAGAATAGGAAAATACGGCAAAAACGGTGAAGTTTACAATATTCCGGGCCACAGCATCACCCTGGGAGCGTTGGGAGTATTCATCCTTTGGTTCGGCTGGTTTGGATTCAACCCTGGCAGCACCCTGGCAGCAGTTCCTGATATAGCGCGCATCGCGATGACCACAAATCTAGCTGCAGCAGCTGCCGCTACTACAGCCATGATAATAACCTGGGTTAAAAATGGAAATCCTGATGTGAGCATGACTCTAAACGGGACTCTCGGCGGCCTGGTGGCTATCACAGCTGGAACCGCCGCTGTCAGCATGTGGGGCGCCGTAGCTATAGGAATCATAGCAGGATTTGTTGTGGTATTTGGAATTGAATTCATCGATAAAGTGCTAAAGGTCGACGATCCGGTGGGAGCAGTGGGTGTCCATGCTCTTTGCGGAGCCGCAGGAACCATCTTGGTGGGATTTTTTGCCACAGAAGGCGGACTCTTTTACGGCGGCGGGGCTCATCTGTTGCTGGTTCAGATTACAGGAGTGTTGGCGACAGCAGCGTGGACTCTTTCCACAACCTTCGTTCTGTTTAAAACCCTGAAGGCTACAGTAGGCTTGAGAGTCAGCAAAGAGGATGAATTGATGGGCCTTGATCGCAGCGAACACGGCACTGAAGCCTATGCAGACTTCGTCTTGAACGGCACCAGTCACAGTGCCAGCAAGGCTATATAGCTATATAAATTGATTTAGATTCCTCCCCATAAATCATATATATTTTTCCCAGACTTAAAGCCGTAAAATATTATCGGCTTTAAGTCTTTTTTGCTTTTTTATGCTATAATTGATTATATCGAAGCTTTAAGAGGTGAAGGCAGCGTATGTTCATCGCCGATTTTCATATACACTCAAAATATTCAAGAGCCACCAGCGGGCAATGTAACCCTGAAACGCTGGAAATGTGGGCGAGGCGCAAGGGAATTGACGTTGTCGGAACGGGCGATTTCACCCATCCTGCTTGGCGGGAGGAATTGAAAAATAAGCTTGTCCCTTCGGGAGAAGGCCTTTATGTTTTAAAAGATGATTTTCGCATACAAGATGAAGTCGCGAAAGATAGTCTCACGCCTCAGTTTATTGTTTCCGGCGAGATCAGCTCCATATACAAAAAGAACGGTCGGGTAAGAAAAGTTCACAATCTCATAATCCTTCCCAGCCTGGAAGAAGCCGAATCTTTGTCTCGCCGCTTGGAAGCCGTGGGAAATCTTCATTCCGATGGCAGGCCCATACTGGGCCTCGACAGCAGAGTTTTGCTCGAAATGGTTCTTGAGGTATGCCCTGATGCCATATTCATCCCAGCTCACATATGGACGCCGCATTTTTCCCTTTACGGCGCATATTCGGGCTTCGACGACATCAGAGAGTGCTTTGAAGACCTTACCGGCTATATATCTGCCCTGGAAACCGGGCTTTCTTCCAATCCCCCAATGAATTGGCGCCTTTCAGCACTGGACGGATTCACGCTGGTATCCAACTCGGATGCACATTCGCCGATGAATCTCGGCAGAGAGGCAAATGTTTTTGACGCAGAGCTTTCATACAGAGGAATTTTGAGAGCTTTAAAAGGCTCGGGTACTGACAAATTCCACGGCACTATCGAGTTTTTCCCAGAAGAAGGCAAATACCATTATGATGGGCACAGAAAGTGCAACGTCTGCTGGAGCCCTGCCGACACGATAGCCGCCGGAGGAAAATGCCCGGTATGCGGCGGCAAAATAACGGTTGGGGTGCTTCACCGGGTCGAAAGCCTGGCAGATAGGCCCGAAGGATTCAAACCATCGACTGCAAGGCCTTTCGAAAGCCTTGTGCCTCTTCATGAGGTAATAGCTTCATCCATAGGTTCATCTGCATCCAGTGTTAAGGTAAAGAGAAAATACGAAGACATGATTCGCAATCTTGGGCCTGAATTTTACATACTCCGCAAGGCGCCGTTAAAAGATATCGAACTTTTGGCAGGCCCATACATAGCTGAAGGAATCCGCAGGCTAAGATGCGGCGAGATAGAAATAAAGCCCGGTTACGACGGCGAATATGGGAAAATAAAAATAATGGACAAAAATGAAATAAACATGCTTTCAGGCCAGTTGTGTCTTATCAACGACAAATGCACTAACGCCAAAGGAGCCATACCCGGCAGCATCGAAAATAAGAAGATTTCGACAGACAAAGCCGAATCGGCGCAATTCTTAGTCGATTGCTGTGCGCCCAGCGATAGCATGGACGCTGTTAAAACCGCTCCCTCAGATATTCTCTATGGCTTGAACCAGGAACAGTGGGAAGCCGTGTCCGCCTCCTGCCCTGCAATGGCGGTAATTGCAGGCCCAGGAACCGGGAAAACAAAAACACTGATATGCCGCATCGCATACCTTATTGAAAAATGTGGCGTAAATCCCTCATGCATAACCGCCGTCACATTTACAAATAAAGCTGCAAATGAAATGCGCACGCGCCTGAAAGAGCATTTTGGGGAAGGGTGGAAAGCAAGTGCAGTAAACATAGGTACCTTCCATTCCATATGCCTTCAATTGCTATCTAAATGGAAGGATGCAACTAACTTAACCATAATCGATGAGTATACTGCTGTTTCAATAGTCGAGGAGATATTAAAGAACCTAAAATTGAGAATTTCTCCATGGGATGTTTTAAGAGGTATATCGCTTATTAAAAACGGTATAGCCGGGGCGAAAGATTCTAAATCAAATATTCCGGCTGATGTATACGATTCATACTGCTCACAGCTTAAAAGGTATGGTTTAATGGATTATGATGATATCCTTATCGAAGTGCTTCGCCGATTTGAGGACAATAATACATTGGATATACCGGAAAGTGGCGAGGAAAACTGCTTCTCACACCTGCTGGTGGATGAATTCCAAGATATAAACGACATACAATACCACCTGATAAAAGAATGGGGCAAAAAAAGCAAAAGTGTTTTCTTTATAGGAGACCCCGATCAGTGTATTTACGGTTTCAGAGGTTCGGATTTTCGTTTTTTTGAAAGGCTGAAGCAAGATTTCCCCGGCATCCGTTACGTCCGGCTTACCCAGAATTACCGTTCGACGCCTGAGATAATCGCTTCCGCCAAATCGGTTATCTCAAAGAAAACCGCAGCAGGGGAAACCTGCCCTCTGTATGCTAAAAGGGAAAGCGGCTCAAAAGTGCGCCTAATTAAAGCCAGTGATGAATTTGCAGAGGCTGTATTTATTGCAAAGGAAATAAACCGCATGGTCGGCGGCATCGATATGCTTGATGCTCATGCACTTTCAGGCCCTGGCAAAAAAAGGCCTGCGACAAGGCACACAAGGGGTTTCTCCGATATAGCCGTGCTATACCGCACCAACCGCCAGGCAGAAATCCTGGAGCAGTGCCTTTCAAAAGAAGGCATACAATATGTGGTCGCAGGCCGGGATGAATTCCTTTCAGAAAAGCCTGTGCGTAAAGCGATCGCCTTCTTCAGGTTTTTGCTCAACCCCAGCAACGTTGCTTCGCTATTGTTATACCTTAAAACAGAAAACATATATTCAGAAGACCTGGACCAAAAAGTCCTGAAAAGCTACGCTGCAGGCGAAAAAAGTGTATTGCAACTTATAAGGTTAATGGAAAAAACAGAACTTGTGTTACAGGAAGCGGCAAAGCTCCAGCATTTCACGGAAATGCTGAGAAAATATGAACCTATCGTCCATAAAGAAAAGCCGGAAAAAATTATAACTTCCTGGATCAACGACAACAGTACATCAGGGCTGAAATGCATGGAACTGCTTTTAAATACAGCTGTTATGTATGACAAGATGTCTTCCTTTATTCAAAACCTTGTACTGGGCCGCGAAAGTGATGTTATGCGAAGCGGCAGCAAGGCATATTGTCCGGATGCGGTCTGGTTAATGACCATACATGCTGCAAAGGGCCTTGAATTCCCCACAGTTTTTATATATGGAGCAAACGACGGTATAATTCCTTTAAAAAGTAGCTCATCCAGATGTTATGATATAGACGAGGAGAGACGGCTTTTCTATGTCGGCATGACAAGAGCGCAGGAGGAACTTATACTTGTGACATCCCGTACTCCATCTCTTTTTATTGGCGACATATCTGAAGAACAACTTATAATAGAGAATGCCTTTCCACAAAAGCAGGCAAGACAATACAAGCAAGCCAGCCTTTTTGATATGTAAAAATATTACCCTCTTGATTTTCCACCAGAGATGTTGTAAGTTACACCATGAACGTAGCTAGCCCTGTCTGAAGCAAGAAAACAGACCATATTCGCAACTTCTTTTAAGGTTCCTACTCTTCCCAAAGGTATGGATATTTTCTCGTAGCTCTCGCGAAGTTGCTCCACTGTTATACCTCTGGTATATGCCAGTGCTTCCTCGTAGTCTTCAGTTCTCAAGGCGGTTTTTTCAAGGATCCCCGGTGCCAGCCCTACTACCCTTATGCCATATTTTCCTAGCTCCTTGGCCCATGATCTGGTGAGGGAATACAGTGCAGCCTTAGTGGCTGCATAGCAGCTCTGGCCTTCAGAGCCTTCGAGACCGCTTTCGGAACTCATGTTAATTATCACTCCATAATTCCTTTTAACCATTTCCCTGGCAGCCGCCTGAGCGCACAAAAATGCTCCCTTCAGATTAACGGCCACCATCAAATCAAATTCTTTTTCCTTGAGCTCAAATCTCCCCTTTGGGTCATTTGGGTCTATCAGCAGCCGTGGTATAGATATTCCAGCGTTGTTAACTAGCACATCCACCTTGCCATACTTCTCTATGGTCTTTTTTACCATATTCTCAGCGCTTTGAAAATCTTTCACATCGGTTTTAACAAACAAATGCTTTTCTGGCCCACCGCAGAGTCCATTTGCAACTTCTATCCCTGCTGGTTTTACATCAGATACGACCACATTCATCCCCTGCACAGCCATTTCTTCAGAAATGGCCCTCCCTATTCCCGAAGCGCCACCAGTGACAATGGCAACTTTTTCTTCAAGACCAAGCCATGATTTTTTCATATTAATGCCTCCAATCTCCTTCGATTAAGCTTCGTATTTTTATTGTCCTCCTCCAATTTATGCATTTACCCTCACAAAAAAAAACAAAATTCATTATTTATTATCTTATTCATCTTGATTGTCTCATTTTCTACCATATGCGTCTTTATTTAAAGATTCATATCCTGCATGGTTTTTAGTTTTATCCATATATTAATGGGAGCAAGTACATAACGACCGAAACACCTGATTAGAATCAATTTTCCAGTATCTCGGTCGTTATTTATAACCGGATATTTGTCAATTAATGATAAAAATTTTTTTCATTATCCTTGATTATTTACAAAATCCCTAAAACTCCTAGAGTAAAACCAATAAGCAAGAGCCATAAAACAGCTTTCGTATAGTTCTGAAATTTTTCAATGTATAAATAGACACAGGTTATGGTCAACAATGGCAGAATTCCGGGAATTATCTTGTCTAATAAGTCTGTCTGAATGCTAAAAACCTTGCCCTGTTCCAGAGTTAATTTCAAAGGGGTCGCTACCTTTACTAAACTTGCCGAAAGTCCGCCCATCATAAATAAACCTAAAATGCTGCTTCCTAGTATAAGCTGGTTTATCCATCCAGCCTCCAATATGCGTACAGCTGACGTAGTACCAGCATTATAGCCTGCATGCCATAAAAAATATCCTTCAATAAGTGTTACAACTCCCAAAATAACTACAGGTGCAAATCCTGCAATCCAGCTCCCTTCTTTTGCAAATGGCACAAAGAAGGCAGCAACTATCGGGGTTATAGTAGCCCAATTTATCGTATCGCCAATTCCAGCAAAAGGCCCCATTAAGCCCGTCTTTATTCCTGTAATGGCTTCATCAGGAATGTTTTTATTTAAAGCTCGCTGTTCTTCCATAGCTATGGTAATTCCATGTACTATCCCACCCCAAATGCCTTCAGTATTAAAGAATTGGAGATGCCTTGCAAGGGCCTTGCAAAATTCTTCCTTTGTTTTATACAATTTTTTTAAGATAGGAATCATAGATATACAAAAAGACAATGCTTGCAGTCTTTCAAACGAGTTCGAAACTTCACAACTTAAAATCCAGAGAAGCCATGACAGAGTTATATCTCGTTTCGTTAGAATTCTATCAGGCTTGTCAGACACTCACAGCACCCCCCTCGCTTTTACCCGTAAACATCAGATGGAGATAGGCTATTATCAGGCCGAAAATCAAAAGAGGCATGGAAGAAATATGGGTATACTGAACCAAGAAAAAGCCTGCCAGGAAGTATGGCAATAAATACTTGCGTCCTATTACGGTGACTACAATAGCAAACCCAACGGCCGGCATCATGCCTCCGATTACTTCAAGACCATGCATAACACTGGCCGGAAGGGCATCTATTACAGCTTTCATATAAGTTGGACCATAATATGCGGCAAGAGCTACGGGTATAACATGAGTTGGTATTCGCGCCAGAGTAGGATATAAAAGCCCTGACAAAAAAATACCTCTTGTATCTCCTTTTTTTGCATAATTATCCGCCATGTGAACCCATATTACGTTAACAGTTCTGTTTAAATTCCATGCCATCGTTCCAAGTAACCCCAGAGGAATTGCCATGGAAACAGCCGTTTCTACAGGTGCACCCGTTTGAAGGACAATGACTGTTGAAATCAATGTTGCCAGTGCAGGATCCTGAGGGATATTCGCACCTGGAGCAATTGTTCCAAGATACATTAGCTGCAATAAAGCTCCCACTGCCATTGCTTCCGGAATTTTTCCCAAAACTATGCCAACCCATAAGGCCGCTGGCAATGGCAGGAAAAAGAAGGCATGATTCAATCCGTACCAGTAGAAGTTGTTTTTCATCCAGAAATAACAACCGATAAGAATTGCCTGAAAGATAGTCATTGGTAATTCACCTCCGTCAATTTAAGAAATATTCTTTTGTCATGTTAATGTTTTAGTCTAAAAACTTCCTTATATCCACCTCCTTATCATCTGGAATAATTTTTATATATACATATGTGCCTCTGGATATGATATCTTTAAAGACCTCTTTTTCCTCGGCAGATGCAGAAATATTTTTATATAGCGTCTTTCTTCCGGGGCCTGCAGCCATCCCTCCTACATTCAAATCTTTAATTTCAACTCCGGCTTCTATGAGCTCATATATTGTCTTCGGGTATTTTGCGAGAATAATAACTCTATCGGCGGAACTGTGTGTATTTTTTAAAATTTCCGTAGCCTGCTTTACATTATAAACATCAACTTTCATCCCCGGGGGAGCGGCCATCTTTAAAATCTTTCCCATGAATGGATCATTTGCCACCAGATCATCAATTATCATTATTCTGTTTGCTTTTGTAAATTTCGACCATGCAGCCATTACCTGCCCATGAATTAATCTGTCGTCTATTCTTGTGAGAACTATATTTAACAAATTATTACCTCCCATCAACAGCTTTTTTTATTTTTTCTTCCATCTGGCTGAGTTCCTGATATAAATCTTTAATACCCTTTCTACCTATTTCAAGGCAGTGATTCTTCAATTTATCCAGCGTATAAGATGTCCTTACTGATAAAGCCTCTAGAACCATGGGCAAGTTTACTCCGGTTATGCATTCAAACCTTGAATTTGTTATAGTTTTTTCCATATTCATCGCAGTGGCATTGAATGGGCTGCCGCCATATAAGTCCACAAATACCAACACTCCATCGCCTTCATCTAGTTCATCAATAGCTTTTGAAATGTTTTCTCTTAAGCTTTCAACACTGTCACCGTGGAAAAGACCGAGGGTCATAACGTGACTTTGTTTTCCTACGATTAGTTCCGCGCTTTTTAAAAGTTCCTTTCCAAAATCACCATGGGTTACAATCAATACTCCAATCATGAAACCATCCTCTCTTGCTGCAAAAATTCTTTCTGGAAATTATTTAATGAGTTTTGTTAAAATTACTAAGCAACCTTCATGCCAGGCTTTTTTAATTGATGTGTATCAACACTGATAAAATATCGAATCTTCGATTTCAGTCATCGAGGCAAGCCTCGAAGTTATTTAAAAGATTATCCGATAAAAACTTTGAGCGGCGTTATGTGTGTATCAAAAAAGCGGTCCTTTAATGGACCGCAAAATTCGTTACAAGATGTGTATCAAATAAGTGCATCAGATTTTTTCGAAAGTGTATCATAATGTGTATCAAACATTTCCACCACATAAGCGAGTTCCGCGTCAGGTATGTTTATGCCGAAGACTTCTTCTATCAGCTCAAAGTGTTTCCTCAATACTGCAAAAACATTGCTTCGCGCCTTTTTTAGTTCCTCCAGGTTGCTGTAAAACAAAGGCTCGCCTTTAATGAGTCGTTCCACCATACACGAGCAGTGAAATAAAAATTTTATGGTTATGTCATCGTCGAGTTTTTCTCCAAAATCAGCCAGAATCTTTTGCAGCACATCGTTCAAAACGCTGCACGCCTTTTGGGGATTTAAAAAAGTCAGAGTCTTGCCGAGGATATCCACCAGGATTCTCTGGAAAAAGCGGCCACCATATTCATTGATAAAAGCTGCGGGCTGCGGCCCCTGATTCTTTCCTATATACGGGCTCAAGCTTTTTACATCCTCCACCAGGGTATCGATATCCATATCCGGCATCAAAGCTTTGCGGGTGGCTTCAATGACCATAGGGGTGCTGACCATTTCCACAATCCTGGTGGGGATGCCGGTTTTTTCGGTAATAATCTGGGAAAAAGTCACCAGCGAACCCATATCCACCAGAATAAGGACGCCCTTACCCCTGTCTATCTTCCTTACTTCCTCTATGGCTTTATTTAATATCACTTCAACTTTTTCATCCAAGGGCATGTCCAGCGCACGAGCATGGTCGCAGCCCAGCAGAGTGTTGGCCACCTGGACCATGGTGCTGGCCGCTGCATTCCCGTGGGCAATCACCAGTACGCCTATATTCCCCTGGCTTTTCCCGGCCTTTAAAGCATACAAAAACATCGTAAGATATGCAACTTCGTCAGCAGGAATATTTATTTGAAGCCTTTTTTCTAATCCTTTCTTTAATTTTTTTGCCATTTCATATTCTCTTTTGTGTTCTGATTCGATATTTTCTCTATCCGGGTGAGATATTACGGTACCCATCCGCATCCTTTCCATCAAAGTCCCCACGTGAAGGGAAATTCCATAAATGGCTTTTCGGCTAAAATTGTCTCCGAACTCATCACATACCTCTTCTAGCGCTTCTTCTACTGCTTCAAAAACCCGAGGGCTTACGACTTTCGACAGGATTTTTATGTCTATATCCGGGTCTTTAGGCTTTATCTTTGAAAAAAAGCTGTCGAAATAATCTTTTATCTGATTATCAACTTTTTCTCTAATTTGTCTGTCAGAAAGGCCTTCTTCCGCATATTTTCGCCAGGCCGTTTGGATAATCTCATAAAAATCTTCATCGGTTTTGTATTCATCCAAGAAGAGCATCTTTTGGAAATTATCAAAGTCTGTATTCTGTCCGTCAAATATTACATCTGAGCTGTCATTCAGATTAAAACTTTTTATGAGTTCCTCCCTTTTATCGCCTATCTTAAAGAAGCCTTCCCTCACCCTCTGGGAAAGCTGAGACAATTTCACTTCCACCATATCTTTTTTAAATGTCATATAATCCAGAAAAGCCCTGGCACATATGAGCTGAACGTCGCTTTTGAGCTGGCCGATATTTCCCGGGCAATCATAGAGCATGAAGGCCTTTATCACTTCTTTTGAAACTTTTACAGGAACTTTTATCCTCGCCGATTCTTCCCGGAAAAACTGGCATATGAGGGTCATACGCTCCTGAAGGGTTCGTTCCTTCAGCGCTGGAAGCGTGATAACCACGGGAATTCTTCGTAAAAAGGTGCGGAGCATGGCGGTCTCCGGGTCTTCAGTGGTAGCTGCAATGATGAGCACCCGAGCTTTTCTCGTGTTCTCCGATTCCCCTAGGCGGCGATAGATTCCTTTATCCATCAAAAGGAACATCATCTCCTGCCCTTCCGGAGGCAGGCGGTGAACCTCATCCAGAAACAATATACCGCCATCGGCATTTTCCACCAGTCCCCGTTTCTCCCTGTCGGCGCCGGTAAAAGCACCCTTAGCATGTCCAAAGAGCTGTGACATCAAAAGCTGAGGATTCTCAGCATAGTCAGCGCAGTTGAACACAATAAAGGGTGCTCCCGGCGGCAGCCTTTTCACCTCCACAGCATACCTGTACATGGCTTCGGCAAAGATGGTCTTGCCCACGCCGGTGGGCCCTACAATCAGCGTGTGAAGGCCGCTTGGCGGATACAGCACTGCAGCTTTTGCCTGTTCCACCTGGGCTCTGAGGCTTTCCCGGGCGCCTATTACGCTGTCCAGCACGCTTTTTTCGATCAGGCAACCATCATTTATGCTATAAAAATTGAGTTTATCTTCCTGCCCGGCTGTAACCAATCTATTTTCAAATCTGTGCATCACATTTCCAGCAAAAGTATCTTTATCGGCAATATTGTGGTTTTTACCGATGTAATTATCAACTATTTTTCTAAAAGTTTCGTAATCTTTGATTATTAAACTTCCTATTTTCAATCCCCACTTAGATTCAACAACCTTTTTAGCAAGGTAAAGGACCGGTTTGCCGCCTATTTTTACAGCCAAGCCTTCCCGCACAAGGCGATTTAGTTCCTTGCTGGTGTTGTTTCGGCTAACACCGATTAGCCTCCCGATAAAGCTCGCTTCAAAACCCATCCTCTGATTATTTATCTTTTCTGGATGCAGTGATTCCGTAAGCTCCACGAGTTTCCGGTACACTTTATCCTTCCGTTTCAGCGGTTTATCGTTTACTTTGTTGATTTCTATTTCATCGTACAAAGTACTCCCCCCTACTGCCACTTCATACTTGGATATAAATGATTTATCTTGGTATTTCCCCGGTTCCTTCTGTACAAAATCTTTTCCGGGTCTCGCCTCGTTTTTATTCATCTTTGAGCTCATGCGCATATTATAAACACCTACTTTTTTATTATATCTTTTCATGAACTCTCCATCAACAATTTTTGCTTAACTATTAAAAAAGCAGGGCATCTTTATATCTACAAACTGCATATTGATGGTAATAAATTATTTTTTTGTTTATTAAAAGGATTTTGTGTTCAGATGTGGAAATATATTTAAAAAATTGTCGGGTCAGCTTTCGTCTTTAATAGAAATTAAAGCTGTTGCTCATAAATAAATGCAGGAGATGAATAGTTATGAAAGTTACCCCGAAACAAGATGTGTCTCTTGAAGATATCAAAGAAGCAAAAGGCATATTAACAAACGTAGCTTATAAAACCGGCATAGTACACAATTCCACTCTGAGTGAAATGAGCGGAAACTCCGTTTATCTCAAGATGGAAAACCTGCAGAAGACGGGTTCTTTCAAGCTGAGGGGGGCCTTTAACAAAATTGCTCATTTGACCGACGAGGAAAAAAAGCACGGCGTCATCGCCTCTTCTGCGGGAAATCATGCACAAGGTGTTGCCATGGCTGCCACCGCCTACGGCATCAAATCCACCATAGTCATGCCAAAACATGCTCCTCTGGCCAAGGTATCCGCTACAAAAAGCTATGGCGCCACGGTCGTTTTGCACGGCAGCGTCTATGATGAAGCTTATGGTGAAGCTAAGCGGCTACAAAAAGAAACCGGCGCCACTTTCGTGCATCCCTTCGATGACCCGTACGTCATAGCCGGCCAGGGAACCATAGGGTTGGAAATCCTGGACGACCTGCCGGATGTGGATGCCATCGCAGTGCCAATCGGCGGCGGAGGACTCATTTCAGGCATAGCCATTTCAGCCAAAAGCCTGAAACCCGGCATAAAAATCATAGGCGTCCAGGCCAAAAATATGCCATCCATGGCCGAATCCATCGCACAGCACAGAATTAATACCATAGACGGCATGCCCACCATCGCCGACGGCATAGCGGTAAAGACTCCGGGAGAGCTCACCTTTGGCATAATTCAAAAGTATGTGGATGATATAATAACCGTAGAGGAAGATGAAATCGCAGGCGCCATCCTTCTTCTTCTAGAACGCGCCAAGGTCGTGGCCGAAGGAGCCGGAGCTGTACCCGTGGCCGCCATTTTAAATCGCATGGAAGGATTCAAAGGCAAAAAAATTGTCGCCGTCATAAGCGGCGGCAACATCGATGTGAACATGCTGTCACGGATAATTGACAGGGGCCTTGTAAAGGACGGACGAAAAATATTTATAGACACCCTTATCCCTGACAGGCCCGGCACTTTATGGCGGCTTTTAAACATAATCGCCGAAACCGGCGCCAACGTGCTTTCGGTGACCCACAACCGTTCGACGAAGGATGTGGCCATTGGCTATGCAAAAGTGGAACTGGAACTTGAAACCGTGGATGAACAGCACGTGGAAGCAATAAAAAATGTTTTGGCCAAAGAAAATTATAATTTCACACTGCTGTAATATCAATGACCTTGCAAACAGGGTTCATGGGAGCTCTTTTATTTCCTGTCTTCCAGCAGTATTTCCCGGCCGGTTTCCTGTTTGCCCCTCACCATTGAAGTTATCATGCATAACAAATCTATCATCGCAGTCAGCACAAACATATCCCTTAAGCCGTTCATATATGCCGCATCCTGAAGGGCTTTACCGGATTGCGGCAATATGTCGAGGTAATAGGCGTTTCGCATTGAAAATAGCCCGCTGCCTAAAGCGATGCCCAGCACCATGCCGACGTTCCTCATAGTGGCGAGCACTCCCGAGGCTATTCCTTGCCGTTCCCTCGGAGCACTGCCCATTACCGAGCTGTTGTTGGGAGTCTGAAAAAGGCCGTTCCCAAGGCCGAACAGCACCAGCCTCCATACCACCTCAGAGCGTGAGGAGGAAAGGTTCAGAGTGCTCATGAGATAAAGTGCAACGGAACATATCAATGCCCCGCCGGTACTCAAAAAAAGAGGACCTATTTTATCCGAAAGAGTACCGCTAATGGGCGCCACCATGAGCATAGTAATGGGAAAAGCCGTCATTATCAATCCTATCTGGTTTGTGGAATATCCTGCTCGGTCCAGGAAAAATGGAGTTAAAAACACCATCATATATTGAGCTATGAAGTTCAGCAGACAGCTCAAGTTTCCCGCCGAAAACATGCGGTTTGAAAAAAGTGAAAGGTCCAACATGGGCTCTACGGCTCTTTTTTCCCAGATGATAAACGATATAAAGGACACAATGGATATCATCAATAGTAGAAACCCTACCCCTGAAGTCCAACCTATCTCCTGCCCTTTACTTATATACAGCAGAATACTTGCGAGAAATACAAAGCCCAACAAAGCTCCCGGAGGATCAAACCTCTCCTTATGGAATTCATTTTCGACCGGTATTATGCTCTTTGCCCAGATATATCCGGCTACGCCTATGGGTACATTAATAAAAAATATCGACCGCCATCCGAAGCTTTTTAGCAAGAATCCGCCGAAAGAAGGCCCAACTGAAAGGCCTACTGCTACTGCCATGGCATTGTATCCCAGAGCTTTTCCCCGCTCAGCAGGCGGAAAGGTTCTCGTTATGATGGCTGGAGCCACCGCCATCATAAGGCCGGCTCCAGCCGCCTGCAGTGCCCTGGCCATAATTAAAATCCCTATGGTGGGAGAAAGCCCGCACAGCACAGACGCGGCAGTAAAGACAATCATTCCCAATAAAAAAAGCCTTCTGTACCCCAGCATATCGCCCAATCTGCCGTAAGTAAGCAGCAGACTGCTAAGCACCAGCAGATACGACATGGAGACCCAGCTCACCGTGGTCATTCCCGATTTGAACACTTCAGATAGCGTGGGCATAGCCACATTCACTACGCTGGTGTCCAACGGGCCCATGACGGTACCCATCAAAACAGCGCTTAATATCCAGTATTTCCTGTCCATTCTTCCTCCATGTAACAATCCTTTACAATTAATTTAATATATTTTAACATATAGCCGGGATTATTTAAAGACTCAAACGTTTTTTTTGCCCAGCTTTACCACATACCTCATTTTCCCCTGCTTTTTAAACTTGTCTACCCAGGTGGGTATTTCCTTTACGTCTTTGATGATTATTCGACCGCTTTGCAGGTCTTTTTCAATTATTATCTTTAAAATCATTCCTTCATCGGTATGGGGGAAACGCTGAGCTGAAATAAAATTGCCCAGAGAATAAGCTACATATTTTTCAACAGTACTGCCTTTTCCATCCGCTACACTCACCCATTCACCGGGCTGAATCACATGCGGATGGCTGCCCATCACCACATCGGCGCCCTTTTCCAGTATCATCCTGGACAATTCTTTCTGACGCTCGGATGCAGTCCTCTGATATTCCTGCCCGAAGTGAAGGTACACCACCACCGCATCCGCGGATTCCCGGGCTTTAGCCAAGTCTTTTATAATAGTATCTTCATCTATCAAATTCACCAGATAAGGTTTATCTTTGGGCACGGGGTTGCCGTTTGTGCCATAGGTATAAGCCAGAAAGGCTATTTTAACGCCGTTTATTTCTTTTATTAAAATCCTGTCCCTTTCATCAGTGCTCCGGTAGGTGCCCACTGCCGAAAGCCCCTTTTGCTCCAGCACATCCCTGGTCCTTAAGGCGCCTTTTTCTCCCCGGTCGAGGCAGTGATTGTTGGAAGTAACAATAACGTCGAATCCAGCATCCTTTAATGCATCCGCCAGCTCATCTGGGCTGTTGAATCTGGGATAACCTGTGAACTTCGATTCCCTTCCCCCTAGGGTTGTCTCCATATTGACAATGGCTATGTCAGCGGTAGATATCTCCTGCTTTACATCATGAAAGAATGGTGTATAATCGTATTTCCCAGTGCTGGCATCATACCCGGACCAAATCTGCCCCTCGTGCATCATCACATCCCCCACCGCAGCTATGGTAACAGTGGGGTTCCCCGGCAGGCAACAGGGGGACGATGAAATTGACGCCGCTGTCCCCTTGTCGCTGTCAACCGTAACCGCTACTGCAGATTTCGTATCGTTTTCCAATTTTTGCTCAAAATCGAAAACAATATTCAAAAATACGGCTATAAAAATTACCGCCATTCCGGCGGCAATGCTTCCCTTTATCCAAGATTTACCCACAGTTATCCCCCTTAATGTCCTTTGCTATATACGTAACTATTACAGCAGTTCTTCTCTGCCCATTTTTTTCAACTTCTCCACCACTTTTTTCACGTCCTGGGCTTTTTTCTTGGGGCATACCAGCAGGGCATCGCTCGTCTCAACGACGATCATGTCCTCCAGGCCTACTGCAGCTACCAGGCGACCATTGGAATAAATTATTGAATTTCTGGTTTCAATATCCACGTAATCGCCTCTGGCAATATTGCCGTTCTCATCAGGCGGAAATACGCTTCCCAGGGAATCCCAGCTTCCCAAATCATTCCACCCAAAATCGCCGGGTATCACCACTACGTCTTCTGCCCTTTCCATAATCCCGTAATCAATGGAAATGTCCTGTAGGGCTGGATAGATTTTTTCAATCATTTCCCGTTCTTTTTCAGTGCCTATGTAAGGCTCGATTTCTGCTATTTTATGGTAAAGTCTCGGCAGGAAACGTTCAAAATTTGAAAGGATTACAGATGTTTTCCACACGAACATACCGCTGTTCCAAAGGTAATTTCCGCTGTCCATGTATGACCTGGCTTTCGGCACATCGGGTTTTTCCACAAACTCCTGCACCTCAAAAGCTGATTTTTCCCCTGCTGGTAGTGATTTTTCTCTGTCAAACTTTATATATCCGTAACCAGTGGAAGGGAAAGTCGGCGTGATTCCCATGGTGACCATTTTTTCATCTTTTACGGCTATAGTACATGCGGCTCTCAAAACATTCTGGAACTCTGCCACATTTTTTATATAATGATCTGATGGAAATACACCCATCACCGCATCGCCACAGCGCTTCTTGATGACAAAGGCTGCATAGGCTATGCATGCGGCTGTATTGCGGCCTACCGGTTCAACAATTACGTTTTCTCCGGGGATATCATCAATAACCACCTGGTTTAGCATTTTTTCTTGAGCTTTATTAGTCACTATCAATATTTTTTCCGGCGGAATAATATCCTTGATCCTTTTTATGGTGTCATTTATCATGCTGTCGTCGCCGGTAATGTTTAAAAATTGTTTTGGCGTAGAAATCCTGCTGAGAGGCCAGAATCGTGTGCCTCCGCCCCCAGCCATTATAACACCGTATGTATCCATGCGTATCACCCCCATCAGAGAATAAACTTTAATAAGTTTTATCAAAATAAATGGTATAAAAGAAGTTCAGCCGTTTAGAAGGGAAATTACCTTCTCATCCGTTATCGGGCCAAAGTCTTCATAAAACTGTCCCACTGCATAAAAAGGGTCCTCAGATGAAAGAAAAACCAATTCATCTACCTCAGGCTTTATTTCTTCTACAGCATCAGGAGCTATAACCGGCGACGCCAGGATAATTTTATCAGCCTTAAGTTCCCTTAAAAATGCTATTGCAGCCCTGACCGTGTAACCTGTGGCAATACCATCATCCACCAAGATGGCTTTTTTCCCCCAAAGAGTGCTGTAGCGTGCATTTCCCCTGTATTTTTCAAGCCTTGTTTTTATTTCATCCATTTTTTGGCGTATTTTTTTCTCTATATATCCCTCATTAATGCGGAACCTCCTGATAGCCATTTCATTTATAATAGGAGTGCCTGTAGGCCCCACCGCTCCTATGGCCAGTTCCTCATTGAAAGGTGCTCCTATCTTCCTTGCAACAACGATATCCAGGGGAACATTTAGGTAATCGGCTATTACCCGCCCAATCACTACCCCGCCCCTGGGTATGGCGAAAACAACAACATCCTCATCATTCCTGTATTCTTTTAGTAGCATTGCAAGCTGCCGGGCAGCATCCTCGCGATCTTTAAACATTTCAATAAATATCCCCTCTGTTATCAGCTTCTGTTACGGTTATTATATATACACTTGTCCCTTATAAATATTATACGAAAATTTCCTACTTTTAATCTATATCATTTTCATTTAATCCTAGCTCTTTTAGTACAGTGGTGAATGGCACACTTTCCTCTTTTAAAGCATCATCATACTTTTCACATTCTTCTTCTGCCAAAATAGCATACATCTATCTAAAATATATCATTAAAAAGAAGCTTTTTCAACGTTTTTCTTAACTGAAACAATCGGGCACACATCGTACTTTATCCATACCTTTTTCCCATGAAACACCACGGCAAGTTCCACTGCTTCTTTAATTCCAGAGGCCGCAAGTTCGGCGGTATAATTCATTTTCTTAATCTGTTCCAGAGCTTCATCCGCCTTTGCTTCAAGCGCCTGCTCATCACCGCTTCTTACAATCTTGAATTCCATAACAACTCCCTTTTTTGTGCCGTCTTCCGGGATTATCATGACATCGGGCCTGCCGTCTCCGGACTCGCGGTTGGATTTCATTTTGTATTTTCCTTCAATGTTCACAAGCAGCCCCAGAATAAAGGCGTGATAAAAATTTTCCGCTGAGTTTTCCCCTACGTCGAAGTAGCTGAAAGTCTTCTCCACCAAGTATTGAAATCCTTCTTTGAATTTTTCTATGTCCCCTTCTACCAGTTCTTTCAGAAGCTCTTTTATTTTGTCAGGAGTGACCTCTTCGGTTTCAAACCAGCTAGATATTATGTCGCGGTATAGTTTCAGTATTTCTTTGTTTGGAACTTTTAGGTCGCATATCGTGTCTCCGTATTCGCTGTAGCGCAGGTTGACCGGCTTTAGATACCCGCTCACCAAAAGCAGGCTCCAGAGCACTTCTTCGCCGATTATTTTCTTTTTCTGTATATCTCTGAAATTGGTGTCGGTATTTATGACTTCGTCTTTAATCTCTCCGCCTTCTATGAGAGTCTGTATCTTCTTTTTGACGCCGCTCTCCGTTCTGGTCAATACATCCATTATTACGTCGTTGCTGCTGGTGTTCACCCAGTAGGGTTGTAGTTTTTTATTGTCAATATAGTTTAATATGGACCAGGGATTATAGATTACGGTGCCTTCTCCGAATATGTATCCGTTGTACCATTCTTTTACATCGTCGATGTTTGCATCCATATTATAGTAGTTAAGGATATCTTCCACTTCTTCTTCGGTAAATCCGAATTTATCGGCAAAGGGGTTATTGATTACAGAACACACTTTTAAGTTGTTGAAGCCGGAGAATATGCTTTCTTTTGCAACTCTGTATATGCCGGTGATTACCGCTGTTTTCAGGTTGGGGTTGCCTTTTAAGCCACTGCCGAGGAAGTTCCTCATGAAGTCTATTATGTCGTCGTAGTAGCCGCATATGTAGCCGTGGTTGATGGGTGTGTCGTATTCGTCAATAAGCACTATGACTTCTTTTTGGTAATGTTCATACAGCAGCCTTGTTAGCAATTTAAGACTATTTTTATACCACACGTCACTGGCTTTTGCATCAATGATATCCCAGAATAATTTTTTATCTATTTCCCTGATTTTGTCAGACTTTAATATATAATCATGTCGTTTATATTCTTCAATGAGCTGTATCTTTAAATTCTCATAACAATTCTGAAAGCTTTTTTCCTTCACATCCTTGAAGGTGAGGTTCACCACCGGGTATTGACCCTGCTCTTTTGTATAAGCGTCCCCCTGCCGCCAGATTTTTAAATCTTTAAAAAGGCGGCTGTTGTCTTCCCCGGTTTTTTCGAAAAAATACCGCAGCATGGATAGGTTGAGGGTTTTCCCGAACCGCCTGGGGCGAGTAATAAGCTTGACCTTAGAAATATCGTCTATTATTTCTTTTATGAAAAGAGACTTGTCTACAAAATACCCGTTGCTCACAATCATGTCTCTAAAGTCATCTATTCCTATGGGTATCCCCTTTTTCCTATCCATATTTCCCACTTGCGGCATCCCCCTTCTTTTCAATATTCTTTAAATTGCACCCGGCGGCCTCCATATCCTCTAGCCCGGTTGGGGTCGCACCTCCGCCTCCCCCAGCTGACTGCCCTAGAAAAGGAAGCGCCTCCCCATACCTATTATATCCTATAACGTTTTGTGATACAACTTCTTTTATGGCCAATCACTATTACTTTGATTTAAACACCCAGCCGCCACAGTTCTTTAATTTTTTAAATCCAGAAAACATCATTCTTTAGATAATGCAAGGCCATTGAAGCTGCACCAATAACTCCTGCTTTGTTACCGAGTTCTGCATGAACTATGTTGCAAACTTTCTTTGCTTCTTCCAATACATATTTCTCGTAACTTTCCATTAAAGGTTTGAAAATCATATCTTATACATCAAAATAAGTATTGTTTTCTGCAATCAGTATATTAAGCTAAAAATAAGTCTTAAACTGTTTCATTATTTTTTTTATATTCCTCATTACGTTTTTTCATCTGGTATGCATACCAAATAAACACTAAAATATATATCACTATTGCAACAAGAGCTTCTAATCCACTAGTGATATTCATATTGCCTCCAAATTCTCCCCATACAATAGCTATAAGTTTTTCTATTGGACCTTCTATTGTCGTACCGCCTATTAATGAAGAACTAGATACATTAGTTGGGAAAGCTCCTACAACTTTTGCCATGTGAGTTACAAAAGGCGCTGTAAGTGTACCTACCCATAAAAACAAGGGTAACACAACTGTACCAATGATAGTCATCCTTATTATCTTACCGCGTGTAACGACTAAAAGAGCTGGGGTCAAACCTATTGCAATGATTCCTCCTAAAGGAAGGATTCTATTACCTGGTAAAATTAATGCCATACCTAACATAATTGGTGCTAATATATTAGCAGCAGCCCACATTTCTGGCCTAGCAGCTAAAAATGGCCAATCAATTCCTATATATAACCTCTTGCTTATAAATCTTCTACTCACTAGATTAGTTATACCTTGCGACAACGGTTCAACTGCAGAAATAAACCATGTTCCTATTACTGAGAATAGCTCTAGAATTACAGCACCTGTGAAAGCTAATGTAAATATTGCTTTGATCGATTGATGTCCAAATAATCCAACAAAAACGCCAAGATATGCGCCTATTGCAAACTTACTGCCCCAAAATCCAATTTTATTGTTCAGTGTAGCAGCATCAAAATCAAATTTATCTATAAATGGAAATATAACATCAATTAATTTGTCAAACACCATAATTATCGGATTAAGCATAAAGTTTAAGTGAGTTGTTGTAGTTGGATTTGTTTCAGGCATGTCTAGTAAATCATTAAATGTAGGCTTCATTAAGTCCGAATTAATAATTTTTAATATACCAACTATAATTACTAGAACAGTGGCTAGCAATAAATTGTTATGAGAATAATACATAACAAGCAATCCTATAAAAGCTAAATGCCAGACATTAAATATATCAACATCAAGTGTAGTTGTTTTATTAAGTATTAGCATTAGGACATTGATAATTATTATAATTAACAGAAAATATAGAGTATATGGTGACCCCCAAGTTATCGTTGCCAGTGGAGGCCAACCAACATCAATAATTGGTAAATTAATTCCTGTAAATTTTACAAAAGCTTGTAAAGCCGGGTTAAAAGTCCCTATCAGTATATCAATCATTGCTCCCATTCCAGTTAATGCAATAGCTAATTTTAAACCGCCTTCAAGAGCTTTTGAGAATTTTACCCCCATTACAGTTGCCAAAATTGTTAATAGTATTAACATTACGGGCGGGCCACCAAGTTTAATTATTGGATTAAATATCGTATTAGCAATTTGTATTAATGTTTGCATATAAAATCTCTCCTTGAAATTATTCTATGTTTCTCAATGATTATTAAATTTTCTTCAATTCTCCAATTCATTATTTTAATATTACTTAATAACTCTTAAACCTTTATTCCGGAATTTTCCTTTCCCGGAATAAAGGTTTACTTGTTCGACTTTTTTATTATATTTTCTATTTGATCATATACTGGTTCTGCCATAGCAGGAATCCTATAAAGTATTGGCCCTGCTTCAACTACTGGAATCTTTATTTCGAAACCTAGTTTTGGTTTTGAAATAGGAGTGAATATATCATACTTAGATAACATTTCTGGCGTAATATCTTTCATTACAACGGCATCAACTTTGACATCATAGCCTCGTTTTTTCATTTCATTCTCAATCGCAACTTGAATTTGATGACTTGAATTAACGCCAGCACCACATGCTGCTAGAATCCTGATCATAGGTTTACACTCCTTTTTTTCATTTAATTTTAGGTTATTGCATATATTTTCAAAGGATTTTCCGCACTTTAATTAACATAAAAATAAAATCTCAACATAAATCGATTGTCAGATGAAAATTTTAATTTTATGTTTTATTTAAGATATAATTATAGATTTCATTTGTATCTTCAAGCTTATTTAAGTTTATAATATTATCTTTTTTCATTAAAAATTCAATCAGATTGGATAATATATTTGTTTGTTTGCCTTTCATATCATTTAATATAATAAATATAAATTTAACTTTTAATTCTTCTTCCGGTTTGATCATATTTTTAAATAATACTTCATTTTTTAATTTGACTACAACAATATTTTTGCTATTACAATACTCGCTTTCTGTATGCGGAATAGCAACATTGGGTATTATTTCATCATTGTCAAGTACATTTAAATTAAGCCCTGTTGGGAATTCTTTTTCTCTCTTTATTATTGCATCTATAAAACCCTCATTTACTAATCCTTTGTTAAATAGTACTTTTCCAATATTTTTAAATATATCTTCAGCGTTTTTTTCATCTATTATAAAAATTAAATCCTTCCTAAATAAATCTGATATTTCACTTATCATATGTTTTCTCCTATCCGCTTTTTATTCTAAAAACATTAATTATCTATTTTTTAGCTAATTAATGCCTGCAACTTCAACGGCTTTAACTGAGTACTTTGTGCGCAGCTGCATCCTGGTGCCCCGGTTCACCCTTAAGCATCACATACTGCATTATGCCATCTTTATTCTTGTTGGCTTTCGGATATGCTTTCCAGTAGTCCACAACCAGCCGGCCCTGTATTGTTCCGGATTCTTCGGCTTTTGCACCTACGTAATATACTTTATCCCATTTCTGCATATCTTCCGGCAGCGGTTCGCACTTGAAAAATACTATTGGAATGTTCGCTTTTTTTGCTTTGTCTATCAATACTCCCGCCGCGGTTCTATCAAGCGGGTTTATGGTCAGCGCGTTCACTTTTTTGGTTATGAAAAGGCCTGCCTTGTCATTTTGCGTAGGCTGAGAATTCTGATAGTCTACAATATCTACCTTTTCTTTTCCTTCAGCAGCTCTCGCTATTGTATCACGAACTGATGTTATGAATGTATCATCAAATTTGTATATGGCGCCTTTCCACAACCCGTTAAAACGATTGTGAAAGTTAACAGATCGTTAAAATTTCATAATAGGTATTTTTTCATACTTTTACTCTCTCCTTAACATTTATATTTTTTTGACTGAAACTTCATTTAACATCATTTCGACATCTCTTCTTCTGCATCCGCCGGTCTCCGTCGTCATGGACTTGGCTGCAGATACGGCAACGCCAAGCCTCAGCATCTCTCCAGCATCATAATTTCTTGTCATTGCCACGGCAAAAGCCGCAATCATCGCATCCCCACAGCTCACTGTATTTATAGCATTTACTCTGGGTGCCGGCGCGTACAGGATTTCACTCCTTGATGCCATTACTGCTCCTTTTGAACCAAGGGATACCACCGGCATCTCTACACCCATATTCTGCAGTTTTCTGACAGCAATCCCTGCATCTTCTGCACTTTCGATAATCACATCAAGGAGCTGTTCAGCTTCCTTTTTATTCGGTTTTATCATCGCTGGGCCTGCTTCTATCCCCACTTTTAAATACTCTCCGCTGGTGTCCAGTATCACCTTCTTTCCGTAATTTTTTGCTATTTCTATCAGAGTTTTATATATATTTATATCCACACCTCTGGGAGCGCTGCCTGACATGGTTATCACATCGGCCTGCTGTAGGAGGTTTTTATATAAGTTTATAAATCTATCAACATCTTTTTGTGTAATAAGGGGGCCCGGCTCCAGAAGTTCGGTTTGGATATGGGTAGCCTCATCTATAATGTTCACACAGGACCGGGTCTCTCCTTCAATTCTCACAAATTCATGGGGTATGTTCATTCTTGAAAGTTCATGCTCTATAAAACCACCGGCAAAGCCACCAATAAATCCGGTAGCCATGACTTCTTCTCCGAGAGCAGCTACCACTCTGGAGACATTGAGCCCCTTGCCTCCGGCGGTGTATACGGCCTCCTTTACCCTGGCCACATCGCCTATTTTGAAGTTTTCGACAATATAGGCCTTGTCGATGGATGTGTTCAATGTCACGGTAAGTATCATAATATCAGCCTGCTTCGAAATAAGATTACGATTCCGCCATTTTTTTCTTGAACAGATTAATCACATCCACCGGCGTGGGGTCCACTCCGCGGTATATGGGTGCGTAAAGGGTGATAAAGTCTCCCAGATATACCAAAGAAAACATACGGCAAAGCCTGTTTTCGCCTTCGGCATAGATTTCCTTCACTTTCCCCATCCTGCCCTTGAGTATGTCCAGGGTTATATCCTTTCGCTTTTTTATTTTCGGGGTATCCAGCAGGTCGTCCCTCAGCATCAGAAGGTAAAAATTCTTTATTAGCTCCTGCGGCATATCCCACCCCACGGCTTCGTCGTGATGCAGGCAGGGGATAACATTGTAAAAGGCCATGAGTTTGCTGTTTTCCCCAAACTGGTTTTTTATCCTCCAGGCCACCGAATCGTAGCAGTCCAGGGAACCGTACACCAGGGGTATATAGCCGTACAAGTCCATGGCGATCTGTTTTGCCGGGTTTTGCTCTACCGGAGTTTCGGCTCCATACCTCTTTTTGAGGGCGGAAAAAAGCTCAATAAGTCCTTTGATATCATCTGTCTTATCCTGAATAATCCCAAGCTTTGATAAAATCACCAGCATAGGAATGAATATATATCCTATATCACGGCGGGGATGGCCTATGTCGTAAGGCACGATAAGAGTCGGAACTCCGTCGTTTCGGCACATTTTTTCCAGTTTCCCGCCCGAAGTAATGGCTATCATGAAAGCTCCTTTTTTTATCGCCTGCTCGTAAGCAGCCAGGGTCTCTTCAGTGTTGCCCGAATGAGAAACCACAAATATCAGAGAATCGCCGTCTACAAAAGCGGGCACATTGTAGCCCTGATTTACGATAACCGGAATTTCCAGTTCGTCAAAAAGGTATGACCTCAGGAGCCCTCCAGCTACCGACGAGCCTCCGCCGGTACCCAGGATTACGATTTCATGAAATTTTCTGGCGGTCGTTTCCAATTCAAAATTTTTCCCCAGATCGAGGCTTTCACCGAATTGAACATCATAGTTTTCGGTGGTGATTAAAGAACTCATAGTGTCTATTTGTCGGATTTTTTCTACATCATTTAAGTCTATCAATTGGAGTCCTCCTTAAGAATTTGAATTTATCATTGATTGATATGGGCCGGCACCTCAGCTCAGCCTGCCGCAGGATCCGGCCAGGCGGATCTTGGATTTTACCACATCTTTCACCGCCTCTTGCGCCGGTTTGAAGTATTTTCTCGGGTCCACCTCCTTCGGATTATCTTTGAAATAGTCTAATAAAGCGCCGGCGAAAGCAATCTTAATATCCGTCGCGATATTTATTTTACAGATTCCCAGCGCTATGGCTTTTTTCACCATGTCGTCAGGAACGCCGGAGCAGCCGTGGAGAACCAGCGGAACCGCCACAAGATTTTTTATCTTCTCCAGCCTTTCAAAGTCGAGCTTCGGCTCCCCTTTATAATACATGCCGTGGGCGGTACCTATGGCGACGGCCAGGGAATCCACGCCGGTCCTTTCCACGTATTCCGCGGCCTTTCCCGGTTCCGTCATGGCAGCTTCATATTCGCTCACTGAAAGTTCTTCCTCCACCCCGCCTACCCTGCCCAGCTCGGCCTCGACCTGCACGCCCCTGGGGCGAGCATAATCGACCACTTTCCTGACCATTTCCACATTCTGCTCAAAGGGAAGCTTTGAGCCATCCACCATCACAGACGTAAAGCCTGCATCTATGCATTTGAAGGCAAGTTCCACATCATCCCCGTGGTCAAGGTGCAGCGCTATGGGAATATCTGCTTCCAGCGCTGCGGTTTTTGCCATGGCATAAAGGAAATTCACGCCAGCATGTCTGCAGGTGCCGGGGGTTGCCTGTAGAATCACCGGGGCCCGTTCCTCCCGAGCAGCTTCCACCACGGCTTTTAAGGTTTCCATATTATGTATGTTAAAGGCAGCTATGGCGTAATGGCCCTTTTGCGCCGATATCAGCATTTCTTTAGAAGACACCAAGGTCATTTATTTTTCCTCCTTTATATTACTCCCAAACCTTCCATGGCCAGGGCAACTGTACCACTCACAGCACCTCCGCCATCACCATGTCTGCGGCGCCTTTCAAAGTGGCTTCATCGCCCATTGTGGAAAAACATATTTTTGCATCCTGATAGCAACTTTCCAGTGCACGAGATTTTACTGTTTCCATCATGGTTTCCTCAATAAAAGCCTTTGCCCGGGTGATTCCTCCACCTATGACTATCAATTCGGGATTGAAGGTGTTTATGGCGTTCGCAACGGCTATACCCAGATACCTGGCAATCTGCCGAAGAATCCGGCTCGCCAGTATATCTCCGTTTGCTGCCGCTTCATAGACGATCTCCGGCGTGACATCCTCCAGATTGCCGCCCACCAGGTCAAATACCATGGAGTCCCTTCCTTCCTTTATTGATTTGACCATGGTCTTCACCAGGGCATTTTCCGACGCCATGGCTTCCAGGCAGCCGTAGTTGCCGCATCCACACTGAGGCCCTCCCACATCTATGGTGGTATGGCCTATCTCGCCGGCGCTGTCGCCGACGCCCCGGTACAGCCTGCCGTCCATGATGATGCCCGAACCG
>JARRBK010000040.1 GCA_029982615.1 Tepidanaerobacteraceae bacterium | reverse complement strand
GTAATGCCCAAAAGAGCGGGCTTCGGCAAAGGAGCGGCTATTTGTCCGACAGTCTCGGCATAGCGAAGCATACTCCACAGGCCTGCCGCATTTTTTGCAGACGGGTGGCAAAATGGGAACCAGCTTGCTTTCGCACCCGGCGCAAATAGTGCGTTCTCCTGCTCCAAGTTTTTTTGAGCATACTACGCAGAAGGGTTCAGGCGGAAAAATTAAATCCAAAATACCATAGGTTATTTTTCCTAAAATATCCATGGTTTTCTCCCGCAATTTTTTATTTTACTTACAATATTCTACCAAAAATACAGTTTTTCCTCTTTTTGCCCTTAATAAAAAAGACCTATTTTTCATAGGTCTTTGCCCAAATCGGAGGGTAAATCAAGGAGCTGCCCCATGGCTCACTCTAGCTAATCTTTACATGGGGACAAGTTTGATATTTCCGCCAGCAGCCATTTTTTCGCCCAAGATGCACAGAGCCCCCTTAACGCCGGGAATATCCAGGGCAAAATTTACGGCTTTTTCCATATCCCTTTCGGTCTTCACCATGTTGCAGGCGGCAGTAGCCACCGCATCCGCCAGAACTGCTGATTCGGATACGATAACCATGGCATCGGCAGTGCCGAAGCTCAAACTGTGGCCCACTGTGCCAGAAGACGTGCAAATGCCGAGGGGCGAATAATCCGGATTTATCTCCAGCGCTATTCGGTTAGTAAAAGGGGAATCGCCGGCGAATATGCCGACCCGGCGGACCCTTTTGGTCTTGAGCCATATATCGCCGCCGTTTTCCACTATAACCTCGCTGGAGTAAGCCGAAAGCTTCCTGCCCACCATCTCGGAAAAATACCCCGCCACCGCCGCCATCGGCCCCACACCCGCAAGCGTTGCGGCCGCGCTCATCTGCTCGGCAGAAAAAGGTGCTCCCGGCAGCGGCTGATATGGTTTTAATGTTGAAAGAAAAGTGGGGTCGCGCTTAATGTACTGCTTCAAAGCTTCTCGTTCCTGGCGAACATAATCGCAGACAATGTTTTTAATTTTTTCGTCGAACCTGTCTTTTCTTACGGCAATGTCCAGGTCCGTTTCTTCCACCATTACCTTAAAATGTCGTAGATCCCCTTGATTATATATGTTTCGGTAAATACGGGGTTCATACTTCACTCAGATTCTTACCTCCATAGCCTTGACAGGGCAGATTTTCACGCACATAAGGCACAATATGCAGTTTTCGTCATTGAATTTAACTTCCATGGAAGGCCTGTCGATGTAAAGGGCCTGGGTGGGGCAATGGACCGTACACGCCCCACAGCTGGTGCACCGCTCTTCGTTGCGCACGACCTCCTGGTTCAGGGGCAGTACAGAAACCTCCTGCTCCTCCAGAAAAGATATCCCCTCTTCATACCTATCACCTGATATTTCCAGCACCATTGTACCTTCTTTGTGCGGGTTTATGGATGCCTTTAATATGTTTATAACTAGGCCGAAATCTTTTACAAGATGATAAATAATAGGTTTGTCAGCATTTTGTGCGCTAAATTTTAAAACTACTTTTTTGCTTGTCACAATAAAGCCCTCCTTTTTTATTTTTCTTCGAGCGTCTTAGCTTTTATGCCTGCTTCGGGCCCCGGCAGGTTCTGAACGGGCTCTCCCAAAAGAAAGTCTCCTTTTTGTATCCACTGTTTCAAAATACCGGCGATTTCACGGGCCCTCGGGTAACTGCTCAGGGGTGCAGCAGGAACTTCTTTACCCATAACGCGGATAGTGCCTTTCTTCAATTCAGCATAGCTTACAATCCCCAGATTCCCGGATTTGCGGTTGGGATAAGCGTCGCCGTAATCCACTATTGGGGCAAACAGTTCTTCGTCGCTTTTAGCCGCATAATACAAAATTTCTTCGTTTAATATGGGAATGGGTATTCCAACTCCCACTGTCAGAGTAGCCCCATATCCCCGAAAACTCGTGCCCATAAGCCACCGCGCACTCATCTGCTTGAGATCGCCTATGAGGGCAAGGGTCCCACCCGAGCCGGTCAATTCTCTGCCGCTTTCGTCCTTCATCATGGATGGAAAATGCTGGGTGCCATTCCATGCCACATATCCTATACCGCCTCCTAGGAATATGCGGGTACCTATGCCTATCGTCTTGAAATATGGGTCCTTCAACAGAGGGCTCAGCTGTCCGGATGTGGAAAAATGTGCATTGCCCAGGTTGGGTTTTAAAGTTCCCATATAGGTATAAATCGTCCTGTCGCTTAAGTTTACCGCGCAGTTGTAATTCTGATAGCAGTTGCGCGGATTGAACAGAAATGCTTCGTTAATATCATTGAGGGTGATGGTGGTTTCAATCTTGCGTCGTGGATAACAATCCGTGCCGTAGCTTGTAGCCCTCAATTTAACCGGTTTCCCAGACACCAATTCTTCTATCACATGGCCGCCGCCGTATCGAAATTCCCCGGGATAATCATTGTTCAGCGGATCATCCTCAGGCAATTCTGTGGCACCCAGATATGCATCTACGGCAGCAATGCCGGTATATGCCGGTACGTTGTTAAGCCATACTTTTTGCATTCTGATTCGCGGAGCGGAATGTCCAAAATTCAAGAAAATTCCTGAGGAGCACATGGGGCCGAATGTGCCGGTGGTGACTACGTCCACTTCTTTTGCAGTGGCTTCTACCCCTTTTTCTTTTACTTTCTGGATGACTTCTTCAGCCGTTAATACCACAGCTTTCCCTTTTTTAATTCTTTCGTTGATTTCTTTGTAACTGCGTTCCACAGTCATTTTTAAACAATTCTCCTTTCGTAAATTTCTTTCGGCAATAACGCCATAAAAAATTTAAAGGCCTCTTCTGAAAGTAAAGAGGCCTAATTTACCAATAAAGTCTCTTATCTTCCAGAAGGCAATGCTTCTGCAGGAATTGGCACCATTTCAGGAAAAAGTCCTGAAGGTTGCCGGGTTTCATCGGGCCAGTCCCTCCACCGCTCTTGATAAGAGGTCATCGTTCAACCTTTATCATATTCTGTTTTTGATTTTTAATTTTGCCACCTTAATATTGCAGTTGTATCAAATGTTGTTCTAATTATAGCAACATATAATATTGTTGTCAATATAAATTTGCACTGCCTTTTGAAACTGTTCATAGGCGCACTTATCCTGCCTGGTTCTGCTTTAGGTAAGCGTTAATGAATTCATCTATTTCTCCGTCCATTACGGCCTGAACATTCCCTATCTCCACATTTGTCCTGTGGTCTTTGACCAGGCTGTACGGGTGGAAGACATAGGAGCGTATCTGGCTGCCCCAGGCTATCTCCCTCTGAACGCCCCTAAGTTTGTCAATTTCTTTCTGCTGCTCTTCCTGTCGCAGTTCGAACAGCTTCGCCTTCAAGAGCTTCATAGCTGTGTTGCGGTTGCTCTGCTGGGAGCGTTCGGTCTGGCAGGATACAACTATTCCTGTAGGAATATGGGTTATGCGGACAGCTGATTCGGTCTTATTCACATACTGACCTCCAGCTCCGCTTGCCCTGTACGTATCTATTCTAAGGTCCTCTGGCCTGATTTCGACTTCTATATCGTCGTTAATTTCCGGCATTACATCCACCGACGCAAAAGATGTATGACGGCGATTGGCCGCATCAAAAGGTGATATGCGCACCAAGCGGTGTACTCCCTTTTCAGATTTGAGATACCCATAGGCGTTCGGCCCTTCCACTAGTATGGTGACGCTTTTTATGCCCGCTTCTTCTCCTGGCAGGATGTCAAGCGTGCTCACTTTATACCCTCTATCCTCAGCCCAGCGCGAATACATTCTCAAAAGCATCTGCACCCAGTCCTGAGCTTCGGTGCCCCCGGCTCCGGCATGAAGCGACACAATGGCATTGTTTCCATCGTACTTACCTTTGAGCAAGGTTTCCAGCCGGGCTTTTTCCAGCATCTTTTTTAAAGCGGCAACTTCCTGCCTTATATCTTCATATATCTCCAGATCCCCAGTCTCCTCAGCCAGCTCTATGAGCGTATCCACATCTTCAAGCTTTTTCTCCAGCCGCTGGAATTTCTCAATCTTGTCTTTTAAGCGGTCCAACTCCTGGAGTATTTTCTGTGCTTTTTGCTGATCGTCCCAGAAATTCGGGGCAACGGTCTTTTGCTCCAATTCCTTTATATTTTCCTTAAGTTTTTCGATTTCAAAGAGAATCCCTCAATTCCGACAGCATCCGCCGGCCGGATTCTAATTCTGCTCTGTATTCATCAATCATATCCATCCCTCTTTCTTTTTTTAAATATTGTAGATTATAATCGATTCCGAAATGCCTACGTGCCCTCGGAGTTTTCCTTTCTAAGGAAGCATGGTCTGTGTGAGCTGCGTTGTGCTTCCTTATACATTTCGTCCACAACACTTTTTATATTTTTTGCCACTACCGCACGGACACGGGTCATTGCGGCCTATTTTCTTTTCTTTTTTTATGGGCTGCCTTTTTTCATCGCTGCCCCCATGGGAATAGGAAACATTGTATATCCGCTGCTGTTCCCGCTGAGGCGCCGATTTAACCTGAAGCCGGAACAGGTATCGCAGTGTGTCCTCCTGGATGGAGGCGATCATCTCCTGAAACATTTCATATCCTTCGATTTTATATTCTATAACCGGGTCCCTCTGACCGTAGGCCCGAAGGCCGATGCCTTCCCGAAGCTGATCCATGGCGTCTATGTGGTCCATCCATTTCTGGTCTACCACCTTGAGCATGATGAATCTTTCCAGTTCCCTCATGTTTTCGCTGCCCAGTTCCTGCTCTTTCTTATCATAAGCAGCCAGGGCTTTTTCAACAAGAGCATTTCGAACATCCTCCCGGGACATATTTTCAAGATTAGAACTATCAATAACGTCCTTTATCTGGAATATATCCGCCATGTATTCGGCAAGCCCTTTGATGTTCCATTCTTCTGGATGTATTTCCTTGCCTGCATAAATATCCAGCAGCCGGTCCACCACATCGGCTATCATCTGCTTTATGCTAGCTTTTAAATCTTCTTTCTCTAGGACCTTTCGCCTCTGGGAATATATGACTTCCCTCTGGGTATTCATCACATCGTCATATTCCAGCACGTGCTTCCTTATATCAAAGTTCCTGGCTTCCACTTTTTTCTGGGCATTTTCTATGGCTCTGGTAATCAGAGGGTGCTCTATGGGCTGATCTTCTTCCATGCCCAGGCGGTCCATGATGCCTTTTATGTTGTCAGAACCAAACAGCCTCATAAGGTCATCCTCTAAAGATACGTAAAACCGCGACGAACCCGGATCGCCCTGACGGCCGGAACGCCCTCGAAGCTGGTTGTCTATGCGGCGGGATTCGTGTCTTTCAGTACCTATTATATGAAGGCCTCCCAATTCAGCCACGCCTTCTCCCAACACTATGTCGGTGCCGCGGCCTGCCATGTTGGTGGCGATGGTGACCGCCCCTCTCTGGCCCGCTTTTGCCACTATCTCAGCTTCTTTTTCATGGTACTTGGCATTCAATACTTCATGGGGTATTCCGCGCTTTTTGAGCATGGCGCTCAGCCGCTCGGATTTTTCGATTGAAACAGTACCCACCAGCACCGGCTGGCCCCTTTTATGGCATTTTTCTATTTCATTGACCACTGCTTCGAATTTGCCCTTTTCGGTTTTATATACGACATCGGGGTAATCCACTCTTATCATGGGCTTGTGGGTGGGTATGACCACCACATCCAGCCCGTATATCTTCCGGAATTCCTCCTCCTCGGTAGCGGCTGTGCCCGTCATACCCGCCAATTTCTTATACATTCTGAAATAATTTTGGAACGTGATGGTAGCAAGAGTCTTGCTCTCATGCTCAACCTTCACACCTTCCTTGGCTTCAATGGCCTGATGCAGGCCGTCGCTATACCTCCTGCCGAACATTAACCGGCCGGTAAATTCATCTACAATAATGACCTGGCCGTCTTTTACCACATAATCTCTGTCCCGCTTCATGAGGGCATGGGCTTTCAATGCCTGCTGAAAATGGTGAAGCAACTCCATGTTCTCTTCATCGTATAAATTGGCAACGCCCAGGAAATTTTCGGCCTTTTTTATGCCATTTTCCGTCGGCATGACACTGTGCGCTTTTTCATCAACTGTATAGTCTTCACCTTCTTTTAATTTGGGGACAAACCTTGCAAATTTGTAATAAATTTCCGTGGACTCTTCAGCCTGCCCCGAAATGATAAGGGGAGTCCTGGCTTCATCAATGAGGATGCTATCAACCTCATCGACAATGGCATAATTCAAAGGCCTTTGAACCATCTGTTCCTTAGAAAGCACCATGTTGTCTCTGAGATAATCAAAACCGAATTCATTATTGGTGCCGTATGTTATGTCGGCGTTGTAAGCCTTTTTTCTGGATTCATAATCCAGGTCGTGCACTATGAGGCCCACTTCTAAACCGAGAAAATTGTAAATCTTTCCCATCCATTCGCTGTCTCTTTTTGCCAGGTAATCGTTGACCGTAACTATATGGACTCCTTTTCCGGTCAGGGCATTAAGATACGCCGGCATGGTGGCAACGAGGGTTTTGCCCTCACCAGTCTTCATCTCTGCTATTCTGCCCTGATGCAGCACAATTCCCCCAAGCACCTGCACATCAAAGGGCCTCATGTTCAAAGTCCTTTTGGCGGCCTCCCTTACTGTGGCGAATGCTTCCGGCAGTATATCTTCAAGGGTTTGGCCCTGAGATATTCGCTCCTTGAACTCATCGGTTTTTTTTCTCAGCTCTTCGTCTGAAAGTTTTTGCATGTCCGGTTCCCATCTATTGACTTCATCCACTATCCTGCTGAGCTTTTTTATTTCCTTTTCATTGGAATTTCCCAATATCCTGTTTAAAATGCCGAGCATTTTACATCTCGCCTTCCTCCGTTTATTATATGAGAAAACGTCTTCCATCGATATTCATATGATGGATAATATTCAAAAATTTATAAGGAACCTGTCAGGTTCCTTTTATAGTTTCTATACTATTTTACCACCCGCTTCACTTTTTTTCAACATAGCCCGCTGGATGATGATAAAAATACCTATTCCCATTAAAAGATCCCCAATGCTGAAAACCCTCGGCCTTGGGTAAGGGGGAGGAAGGGGGAGAATGTCCGCCAGAAATCTCAATTTTGTAGTTGAATCAACGGCTTTATGATAGAGGTATGATGGATCAAAAAGCAGCGGTTTTAGTTCATTCAGCCCAGTCATGTCTAATGCCGGAATAGATACAGGCATTTTACCACCGTTTGCAGCAATGGCTGCAAAATTCAGCACCACACCTATGGTCACCAGCCTCATAGCCTTTATATGCCAGTTGCAAAAAAGAGCATAAAGCAATAGCAGATAAGAAATCGACGCTATAGCTAGGTTATACCTGGATGCCACATGTAAGGCATTTCCTTTCAAATAAAGCGGTAAATAGCGAAGGATAAAAGAAAAAAAGATGAGTTCCAAACGCTTTAACGGTATGGACGAAAGCTTTTTAAAGCTGCCTCCCCTCAGGAGGCCCGTAATTATGGATATCACCACAAAGTCAATTAACATTTAAACTGATTCTCCCTTTTTTTACAGCATTTTTCAACGCTTGCACCACATCCGGCCTGAACTGAATGCCGGAATTTCTTTCGATTTCCCTAAGGGTATCCTCCAGGGACCATGCATTTCTGTAAGGCCTGTTCGATGTCATAGCATCAAAAGCGTCAGCCACAGCGAGTATGGCAGCGCCCAGCGGAATGGCGTCTCCCTCCAGGCCGTCCGGATAGCCGCGACCGTTTTGCCTTTCATGATGATATCTTATGTATGAAGATGCCTGGGCCAAAAAGTCGATTTTTTTCACTATGTTGGCTCCCAGCACCGGATGGGTCTTAATTTTATCAAATTCATCTTCGGAAAGTTTGCCGGGTTTGTTTAATATCTCGTCCGGAATTCCGATTTTTCCTATATCGTGCAGCAGGGCCGCAAAATTTAAAGTGTTCACAAACTCCTCCGACAGGTTCATTTCCTCCGCTATAATAGACGCATATAAAGCCACTCTTTCAGAATGGCCTTTTGTGTAAGGGTCTTTTGCCTCGATGGCTGTAGCCAGCGCCTGAATCGTCTCCAGATAAATTTTTCTCATATTCATATAAAGCTGGAAGGAATGGCGGGCTATCAAAAGGGGAACCAAAAAAAGAAAAACTCCAGGGCTGCCTACATTTAGATAAATTATAGCCAAAAGAATACCTAAAGGAGCTAATGCAAGGTAATTTGGCAAGGCCCATTTAAAATTGCTGGAAAATATGTTTAATAGATGTTCTCCATTTAAAATAGAAAAACCGAGAGTGATAAGACTTACATTAATAATCAAATATGTAAAAATCAATACAACAATTGGAAAAAAATCATAATACAAATTTACATTCCCTGGTATGCCTCCTAAAAATTCATAAATATATCCCGATGCACCAACCATAATAACATATACACTTATATTACAAAGCGATTTGTAAAAAGGTTTTTTAAAAACATTTTTTAACTCTGAAAATAAAGCAGCCATGAAAGCTACCCAAATACTTGCCTTTGTTCCAAGAACTAAAATCGAAGCCATTAAAATTGCAAAACCTACTGTTACTTCCCCATATTTCGGTAAATTTATCGACAATATTTCCGCAAAAAAGGCAAGACAGGTAAAAAGCGCTATCACAGTTATCTTTTGCCAAATAATAGTATCCCAAGATATAACCATAATTCTTGCTGCTATTAGGACGAGCAAAAATAGATATATATAGAAATGCTTTAAATGTCGCTCCATAGTTTCTCACCTTTTGGGTTAAATAAAAAGGCCGACAAATAAAATATATAATCTTAAATTACATCTTAAAATTGGCACCACCGGCTAGTACCAGCGTGAAAAGCGCCAATAAAATTTTAAAAAGTGTCGCGTTTAGCTTCATTTTATAGCCCCCTTTTCTTTATTGCTCTGCTTTACCGCTATTCAAGCAGGCTATAAAACCGCTTCGCTCTTATTTGTCGGCCCTTAAACTGTATTTTCCTTTATGAGGAAGCTTATTTTTCTGTTGACTGCATTCAACACAGCAGCCACCGTAGATTCCACTTTCTCCTGTTTTATTACGGCGCTGCCCAGAAAATGTTGTTCACTGCCTTCAATAATCATGGAAATCAGGACTCCTATGGCTTCCCTTCCCCCAATTGTAAAACTTATAACATCTTCAAGAGACAGCATGAAAGAGTCTCCGAGAAACTGCTGGATAGCGTTTAAAGTCGCTTCTGCCACTATGCGCAGGCGGCCATAATTTGAAACAGGCCCCTTTGCATTCCCTTCATATATATTTCCATTATGGTCGCTTAAAATGACCGTTGATTCAAAATTATACCTATAATTTCTTATTCCTATGCTGTCAATTTTCAAGCGCACATCGAAAATGCTTTCATTATCATCATTTATCTGTGCAACGCTTATCTTCTTATGATCAATATCCGAACCCAGAGTGGCTATAAGGGCAGATTCAATATCCCTCACTATTTGCTTAGGGTTTCTTTTTGAACCTGCTATCACATGTATTTCGGATATTTTGCCTTCAGGGGTCGTAATTATTTTGGCAGAGATGATATCTTTTATACTTTTTATTATCCCTTCACAGTGTTTAATAAATTGCTCCTTGTCGATATTTTCCGACATCCAAACACCCCTCGATTTCCCATAAATTCTCTCACCATACGCCCTCAATACATCCCCCAAGTAAACCTTTTGCCACATTCTATATAATGAATTCTACTTAAATTTGTTATTTCCTGCTAAACAAAGAATAATTTTCAAAAAAAGCCTGCTAAAAGCAGGCTTTTTAAAACTATGACAGTTCAGGCTCGATGAGCCCATAATCACCGTCTTTGCGCTTGTATACCACGTTTACCTCATTGGTGTCGGAATTCAGGAAAACAAAGAAATCATGGCCCAAAAGGTCCATCTGCAGTACAGCTTCTTCCAGGTCCATAGGTTTAATGGCAAATTTCTTGACCTTCACCACTCTGGAATCGTTTTCGGTTTTTTGTACATTTATAGAATCGCCGTTTGTTCCATTTAACTTAAACGGGGATTTCTTTAAGCTTCGGGAAATCTTTGTCTTGTATTTCTCTATCTGTTTTTCGAGTTTGTCCACCACCATATCTATAGAAGAATACATATCATGGGTCTCTGTCTCGCCCCGCAGTATCATGCCGTTGACGGGTATCGTGACTTCAACTATATGTCTGTCTTTTTCAACGTTTAAAGTGACCTGGGCTTCCACGTTGCCTTCAAAAAACCTTTCAAGCTTTCCCACCTTTTTTTCAGCATATTCTTTCAACGGAATTGTGACTGCGACATTTTTACCGCTAACAGTTATCTTCATAATACTTCTCTCCCTTCTGGGATTTTTTGTTTTGCTTGAAATTTTAGAAAAGATAGTGTTTATATGTTTCCATTCATATAATTATTATTCCTCATTCGCCATAAAAATCCTTCTTTTATGTCAAAATTTAAAGCCCGGGGTAAAACCGGGCTTTTTGCTTCAATCAACTTTCACGACATTGGCGGCTTGAGGACCTTTCTGGCCTTCCACCACGTCGAATTCTACCTTTTCGCCTTCTTTCAGAGTTTTAAATCCTTCCTGTTGAATGGCTGTATAATGGACGAAAATGTCCTTATCACCTTCAACCTCGATAAATCCGTAACCTTTCTCCTGATTAAACCATTTGACTTTACCTTGCACTTATGCATTCCTCCTAAAAAAATAAATAGAAGTGGCAACTTCCACTCTTTAAACTATAGCACACCGAAAGGTTAAAGTCAAATCGGTTTGAAAAACGGCACGCTGCTGCCATGCCAATAAATATGCGGTCTCGAAAGCATAAAATTAAACTTGCAATAAATCACCCATTCATTTCCTTGAGAATATGCTTTAATTAAAGAATAATTGCAGATGCAAAATATTTTGCATGCAATCAAACAAAGGTGGGCAGATGAATTGAAAATAAAAAATTACATTTTGAGCGTTAAAGAATGGATTAACCGTTTAAAATACAGGCCCCGGCAGGATGACAACCTTTTAGTAATCCTGCCCGGTTTTATAATAAGGCTGAAAAGAAGCCTTGACATTGAAGTGCCCCACGAAGTTACCGTAGTGGTGCCCCGAGCGGAAGTTAGAAAAAAATGCCTGAATGATGACTGCAGCAAATACGAGCTGGAAATGATATACAGCAACATCACAGTGGTTCACGCCCCCAGGCATCGACCGTCGGGGTCTTCCCGGAATGAACCGGAAAGCAGAAACCATCAGCCGCCGTAAAAACAACTGCCGCCTATGAATTCCCGAATTATGGAGGTGAGCGGAATATCCCTCTCGTCTTCTATAGGCAAAAAGTAGTCTAGGAATTTCAAAAGGTGCTTTGCCGTTATATACTCCGGGTCCGTTTTTTTTACATTTTTCAACAAAGGCTCTGCGTATTTCTTCAACACCGCGAGCTCATATACCATAGCGGAATTGAAAATGGCGTCCGCTTCTTCCTGATAAGGGAAAATGTTTTTTTCTGCGCCTTTTAAAACCGAAGGCCACATCGATATGGTTTTCTTCGCATCAGCAGATCTTGCCCAGCTGTCTCTGACGATGCGCCTAAGCAGCCTGGTATCGGTAGTGGAGATTCTGTTGTGGTTGTCAATGCTCAGCTGAGTCAGGGCGCTAACATAAATTTTGAATTTATTTTCCTTGGGTATTGAGGACGTCAATCTTTCATTTAGCCCATGTATACCTTCGATTATAATAGGCTGGTCCTTTTCAATCCTTACCGGCGAGTTTTGGTATTCCCTTTTGCCGGTATGAAAGTTAAACTTGGGGAGCAGCACTTCTTTCCCCTGAATGAGCCTGGTAAGGTGCTGGTTGAACAGCCTCAAATCAATGGCCTCCAGCGCTTCAAAATCGGGTTTGCCCTCTTCATCCAGAGGAGTTTTGTCCCGCTCCAAAAAATAATCGTCGAGAGAGATGGATACAGGCCTTAAGCCGTTTACCCTGAGCTGCACTATCAGCCGATGGGCAAAGGTGGTCTTGCCCGACGATGACGGGCCTGCAATGAGTATCAGCCTCATTTTGTCTCGATTTTCAGATATTGTATCCGCAATCTGGGCAATCTTTTTTTCGTGTAAAGCCTCGGCTATGCGGATTATCTCGCCGGATTTGCCCGTAGCGATGCAATCGTTTAGAGCGCCTACATCGGCCACATTCAGAATATGAGCCCACTGCTCGGCTTCCTGGAAAACCTTCGCCAGCTTTGCCTGTTCGCGGTAAGGCGCAATTCGCAGGGGGTTTGACCTAGAAGGGAACTGGAGTATGACTCCAGGAAGATAAAACTTGAGTTTGAACCACTTCAGATATCCCGTGGACGGAAGCATGTACCCGTAAAAATAGTCTTTCAAGCCGTCAATTTCATACAAATTGACGTAAGGAGCTTTTCTGTATCTCAGCACCCGGACTTTGTCTTCCCATCCCATTTTTTTAAAACTAAGCGCCGCCTCTTCGGTTGGCACCTCGTGCTTTTTTATGGGAAAATCTGCATCCACCAGTTCTCTCATTCTGCTTTCAATTTTCTCCACATCTTCCTCATCTAGCGACTCATTACGATAGACTTCGCAATAAAGCCCGTCCCCCAGAGAATGTTCAATGTGCACCCTGCAGTCGGGAAAAATATCATGGCATGCTTTTATGAACAAAAAAGTAAGGGTCCTGACGTATATCTTCATGCCGAGTTCTGTGGAAATATCCAAAAACTCCACGGTTGCATCTTCATTCAAAGTATATGTCAGTTCTCTAAGATTGTTGTTTACTATGGCGCAGGCAACGGGATACCTGGATTTTTCTTCATACTCCCGGGCCAACTGCCTCAATTCCACCGGCCCGTCAAAATTTTTTTCACCCAGTCCGACTACAGTAATCCTCATCGGCGACCTTCCCTTCTATGAATTGGTGTTAATTTTTTTCATGGTAATGATATAATAATTAACAATGTATAAGCATTGCATTTAAGTTTGCTTTACTTATTATACCACATTATAAAGCAATTTTGATTCATACTGCGAGCTTTCTTAATAAAAAAGCAGCCGATTCTATCGGCTGCACAAGATATAAATCAAATAAACAGGTTCACATTTGCTTCGTCGGCTTCGCCCAGATATGTCGCGACTCCGGCGAAATCGATGCCGTCTATGAGTTCTTCTTTCCTTATACCCATCACGTCCATAGACATGGTGCAGGCTATAATCTTAACTCCCAGAGCCCGGGCGTTTTCCATGAGTTCCGTAAGAGTGTTGACATTTTTCTTCTTCATTATATATCGCATCATTTTTGCGCCAAGGCCGCCGAAGTTCATCCTGGAAAGCCCCAGCTTCTCAGGCCCCCTCGGCATCATTGCTCCAAACATTCTCTCTAAGAAGTCTTTTTTTACCTGGACCTTTTTCGCTTTTCTCAAAATGTTGAGCCCCCAGAAGGTGAAGAACATTGTCACGTCGTCCCCCATGGCTGCCGCCCCTGTGGCTATTATGAAGGCTGCCATGGCCCTGTCCAGATCCCCCGAAAAAACTATGATGGTTTTTTTATTTCCCACGGGCACACCTCCTAGGCTTTCTTTACCTTTGCGACTATTACATCGCCGTCTTCGAGGCTTAAAAGCTCATTTCCGGTCTTTCTGCACCAGGCCTGCACATCCTTATAAAATCCCCTATCGGTAGCCTCCACTATTATCACGTCGCCGCTTTGCACAGATTTTACGGCATTGAACAGCTGTACGATGGGACCCGGACATTGCAGGAATTTTGCATCAATGTTGATTTCGGCCAAAGTTCGCACCTCCTATTCCAGCTTGAAGGGCCATGCAGTAACGCCGCCGTCCAGGATTTTCAGATTTTTTACTCCTAGGCTTTTCAAAGCAAGATATCCCAAATACGCCCTCAACCCTATCTTGCAGACGACGATGGTTTCCTTATCTCTGTCGATTTCTGCGGCTCTCTTTTTTATCTCTTTCAGTGGAATATTTTTTGCTCCGGGTATGGAACCCACAACATATTCCGCTTCTTCTCTGACGTCAATAATTTGCAGCTGAGAATCGGACAGCTTCCTTTCCAGTTCCAGAGGCGAAATCCCGTCGATTTTGCCCAGAAGCTTGTTTTGCGCCACATTGGCCGCTACTATGGTGGTGCTCATGGCCGATGAAAACGGAGGCGCATAAGCCAGGTCTAGTTTGGCCATGTCTTCAACCGTGCCCCTCAGGGTTATAACAGTAGCGGCTATGTCGATAGGTTTGTCCACTACTCCTTCGCCTATAATCTGGGCGCCCAGAAGCCTGTGTGTGGTCCTATCCACTATCAGTTTTGTAATGATGTTTTTAGCTCCCGGATAGTAATGGGCCCTGTCGCTGGCAGGCACAAGCACAGTCACGATGTTGTAACCTTCATTTCTTGCATCCCTTTCGGAAAGCCCTGTCCTTGCCGCGTTGATATCAAACAGTTTTACCACCGTTGTTCCCAGCACGCCCGCCAGGCTTTCCTTTTCGCCTTTGGGGTACAGGTTTAGTGCTGCCACTCTACCCATTTTATTGGCGGTGGATCCCATGGGGAACCAAGCCGGTTTTCCGGTGACCAGGTTTATGTTTTCGGCACAGTCGCCTACGGCATATATGTCATGTATATTGGTCTCCATATTTTCGTTCACTTTGATGGCGCCCTTTACGCCCAGTTCAACGCCCGCGTCGGCGGCGAGCTGAGTGTTGGGTTTTACGCCAACAGACAATAGCACCAGATCCGCTTCTATCTTTCTTTTGTCTGTGACCAGAGCCGTTGCCCTACCATCTTTGCCCTCAATGGAAACGGCCTTTTCCGACGTATATACGTTGACTCCCTTTTCTTTAATGTGTTTTTCCGCAAGCAAAGCGATCTCTTTATCGAAATTGGGAAGAATCTGGTCTAAAAGCTCCACCAGTGTTACTTTGACTCCCTGCAGCGTGAGGTTTTCCGCCACTTCCAGACCGATAAAACCTCCCCCAACCACCACGGCCTTTTTGATGCCTTCTTTTTCCACTGCATCCCTTATCTTGACGGCATCGGTTACGGTGCGAAGCGTAAACACATTTTTGAGTTCTATGCCGGGAATAGGCGGCACTATGGGCTTTGCACCGGTGGCCAGCACAAGTTTGTCATAGGGAAATTCTTTCACTTCGCCGCTGACCATGTCTTTTGCGATGACCTTTTTTTCTCCCGGAATGATTTTTTCAGCCCGGGTGTGCAGTAGCACTGTGATGTCCTTTTCTTTGAATTTCTCGGGGTTCATTACGGTGAGGTGCTTTTTCTCCTTAATCACATTTCCGATATAATAGGGTAAACCGCAGCCCGCATAGGAAATGTAATCTTCTTCGGTGAGTACAGTAATTTCCAGGTCCGGGTTTTCCCGAATGGCTTTTGCGGCGGTCTTTGTCCCTGAAGCCACACCACCGATTACAACAAGTTTTTGTTTCATAAAAAATTCACTCCCTTTTTATTTCGGCCTATAAGCCAAATATTTGTGATAACTTTCGCTTTTTAAAAATGGCTTTTATAAGAAATAAAAATCATCAGGAATGATAGTACCCCCGGTACCTGGTACTTGATGATCTAAAGCCTGACTTAGTGTGGTTGCCAGGGTTATAAGTTATATCATTATAGATTAGTCTTTCTATATATTATAATATTATGTTTTTTAAATATATTCAAGTCTCGTACAAACGTGAAAAAAACCGCTTTCTTAAGAAAGCGGGCTATAAATCCGGTTCATATTGAATAATATAGATTTTTATAAACTTTGCAACGGTAATAATCAAACACACTATTTATCAGAACTGTTAAAAGGGTCTTCTTAAATTTGGGTTGTCAACAATCCCGTCCCCTTGACAACTGCTTATCTGCTGGCACCGCCGCCTCCGCCGGAGCCGCCGCCGAAACCTCCTCCACCGAAGCCGCCTCCTCCGAAGCCCCCACCGCCGAAGCCTCCGCCGAAGGGCCCGAAGAACGGACCGTCAAAAGGACCTTTAAAGTGTTTACCTCTCCCTGTCCGGGGAATAAAGATGAATAATATAACTATGAATATAATTATAGCGGCAATTACTCCTATGGGTATTTCTTCATCACCTTGCCGGCTATAATTTTCAAGTCGCGATAATTCTCCACTGCTCAAGTCCAGGTTGTATTCTTTTGCCACTTCACCTGCCAGGGCCATGAAGGTATCGGTAATGCCTTTTGAATACTGCTTTTCTTCGAAAGCCGGCAGGGCATAGTTATCCAGGATTCTTCCGGCCTTGGCGTCATTTATGGCACCTTCCAGGCCATATCCCACTTCTATTCTTATCCTTCCGCTCCTAGCTGTCAGAAGATTTTCTTTATTTACAAGAAGAAGCAAGCCATTGTTCTCCTGTCTGTCGCCTATGCCCCATCCCCTGAGCAGTTTTAGCGAATAATCTTCCAATGCCATACCGTTTAAATCATTGACCGTAACCACCACAATCTGGGCTTTTGTTTTTATATCTATAGCCCGAGCGATGGCCTTCATCTTTTCCTCATCGGAACCGTCTATGAGATCTGCAAAGTCATAAACATAACTTATGGTATCGGGCTTTGGAGGTATGGGTTCGGCTTTTGCCACATTTAAAAATCCCGAAAGGCTCAGAGTAACTGCAGCCATGAACACTATCAGAGTTTTATTAAAATACTTTCTCCACCCTGGCGTTTTTTCCCCTGTAATGGTTTCATATGTGATTCCCCTCATTTTAGACCCTCCTTTCCCAAAGTGTCTTAGATCCTCTTCGACATCAGGCCTCTTCAAGAATAAAGGCATCAATAAAGGCTTCTGTCTCCTTCAGTGATTCCAAATAATAGTCCTTTGGGACCATTGTCTCACATACCATGCCTTGAGCCAGAAGAATTGTTCCTGACTTATTTTTGAGTGCTAAAGTCCACTTTGGGCGCCTCTTTTGCTCCCTGTTCAGCCTTGAAGTAGTCTTTTTTCTCAAATCCGAAAATACCGGCTATGATAACTGTAGGAAATCTCCTTATCCTGCTGTTGTAAGCCTGGACCGCATTGTTGTAATCCATGCGGGCCACTGCAATGCGATTTTCGGTGCCGGCCAGTTCATCGGCCAGCTGCCGGAAATTGGCATCGGCTTTGAGGTTGGGATAATTCTCAGCTATCGCAAGAAGCCTTGAAAGTGCTCCACTTAGCTCCGCATCAGCCCGGGCTTTTTCTGCCACACTCCCCGCCCCTATCAATTTCTCCCTCGCTTTAGTGACCTCGGTAAATATATTTTGCTCATGGGCGGCATAACCTTTTACAGTGTTCACCAGATTGGGGATAAGATCAGCTCTTCTTTGAAGCTGGTTTTCGATCTGGCTCCATTTGCTGTTGACATTTTCCTCGGAGCTTACGAGCCCATTGTAAGTGCCGAAGATAAACAAAGCGACCACAGCCAGTATCACCACTATGGCAATAACAGCCGTCATAATTCCATTTTTCAATGAAGACCCCTCCAATTCCTATATTTTTGGTGAAAGACCCTTTATTTATTATATCTTAAAACCATCCGCTGTGTCACCTGTTAAATCTGTTATTTGGCACTAAATGAGATTTTAATAACTCATGCTAATTGTAGTTTTGAATTTTTACTTATTATGGAATAATTATACTGTATACATGGATATTATTTTTGTGGTATTCAGTAGGAATCTGTT
>JARRBK010000039.1 GCA_029982615.1 Tepidanaerobacteraceae bacterium | reverse complement strand
TGCTGGCAGCAGTGCTTTTGGCCGGATGCAGCGGCAGCGGTGGCTCCCAGAGTTCAGGCCAGAGCTCGGAGCAGAGCTCAAATCAGAGCTCGGGAGGTCAGATTTTTATCAATCTCGCCACCGGTGGGACAGCCGGAACCTATTATCCTCTGGGTGGAGCCCTGATAGAAATATGGAATAAGAACATAAAGGGCATGAATGCCACTGCCCAGAGCACCGGAGCCTCGGTGGCCAATGTAAACCTGTTGAAAGACGGTAAGGTGGATGTAATCTTCGTTCAAAACGACATAGCTTACTATGCTGCCAACGGCACTGAAATGTTCAAAGATAAAAAGTATGCGGATATAAGAGGTCTTGCGGCATTATATCCCGAAACCATCCAGATAGTAACATTGGAAAACAAAGGCATTAACAGTATCGAAGACCTCAAAGGCAAAAAAGTGGCCGTGGGTGCCGCCGGCAGCGGCGCTGAAGCCAATGCCCGCCAGATACTGGCAGCAGCGGGTATCACCTATAATGATATAAACGCTCAGTATCTTTCCTTTGCAGAAGCCGCCAACAACCTGAAAGACGGCAACATCGATGCCGCTTTCCTGACGGCCGGTTTCCCGACGGCGGCAGTAACAGACATAGCAGCTCAGCACAAGATAAAACTGATTCCGGTGGACGATGCTTTTGCTGATAAATTAATAAAACAATATCCTTTCTATACAAAGACTGTAATCCCGGCCAACACTTACAGCGGCCAGACCGAAGATGTTAAAGCCGTATCGGTTATGTCAATGCTGGCAGTAAGCTCTAAAATGGATGAAAACACCGCATACAGCCTGGTGAAGACCATGTACGATAACCTTGACAGAATCAAAGCAGCCCATTCCGTAGGTGAAAAGATTAAACCCGAAACAGGACAGGAAGGTATGTCTATAACACTTCATCCGGGAGCCGAAAAATACTTCAAAGAAAAAAAATAACTCGAAGGAGGTTGCTGAGCATTGGATAAGTCCAATGCTCAGTATTTTATGAAACCCAGATGGGAAATTATTGTCATAATCTTTATGGTTATTTTAGCGGGATTTTTTTCAAAATACAGGATAGTTCATGGAATATACCTTTCCATAATCAATGCCGAAAAAAGGGAATTTCTCCTCCCGGTTCCGGACAGGAAATTTACCCTTAGTTTTATACACTCTGTACAAAAAACTCCGGTTTACGAGGTGTATTACATTGATGATGATAATAATCTTGTATTGAAAGAGACCAGATACTATTCGCTCGGAGTAGGTCTCCCTTTTACTGACGAAAACGGGCATTTTTCCAATGAAAACGGGGAGTTCAGGATAACCGGTTTGAACAGGAAATTCCCCTCCATCTCAATTATGGTATCTCCCATACCCGGGCATGTAATTATTATTGACGGTAAAACATATCCTCTGTTATCCTTTACAAAGCCGGAAGAAAGTATAAATATCAAGGCTGTTGAAAAATGGAACCTCATAAGTTTAAAAAAGACAACAAAAGCTCTGTCTAAAGGAGTTGAAATGCCAGATGAACGAAAAAGACTTTGAACAGGCCGCTTTGGATAGTGAAGAGATATTAAAAAAGGTGGATAAAGAATCTGATTACAGAAGGCTGACAGGCCTTTTCGCCAAAATCGCGGCCGCCCTGGCCATTACTTTTTCGCTTTTCCAGCTTTACACCGCAGCTTTTGGTGTTCTGGACGCCATGGTTCAAAGGTCCATACACCTGGCCTTTGCCCTTTGCCTTATATTCCTGTTATACCCTGCCAGGAGCTCATGGCCGCGGGACAGGGTCCATCCGGTGGACCTGATTTTTGCCATACTGGGGGCGGCAGTTCCTCTATATATAGTCGTCTTTTATCAACAACTGGTATTGAGGGCCGGCACTGTCACAACCCTTGATTATATTATTGGGCTTGCCGGAATACTGCTGGTCCTGGATGCAGTCAGGAGGGTAGTGGGGTGGCCCATGGTGATAGTGGCTTCACTCTTTATTGTATATGCACTCACCGGCCGTCATATACCCGGCGCCCTGGCCCATAGAGGAGTAGACCTCCCCGGTCTTGTCCAGCATCAATTTTTTACCACCGAAGGCCTCTTCGGTATACCCATCGGGGTATCTTCACAATTCATATTCCTATTTATACTATTCGGAGCTTTTTTAGAAAAAACAGGCCTAGGCCAATTATTTATTGATCTGGCCAATGCCGTAGCAGGCTGGGCAGCCGGAGGCCCTGCAAAGGTGGCCGTTATTTCCTCGGCACTGGAAGGCACCGTCTCAGGAAGCTCGGTGGCCAATACTGCCGGGTCAGGAAGCTTCACCATACCCATGATGAAAAGTCTCGGCTATAAGCCTGAATTTGCGGGAGCTGTGGAAGCCACCGCCTCCACCGGCGGCCAGCTTATGCCCCCCATCATGGGAGCTGCAGCATTCCTGATGGCGGAGTTCATCGGCGTACCGTACCTCAGAATAATCCAGGCGGCCATAATACCGGCTCTGTTATATTACTTCGGAGTCTGGACCCAGGTGCATTTTGAGGCCAAAAGGCTGGGACTTCGGGGAATGAAAAAAGATAAACTGCCAAAGCTCGGTGTTGTAATTAAAGAAAAGGGTCATCTCCTCATTCCTCTACTTGCTATAATTTACCTTCTGGTGGAAGGCTTTACACCCATGAAGGCCGCCTTTTATGCCATAATCCTGGCCATTGCTTCCTCAATGCTCCGTAAAAGCACCAGAATCAGCTTCCGCGACATAGTCAGCGGGCTTGAGCAAGGAGCTCGAAGCGCCCTGGGGGTTGTAGCGGCTACGGCTTGCGCCGGCATCATCGTCGGCGTCGTGACTCAGACGGGCCTGGGTCTCAAGCTGGGTTCCACACTGGTGGATTTCGCCAACGGCAATCTGTTTTTAACCCTTTTCTTCACCATGATAACTTCGCTCATTCTGGGCATGGGTGTGCCGACAACGGCAAACTATGTTATAACCTCCACCATAGCCGCGCCGGCCCTCATAATGATGAATGTACCGGTACTGGCGGCCCATATGTTTACTTTTTACTTCGGCATCATCGCCGATGTTACCCCACCGGTGGCTCTGGCGGCCTTTGTGGGGGCCGGTATAGCCAGGGCAAATCCTTTGAAGACCGGTATTCAGGCATCGAAACTGGCTATTGCGGCATTTCTGGTGCCTTATGTATTCGTGTACCATCCTTCGATGCTTTTGATAAATGTCAGCACCTTTGATATTATAGAAATTATTATCACTTCCGTCATTGGAATCATCGGTGTCGGCAGCGGGGTATGCGGGTACTTCATCACAGAACAATCTTTTTTGGAAAGGATACTGTTTTTTGCAGGAGGTATTCTCCTTGTAACTCCGGGTATAGAAACTGACCTCTTAGGCCTTGTAATACTCATTTTCGGATACCTCATACAAAAACAAAAAGCAGCCAAAAAGAAAGTCCACGCGGCATCTTAAATAAATATACGAAAACACCTTCCTTTTTCCGGAAGGTGTTTTCATTATTCCTGGCAGAGAAGCGCGCCACCTTCGAGAAACTTTTTTACATTAATCTTACCACCGTTGCTGTTTTTGCCTCTTAAAAAGTCCATCTCTTTTTTAACCTCTAAAAAGTCGAATAAAGTTGATGAAAATCTCAAGAATTGCTCGTTGTTATAATCCTCGATACCCATGGAAGCCACATTTTTCAAAGCTTTATCTATAGCCCTTCTAATCCTCATCTCTATAGCCTTGACATCCGAAGATTTTCTCCTATCGCTTGCTTCATAGTACTCCCTCAAAAAATTGTAAACATCCTGCATATTTACCATTTTTTGTTTCAGCCTGTCGTAGTTTTCTATGATTGCTTTAATGTCATCGCTGCCAGATTCTCCCAGTATCCCCAGGTCTGCCAGAAAAAATTCTATTTTGCTCAAACCGGATTTTCTTTTTGTTTCCTTCAGCTCGCTTTTGGACATATTTGTAACCGTCTTTTTTATCTGCTCAAAGGTAGTCTTCAGCCTTATCAGCTCTTCTACCTTCGAGATGACATTTACCGTTTCGACTACATTTATAGGCTTATGAATAAAGAATTCTATTCCGCTCCTGTAGGCTTGAGAGATCATTGCCTGGTCTTCCACCTGGGAAATCATTATGAAATTTGTTTTTATATTCCTCTGTTTCAATGTTCGTATTACCTCAATGCCGTCTTTGCCGGGAAGCAAAAGATCCATAAGAGCTATATCTGGTCTTAATGCTGCTATCTTCCTTTCTGCTTCTTCCCCTTCCTGGGCCTCTCCCACTATTTCCCCCAGGTCGTGTTTTTCTATAATCCCTGCTAGAATCCGCCTTACAGCTTTATCATCGTCCACTATAATCAGCCTGAATCCCATAGTCCCCCTCCTTTCCCATCAAAGATTTAACCTTAATCGTATACTTCTAAATCTATAACAAAGTTCTCATTCAAAGGAAGCTTAATCTCGAATTTTGTGCCTTTACCTTTTTTGGACTTCACCAGTATTTCTCCTCCTATATCCTCCACCAGGTTTTTTACGTGAGTAAGCCCCAAACCTGTTGATATGGAACCATCTTCATTGAATTTCGTGGAAAAACCCGGTTCAAATATATAGGGCATATCCCTTTCGTCAATTCCTTTGCCATTATCGGCTACGATTATATAAATATATCCTTCGTCTACGATGGCCTGAATTTCGATATATCCATTTTTATCGTCTATGGCGTCGAGGGCATTTGAAACAAGATTGTTTATGATGGAAAAAATGGAAAAGTAGTTTTTTACTAAAAGATCTCCCACTATATAGGTTTTCAATTCAGATTCCTTACCGGAATTTTTCATCCATCTTTCAGTGTTGGATTTAATTATGGCTACAATGGTGCTGATGCGCATCCCTTCCTGTATTTCTTCAGGCAAAAGCTCTCTGACTCCCGATACTATCCTGAGATAATCCTTTTTTATTTCGTGAATATCTTTTGCGAGATTGAGAGCCTTCTTTTTTAATTTTATTATATCATCCTCACTCAGGCCCGGGTTAATCGACCGATATATCTCATAGCCTTCCTTCATTGCATATTCCAGATCCCCAGTGGTTTTTTTTATATATAATAGCTCGGATTTCAGTTCCGATACAAATTCCAAAAGTTCTGCATACCGCTTCTGATGTTCTTCGCTGACTATCAACAGGCGGTATCTCTCCATCAGCCAGTAAAGGCTGAAGGTTATGATGCTGCGAATCAATCCCACTCCGAGTATGGAAGTAAAGATACCCTGAAAATATAAAAGATTCAACTCGTGTCTTATATAAAGTTCAATGAAGTTGGCTCCCATATCCGAAAGAGTCATCACTGAAATAAAGTTGACCGGAGAGTCCAGAAGTTCCCTTATCCTGCCCAATTTCAAAAAAGCGGCATAGGATAAATAAAAAAAGAATGCAGGATAGTGCAGACTGAAGGCTTCCGCAAAAAGTTTCTGCTGTATGCCCATGCTCAAAAAAATCCTGAAGACAACCGTTGCTGCTCCTGCAAAAGGTATCAGTACCATCTCCGGAATTTTCATAAAATACAGCATCATGAACGATATGGCAATGACTCCCGCAGTAAACCGGAACGCCGTGCCAAAAGGGTAAAAATATATTTCTCCGATGACTGCGGTAAGCCCCGCTGTAATCATCAAATCTTTATAATGCCGCTTAAGATGCAATTTATTACCTCCCGGCCGACAATATATTTATCGATTCAGGTGTAGAAACTAAGTTCGCTGCCGGGCCATCTCCGGCAGGAAAATGATTTTTACCCCCGAATCATTATTATTATATCAAAAAAAGCCGGATTTCTCAGCCGGCTTAAAATCCAGAGATTATTCACCTGTAGAAAACTTTTGTCAATGCCAGGGCAAAAAGCAAGCCCCCGGGCAAGAACTTCACCCAGCAGTTTTCCATGCCTGGCATTCTTTTAGTCCCGATGTAGAGCCCAGCATATAAAAACAGGAAACTCATTATTGTTACAAGAATGATGACAAGCGCCGCATTAAATCCCGCCGCGGCAGCGCCGATTCCGGCACCGAAGGCGTCCATGGCCAGAGCGGTCCCCAGAAGGAAGGCTTCTTTTGGGTCAATTTCTCCGGATATATCCCTGTCGGCAATAACAGGTTCTCTTAAAATCGTCACTACCAGCCCCAGAGGCTTGATTTTTAAAGTGGCGATGGCCCTTGCCCGGTCCCGACCGGAAGAAACGCTTCGTTTTACCGCCTCCATCAGGGACCATATACCGACGGCAAGCAGGATAAAGGCGCCTATAAACCTCGCCATATCGGGGTTTAAAAATGCTTCCGCAGCCTTCCCGAAGACCATGGCCACAAAAAGGGCGCAAGACGTGGAAAGAGCAATGATGAGCTGAGAAAACCACGGTATTTCAATATCCCTCATGCCGTAAATGACACCTATGGAAAAACCATCAACGCTCACAGCAATTGCGAGCACTATGTTGGACAATATATCCAAAAGCATCTCTCCTTTTTCATATTGCAAGTTCCTTTGCTTTAGCCTTTTCGACTTCTTCCTGAAGGAGATGCCAAATTTCCCGGTAAAGTGCCGCAAACCCCGGAGATGATCTCAGAGAGAGAATCTCCCTGGGCCTTTCTATGTCCACATCCACTATGGCCTTTATTTTTCCGGGATGTGCCGTCATTACCATTACCCTGTCCCCGAGGATAAGTGCTTCATCGATGCTGTGGGTAATAAAAAGCGAAGTTTTACCGCTCCCCTCCCATATCTTCAGGAGTTCCTGCTGAAGAATCAGGCGGTTTTGTTCATCCAGTGCGCCAAAGGGTTCATCCATCAACAGTATTTCCGGGTCGCTCACAAAAGCTCTGGCCACATTTATCCTCTGTTTCATACCGCCCGACAACTGATAAGGATATGCGTCTGCAAACTTTGAAAGCCCCATAAGCTTTAAATACCTGGCTGCGGCTTCCCTTCGATCTTTTGGTGGAACGCCTTTTATTCTAAGCCCGTAAGCCACGTTTTCCGCGACGGTCATCCACGGAAATACCGAATCTCCCTGAAAAACCATGGATGTGAGGGGCTTTTCAGGATCCTTGGAACGCATGTAAACCCTTCCCGAAGTCTGTTTTTCAAGACCCGCCAGTATCCTCAAGAACGTGGTTTTGCCGCAGCCGCTGGGCCCTACAATGCACAGAAATTCTCCGTCTTTTACGGAAATGTTCACATCCTCAAGAGCAACGATGTTGCCTCCACGTACTTTGAACACCTTTGTCAAGTTTTCGGTAAGTATGGCCTCAGTGGGATATATGTCTTTCAACCCTTTCCGCTCTTCCACGGTATCACAATCCTTTCTATGAGGTCCAGCATGCAAGAAAACACATATCCCAGAAATGCCATGGTAATCAGAGCCACAAACATCTTTTCAATGTCGAACATGTCGTAAGCTCTCCATACCATCCACCCCACCCCGGCCTTTGCCGCCGAAAGTTCCGCAGCGACTATAAGCAGCAGTGCGGTGCCCATCCCCAGTTTGAAACCCGCGAATATCATGGGAAGCGCTCCGGGCAGGGCTACGGTCGTATAGAACTGGAAGCGGCTCGCTCCAAAATTTTTAGCCACATCCAGATAAATCTCATCTATATTTAAAACTCCCGCCATGGTATTTATCAAGACAAGGTAAAACACGCCTATGGCAATGGTAAAGATTTTGGATGTCTCCCCAAGGCCGAAAATGATGAGAATAAGCGGCATGACGGCCAGCTTGGGAATGGGGAAAGTAGCCGCCACCATCGGCATGAGGCTTGCCCTCACCGGTGGAAACAATCCCATGGAAAGCCCCAGAATCACACCGGGTGCAGCTCCCGCCAAAAATCCCAGCACTATTCTCCGGGTGCTTACCATGGTATGGTAAAGCAGTTCTCCCGAATATAACATTGGAATCAGTGCGGAAAATATTTTGGAAGGGCTGGAGAAAAGCCTTACATCAATCACGCCGAGCCCTGCCAGAACCTCCCACAAAACGAGAATCAGAGAAGGGGACAAAAAAGCCAGGACTTTTAACAGCAATCCCTTACTGGCCCATGATTTGCCTTTGACTTTAGCCTTTTCTTCTTTTACTATTACCCGTTCGAAGGTCTTGCAGATTTGTTCTTCCGCCATGCTCATTCGTGATGCAACTCCCTTCCAGATAGCGGCCGAAAACTATTCAGGTTTTCGGCCGCAAACCCACTGGATTTTAATACTTACCAAGGACCTGAACTGCATAATCGCAGAAACTGTTATCCACCACGTCTTCCGCTTTCAAATCACCTTTTAAAAGGTCCCTCTGTTTGTACCAGTCAAGGTCCATCTGTATACCCTTCATCCTCACATATCCATCGGGATTTAGGCCCACCGGATACATCTTATTATATAGCTCTTTGTCTTTGACCGTAGAATATTGGGAAAGGATAGAAATTATTTCGTCCCGGTTTATATTTTTGAAGAAGGCGTCGTTGTAATCCCTCAGGGATTTTATATACGCCACCATGAACCGTTTTGCCACTTCGGGCTTTTCCAGCATGCTCTTCCCGTATACAAGGAGGGCGGTCTGAGCGTCCGGGTCATATTCCGAGGGGTCTTTCCAGGGATCTGCAATTCCTTTTGAGATGGCGGCCGTAACAAAGGGTTCTATCACCATGCCACCGTCGATGCTCCCATTGCTCATTGCAGCCACAATATCCGGAAAAGCTCTGATGACCTGAAGGTCCACATCTTTTGTGGTCATTCCGCCTTTATTCAGCACCCGGTCCAGTGCTATTTCATCCAGGGATGCGGTGCCGACCACAGCCAATTTTCTTCCCTTCAAATCTTTAAAGTCCTTGATTTTATCAGCCAGGTCTTTTCTTATCATCAACCGATAATATCCCTGCCCCGCCACATTGATACCTTTGTCCGCCACTATCTTAATCGGTATACCCCTCAGCATGGCGTTAAAGAGCCCCGATGCGGTGACCGTGCATCCTACATCCAGCTGCCCCGCCCCCAGGGCATTGATCATATCCTGGCCGGTATTGAACTGTACCATCTCGATTTCAATGCCAAGGTCCTTATAATAGCCTCTGGCAATGCCGATTAGAACACCCGCGTCGGAAACCACCTGTTTCAGACCCACCGTGACTTTGACCGCCGGCGAAAGCGGGGTAAGTTCCATCTTTTGTTCCGCCATCCCGGCTTCAGTCGCAGCAGGCTGTTGAGAATTTTGCGCCGTCTCCTGCTTAATATCCTGTTTCGGCTGTTCTTGCGCAGGCTGCTGTCCACATCCTGCCGCCAAAATCGAAAACAACATCACAAACACCAGTAGAAATGCCAACCGCTTCAAAATCATCACTCCTCCCAAAAGATTTAAAATTTAACCTTCTTTATAATATTCAACAGGACAGAATGGGGTTACAAAATAAAAAGAGTCAAGGGAAAATTCCTTGACTCACATCCGCTAACTCGCTGCAGCTTTTATTTGCATTTCCTCAGTTCTATTTAAAAAACGCAATATTTACTTATTTTTTCCTTTCTTTGTAATCAAGAGGTATGCGATTTATTATTGTCTTGCAGGAGCTCCATCCCGAAGCTCACTACATCTTCAAACACTGATGTGTTTATGGAATAATATATATTCTGGCCCTTCCTTTCGTCTATCACCATGCCTGCCTGTTTCAGTATATTGAGATGGTGGGAAATGCTGGGCTTTGTTATATTAAACTGTTCTGCTATCTCACCAGCCGTCATATCCCTTTTCTTCAGCATCATCAATATCTTCCTGCGTATGGGGTCGGAAAGGGCTTTAAATACGATATTCAAGCTCATAAAATCGGCACCTTCCATGAAAATCTTGCTAAGCACTTTCAACACAAATTCGCAAAAAAATCGGATAAAAGGCAAGTTCCCTGACTGCCTGTTATTGTTTTTTTAGCTTGTTAAAAAGCCAATAGGAATAAATAAATCCATATACTACGGCAAGCCCCAGCGATGTCATATCGATGATAAACGCAACCTTTTCCGAGAAAAATATGCTGAATATCCATATCAAACCTGCTATCACCCATAATGGCCCTGATACGCGGTGTGTCCTGTTCCACACCTCTTCATTGGCCAGCGTCCATGGCGTCTTTATGCCAAAGGTGTAGTTATGGCGCACCTTGCCAAAGTAATTGCCAACAAATATCAACATCAGCCCTATGGTGAAAATTGATACTTTCCCGATTGATAATGGAGTGCCCAGGGCATATAAAAGAGTAGCCACATATATACCCGCGAGGACCAGGACTATCAGTATCCTGAACCCCCGGAACACACCCTGGAATTTTTTATAGTTTTCTGCCTTCGGATCTATCTTAGGAGCGAAGGACATCAATAAATACAGCCCGAGTATGAGGGTCGGGAAAACATAAAAAAACACGCGAGAATAATTTCTCAGCGTGCTATATCTTTTCCCCATAAAGTCCTGGTATAATGAAACAGGTAATGCTGAGCAAACCCTTTCATGCTGCCGAATCTCTGACTTGTGAATTCCTGGAGTTTGTTTTGCGACATATTCTGTCCTTTAAAGTAGAGGTGCTCCAGCACCCTTTTTATCCATACATCTATGGGAAATGCATCATATTTTTGCATGGAAAAAAGCAAAATGCAGTCAGCTACTTTGCGGCCTACCCCTGGCAGTCTCATGAGCTGCTCCCTGGCTTTCTGCGTAGGAAGCTCATGCAGTTTTGAAAGGCCCACTTCTCCATTGGCCACCATTCTGGCAGTTTCCGCGATGTATTTCGCCCTGAAACCGCACCGGGTTTTTCTTAACTCACCTTCCGGCACCTCTGCCAGAACCTTTGGAAGCGGGAATGCGTAATAGGTTTTGCCTTCAAACTGCAGCGGCTCGCCGAAATACTCGCAGATTCGCGCTATTGTCTTTTTAATATTCGGTATGCTGTTGTTTGCAGAAATAATGAAACTTACGGTAGTCTCCCATGGGTCCTGATGGAGAATGCGGTTGCCGCTGCAGTATTTTACGGCGGGGATTAATTCTTTATATTCACATAGCCATTTTTCTATGGAATTATAATCTCTGTCCAGGTCAAAATAATCCCGAATCCACTCCACAATATTTTCATCTTCAGGAAAAGAATCGAATATCAGGCAACCTTTCTGCTGCCTTACTTTTAATACTCTGCCGCTTATTACCCCTATATACGATTCATCTTTTTGCCTGTTCCAGAGGAAAGTTTGACCTCCGTCAAGCATAATTCCCAGATTAAAAGGCTGTATGTTTTCTATAATGAACGCCATGCCTTCCGCAGTAAAACCAGCGCTTTTCCCCTCTCCATAATATTTCATTTTAAGCCAAAGAATTAAAGGGCAGTTGCCTGACTCAAAAGGTCAGGCCAAAACTTTCGCTTATACTCCCAACACCTTATTATGCCTTTTTAACCCCAATATTTACCTTGTGGTTATTTATATCCCATACCCTGGAAAAGCCATCTTCCGGCGGCAGAGTTCTTTCCACCGACAGCGCCAATGTATCGGTCTGTATTTCCGCACCGAACTTTGCCATGACCTCATCGATAGTTTCGTCGCCGCTATAATACAGGTGAATTTTGTCCTCCACCTCGAATCCCGCTTCTTTTCTCATATTCTGAATCTTGCTGGTCAATTCCCGAGCTATGCCTTCGAGCATGAGTTCATGCGTAATGGCAGTATCCAGCACCACATAGTATCCGCCTTCGCCTTCAGCGCAGAATCCTTCTTTGTCCTGAGCCCTGATGTCGAGTTCATTTGCGGTTATGATTACTTTTTCCCCGTTTACATCCAGCACAACTTCGCCCTCTGCCCGAGCTTTATTGATTAGTTTAACCGCATCAGCTGACGCGATTTCTTTTGCAATGGCTGACATTAGCCTGCCGTATTTGGGACCCAGCAGATCAAACCTCGGCTTTACCGAATAAATAAAATATTCTTCCGCCACATGGATGTATTCTATCTGCTTTATGTTCAATTCTTCTTTTATAACATCCGACAGGTCTGAAAGCAGAGCTTCGTCCTCGGGATTGCGAAGCTGCACCATCATCTTGCGAAGGGGTTGTCGATTCTTTATCTTTCCTTTGTTCCGCGCGGCCCTGCCCAGTTCCACTATTTTTCTGGCCAACTCCATCTTGTGCTCCAGGGTTTTATCGATGAGTGCCTCATTCACTTCGGGATAGTCGCAAAGGTGAATGCTCTCAGGAGCTTCCGGATACGGCACTTTCACGAGGTTTTGATAAAGCTCCTCGGTGATAAAAGGAACAAAGGGGGCGGCCAATTTAATAAAATCCACCAGCGCTTCATACAGCGTAAGGTAAGCCGCTATCTTATCGCTATCCATCCCTGATTTCCAATAGCGCTCCCGCGAACGGCGCACGTACCAGTTGCTCAGGTCATCCACAAAGTCTTCCAGAGATCTGGCAGCACCGGTGATATCCAGTTCATCCATCTCTTTCCGAACCTTTTTATTTACGCTGTTTACCCTTGACAGGAGCCATCTGTCCATTTCACTCCTTTCTGCTGGCGAAAGCGAGTATTTCTTCGGATCGAATCCGTCAATATTTGCATATAGCACAAAGAAAGAATAAACATTCCAGAGCGTGCCCATAAATTTCCTTTGCGCTTCGCTAACGGCATCCTGATAGAACCTGCTGGGGCTCCAAGGAGGGCTGGCCACATAAAGATACCAGCGCATGGCGTCGGCTCCCTGCTCATTCAAAACCTTCCACGGGTCCAGCACATTGCCCTTGTGTTTGCTCATTTTCTGGCCGAATTCATCCAAGACATGGCCCATGACCAGCACGTTTTTGTACGGGGATTCGTCAAAGAGCAGCGTTGAAATCACCAGCAAGCTGTAGAACCAGCCTCTGGTCTGGTCAATGGCCTCGGTGATAAAATCGGCGGGAAAATGGCTTTTGAAATAATCCTCGTTTTCAAAGGGATAATGGTTTTGTGCAAAAGGCATGGATCCGGAATCGAACCAGCAGTCTATGACCTCAGGCACCCTTCTCATCTCACCGCCGCAATCAGGACATGCCAGCACCACTTCATCCACGTAAGGTTTGTGGAGTTCGATGTCTCCGATGGGGTTTTTGCTCATTTCTTTCAACTCTTTTATGCTACCCACCGCATGCTGGCGGCCGCAATCGCTGCATATCCATATGTTGAGGGGAGTTCCCCAGTAACGCTCTCGGCTCAGGCACCAGTCTATGACATTTTCCAAGAAGTTGCCGAAACGGCCGTCCCTTATGTGCTCGGGATGCCATCCTATTTTCTTGTTTATTTCCAAGAGTCTATCCCTTATGGCTGTGGTCTTTATGAACCAGCTGCTGCGCCCGTAGTACAAAAGCGGCGTGTCGCAGCGCCAGCAGAAGGGATAGCTATGCAGGTACTTCTGGGACTTGTAAAGGAGGTTCCTCTGCCTTAAATCTTTGATTATGCTTTTGTCGGCATCTTTTACGAACATACCCGCCCAGGGTCGAACTTCGGCCGTAAATTTCCCCTGAGCGTCCACAGGCTGCAGCACCGGCAGGCCGTATTTCTGGCCCACCCGGTAGTCGTCCTCGCCAAATGCCGGAGCCATATGGACTATGCCCGAGCCGTCCTCTAACGTCACAAAATCCGCCGTCACCACATAATAAGCTCTTTCCTTCTCTTTTTCGAAGAAGGGGAACACCGGCTCGTACTTCATTGATGCAAGCTTTTCGCCCGGGAATTTTTCCAGCACCGTATATTCCCCGTCCAGCACTTGAAGCCTTGCCTCTGCAAGGATGAGTTTTTCCCCGTTGTGTTCCACCTTTACGTAAGTATAGTCATCCTTCACCGCCAGCGCCACGTTAGACGGCAGAGTCCACGGCGTGGTGGTCCACACCAGGAAGTAAGTATCCTTTTCCCCTCTCACAGGGAATTTAACATACACCGACGGGTCTTCCACGTCTTTATACCCCTGGGCCACCTCATGGCTGGAAAGGGAAGTGCCGCATCGGGGACAGTAAGGCACCACCTTATGACCTCTATATAAAAGACCCTTTTCCCATATCTTCTTTAACGCCCACCAAACTGATTCAATGTAATTATTGTGATATGTGACATACGGGTGGTCCATATCTATCCAGAAGCCCACCCTCTCCGTCATCCTGCGCCATTCCTGCTCATAGGTAAAAACGCTGGCCTTGCATTTTTTTATAAAAGCTTCCACGCCGTACTTTTCGATTTCAGGCTTTCCGCTGATGCCCAGCTGTTTCTCCACCTCCAGCTCTACTGGAAGCCCGTGGGTATCCCATCCCGCCTTCCGCTCCACTTTATAACCCAGCATGGTCCTGTTGCGGGATATCAGGTCTTTTACCACCCTAGTCAAAACATGGCCCGCGTGGGGCATTCCGTTGGCAGTGGGCGGCCCTTCGTAAAACACATAATCCGGGGCATCCTTTCTGTTTTCGATGCTCTTTTTGAATATATCGTTTTGTTTCCAAAATTCCAGTATTTTTTCCTCTATGGGAACAAAATTCATAGTGGGTTCTACTTTTTTGAACATACAAAACCTCCTTTTTTCGCACTTCACATTTTCTCGGGTAGTCTGAGGAATTTCCCAATGTAAATTTCTCAATATAATATAATAGCGGTAGAACCTTCGATTAATATTGCAAAAAACAAAATCCCGTCCTTGAAGGGACGAGATTTCTCCCGCGTTACCACCCTAATGGATATAAAGCCCCGAGATGATGTACAAAGCCCGTTTCAGCACATTTTAAAGGCTTTGGTGTTTTTACTGTCTTCTTCATAAAGCTTTATATCCTCTTTAGAAAAATAACGGCTTTTGCCGGCGGAACCTACTCCTTATGTTTCGTGACCGCACTCCGGGGTGATCTTCAGTCTTTGGTATCCTGCAGGGCTTTCACCTTCCCCCGCTCGCTGCAAGGCTTTCCGCGGCCTACTGTCCCCGTCATCGATTTGATGCTTTTCTATTTTATTTTGCCGCAATATTTTCTAGATATTTATATTATCGTATTTATCACGCATTGTCAATGCGTACTGTCTGGTTCGACGACCTTCTTAAAGACCACAATAGAAAAGCCAGGGGCAATCTTTTGCCATGCTCTTATCAAATATCAACCCCCAGCACATTTTTCACAACCAGTCCTACGACAAACGACAGTGCCGCAACGCTGAGGCTGATAAGCGCCATCTCCACAAAACGGCGTTTAAACTGCAGGTCTTTCGCCACTGCAATATAGTAATTGAAAGCAGCGATAATCAGCACCACCACAGCCAGCATCGTCATGAGCGCAAACAGGTAGTTTTGTGGCGTAAACAGCAGATAAGGCAGGATGAGCAGCGCTACTGTTACCAAATAGGCAATGCCTGTATAAACGCAGGATTTGAGCGCGTCATCTCGTCCCTCGCTCTTTGCCGATAAAAATTCGCTGGAAGCCATGGAAAGCGTAGCGGAAATACCGGTAATAAGGCCCGAAAGTGCGATGATCCGGGTATTTTGAAGTGCCAGCGTAAGGCCCGCCAGCGTGCCGGTCAGTTCAACCAATGCATCGTTAAGCCCTAGCACCATTGAACCGACATACTGCAGTCGTTCCTCTTCGAGCATTCCTATAAGCGCATTCTCATGCTCATTTTCTTGCTCCTGAATCTTTTTACATTCCGGTACCTCTTTCGCCAGAGCCGCGTAACTTTTTTGCGCAACGGCTTCATTGTTTTCCATGAGTTTGATAGTAAAAGTAAAGCCCAACAAAAACGCCAGCAATTTCCGCCACCATACCTTAAATGCTTGCGGCTTCATTTTTCGTCCTGTGTAGCCCTTCCATATTTCATAATGCTTCTTTTCTTCGTCGCCGATTTTCTCCAAAATCTGCTTATTCTTGCCGTCTTTCAGCCGTGCAGCAATCGCTTTGTAAGTTGCATACTCGGTAATCTCATTTTGCTGCATAGCAAGTGCCGCAACCATTGCTTCATCGGAAATCGATTTTTTTACTTCCTCGCCCAAAAAATTCACCCCCTGTCATCACTCAGATTGATAAATATTTCCTTACTCACATAAAGTTATTTTACCATGTTTTGACTGGTTAAACAATTCCAAATGCACAATTTGTCATTATTAATCGTTTAATATCAGTACCCGCTGAGGACGCGCTAATGCCTGCCTCAATGAAAACAGCCTCCCATGCTGATGGCAGGCTGTATATGGGAGGCTATAATCCACAACAAACAAAAAACTCATTTCTTTTTAAAGTATTCCGGATGTTTTTCTGCTAGATAGCTCTGGTCAAAAATCACCCGTGTGAGATGTCTTTCCATAGAAGCTACCGCCTTTTGTTTGTCTTTATCCTTTATGGCCTGTAATATTTCTTTATGGTCGTTTACAGTCCTTTGCATATCCATTTCTGCGAGGTTTAGGATGCGCACCCTGTTAAAATGTGTCATCATGCTCGCGATAAGATTATAGGTCCTTTCTTTGTTGCAGGCTTTGAACAAAAGCTCATGGAATTTGTTGTCAAGATTTAGAAGACGCTTGTAGTCTCTGCGGTTCACGCAGGAATCCTGCAGACTGAGATTTTCTTCCAGGGCAACAAAATCATTCTCGGAAAGCATATCGCATGCCAGTTCTACTATTGCCTTTTCCAGTACGCACCGCATGAAGCGGGATTCCTCCACCATTTCCATATCAATCAATGAAATATATGTTCCCTTCTGGGGATATATCTCCACTATCGAAGCTCTGGAAAGCTCTATAAGAGCTTCCCTTACAGGAGTGCGGCTTACGCCGAGCAGTTCAGCAATTTCATTTTCACTTATAGCCTGCCCAGGCTTTAGGTTTAAATTTACAATGTTATGCTGCAATACTCTCATTACATATTCTCTTGCGGTTTCCCTTCTGCTTCTTTCTAATACTTCAAGCACTACATATACCCACTTTCCCATAATCTGATAAAGATTATATTTATTAGACCGGCAAAAGTCAACGTATTCTGCAACAATTGGATTCTAACCTTTTTTGCTCATTTTGTCTATTGCTTCCCACAAACCGGCAAGATATGTGGCTCCCAGAGCCCGGTCATAAAGCCCATATCCTGGTCGGCCGGTTTCTCCCCATATCATGCGGCCGTGGTCGGGACGAATATATCCCTCAAAGCCGGAATCATAGAAAGCCTTTACTATCTCAAACATATCAAAGGAACCGCATTGGGACAAGTGGGCACATTCATAAAAATCCTTTTCAGACTCAAATTTTATATTACGAATATGGGCGAAATGCACCCTTCCCTCACCTGCAAATTCCCTCACAATGGCAGGTATATCATTGTTGATATTTGATCCCAACGACCCTGTACAGAGAGTTATGCCGTTATATGGGCTCTTATTGAGGTCCAGGAATTTTCGTATATTATCCCTGTTCGTAATGACTCTGGGCAGGCCGAATATGGGCCATGGTGGATCATCCGGATGTATCGCCAGCTTAACATCATATTTTTCAGCGTAAGGTATTACACTGTCAAGGAAATATTTTATATTTTTCCAGTATTGATCCTCACTGATGCTTTTATACTTCTCAATTGTAGCCGACATCTCCTTAAGCCTGTCCGGTTCCCAGCCAGGCAGCTCAAATCCGTTGGACTGCTCGTCAAATTTATCGGCAAGATGTTTTGGATTAATTTTTAAAATATGCTCATGATTATATGCCATGGTATATGAACCATCACTCAACGGCCTGGCAAGGTCGCTCCTGGCCCAGTCCAGCACGGGCATGAAATTATAGCATATTACCTTTATGCCTATCTGCGACAGGTTCTTGATTGT
>JARRBK010000004.1 GCA_029982615.1 Tepidanaerobacteraceae bacterium | reverse complement strand
AGGCAAATCCTTCTATTCTGACCTCTCATTTCCGACCTCTGACTACTGCTTAATGGCGGAGGGGGTGGGATTCGAACCCACGGCTCTTTCGAGACACTGGTTTTCAAGACCAGCTCCTTAAACCGCTCGGACACCCCTCCCTTCGATAGCTATTCAAAGTATAGCATATTATTTGCCCCTTTGTCAACCAACCTTAAAATGGCGATTTTCGCTGGCGGGCTATCATCCTGTTGATTTTAGAAATATAATTTGCTAATATTGTGGTGGAGGAAAAATAATTGTCTTTATTCTTAATTATACTCTTTCGTTGCGGAAAAGTCGAGAGGAGAAATTAAAATTGAAACTCCCGTATATTCCCCAGTGGCAGAGGAACCTGTACCTCATTTCGCTGGGTGTTTTTGTGGCATCCATTGCATTTAGCACCATCACTCCGTTTTTACCAATTTTCTTAAAAGAGCTCGGCCTTAAAAACAATACTTCCCTGTGGTCCGGATTGATTTTTTCCATAAATTCTCTCACCTTCGGCATCATGGCCCCCATATGGGGCTCAATATCCGACAAATACGGCAAAAAGCTCATGATGGCAAGGGCCGGAATCGGCATGGGAATCACTTATTTCCTCATGGCCATGGTCCACAACCATGTACAGCTTTTCATCCTCAGAGGCATCAACGGAATTCTTTCGGGCTACATACCGGCAGCCATCACGCTGGTGGCTGCCAGCAGCAGACCGGAAAACCTGGTTTACAGCCTGGGCATAGTGCAGGCCGCATCGGCGGTAGGCAACATTACGGGGCCACTGTTCGGCGGCATTTCGGCAAAATTCCTGGGAATCCGGGGAAGCATGATGTTCACCGGAGTGCTGCTGGCGATGGCTGCTATCCTGCCTTTTGCTGCAAAGGTAAAAGAGGAATTGGCCCCCGGGCCCAAAACTTCCATTATAAAAGACTTGAAGGAAACTCTTCAAAACCGTCAGCTGGTGATTCTCCTTATAGTCTGGCTTCTGATACAGGCAGCCCTTATGGCTGTGTACCCGACGCTGCCCCTTTTAATAGGAAACATCTCACCGGAAAACGCGGAGCTTTACACCGGCATTATTTTTTCCATAGTCGGTTTATCCACGGCGCTGGGGGCGCCACTGGTGGGACGGATTCACAAATACTCCACCACCGCAATACTTAGGGGTTCTCTGCTGGTGTGCAGCGTCCTCACAGCTTTGCAGGGCCTTTCCACCTCCATCTTTGCCCTGGGCGCCTTACGCTTTTTGTTCGGATTCTTCAACTCTGCGGTAACCGTGGCGGGCAACGTGCTCATCGCAAAAAGCAGTGATAGGAGCAGCCAGGGCAGTTCCTTCGGTATGCTGAACAGCATCATGTCAATAGGTTCTGTCACGGGCCCCATCATAGGAGGGTATCTGGGGGACCACATGGGGCTTTCGTATTCGTTCTTCGGGGGAGCGGTACTTTTTTTTGCCGCATGTGCTCTCACGGCATTCATTAAGGAGCCCGAGAATCCAAAGAATCATTACGATTGAATCTTTTTTTCAGCAGCAATACCGCCACCGGCATCCAGCAAAACGTATATAAGAGCATCCCGGCAATATTTTTAGACACCGCTTCAAAGGGCACTCCTTTGAATATCACATCTGCAAAGGGTTTATGGAAAAACGCCAGAGGCCAGAGCGCCTTTATCACCACCGGCAGCGCCGGAGGCATCTGATCCATGGGCCATACATAGCCGCTGCTCACAAAAGTTGGCAGCGACAGCATAAAGGACAGCTGATACAGCTTAAGCTTATCCCGAACCGCGGCAGCCAGCACTACAGAAGGGCAGCTTATGGCAAAAACGAAAACTGTGCACATCAAAAGTGCCGTCAGGAGGTTGCCTCTTAAGGGCACTCTAAAAATCGTGTGCGCTATGCCCGTGGATATAAATATGGACGGCACGCAAAACAGGGCAAAAGTCACAATCTTTATAATAAGTTTCGGCAGAGTAAACTCGTCCGCCAGGTATTCGCCGTTATCAATTACGGAAACCCCGAGGCTTGAAACCATGACCTGCTGCAAAAACACCGCCACAAAGCCGAGTATCAAATAATTCATATACGTTAGCCTCGGGTCGTATAAAATTCTGTCGTTAAACCTGAAGACCATGGCCATGTTTTCCGCCTGTCTCGGGAGCATGCCTTTTGCTTCCAGCAGCTTAATCTGGGCTCCCGCGGCAAGGGTCTGAACGATGTTTGCCGCAGAGGCATAAGCATTGTTTCCTATCACCATGTTGGTCCCGTCCACAAGAATCAATACGGAAGATGATTTGAGCTCGTTTATGTCTTTTGAAAAGTCTCGGGGAATATAAAGCCCCATGTAAACTTTTCTGGAATCGATTATTTTTTTCAGTTCTTCTTCTGAGGTACAGTAATATTTTATGTAAAAACGCTCATTTTCATCAAAATATTGTATTATGGCCCTGCTCATCGAGGAGTTGTCCTCATCGAGCACAGCCATGGGTATATCCTCTAGGTAATTGTGGACGTATACGCCGCCGAACAGCAAAGTCAGCAGAATCGGACCCCCAAAGAGGATGAACATCGTAAAGGGCTGCCTTGTAAGGGATTTCAGTTCTGTTTTTATCATGTTATAAAGCCGCACTTTGACCGCCCCCGCTTTCCACAACAGGCTGCATCCTGCCTTTTTCACACCAAAGCCTCATGCTGCCTAAAATGCTGGCGAATGCAGTAATCGCTGTAAAGGCAGCAAACCATCTGATGTCGCCGTACATGTATTCTATTGGCATTCCTTTGAGCACAAGGTCCCTCATATTGTCCGCAAAATGATAGAAAGGCAGAAAATACGCCAGCTTCTGGTAGAGCTCGGGCATGGCTATGACTGGCCATGTATACCCCGCAAGAATGGTATCGGGCACATATATTACTGCTGCCACCACTGTAGCCAGTAGCTGTTTTCTTATGAATGCGGAAATCAAAACCCCAAGAGCCGCAGCGGCAAAAGAAAAAGCCCCGCACAAAATTACCGCATCCCACAATTTGCCTCTGAAGGGGATATCAAAAAACTTATTCTGCATGGTAAGTGTCATGCCGAGGGATATTCCGCCCATTAAGCCATAGAACACTATTTTCCCCACCACCAGCCCGATGCGCGGTATTCTTTTTTGCGAAAGCTCTCCATCCCTTATGCTGGATGCGGCGAGTATCCCGATGCCCGATTGTATGGCTGCCGCACACAGCCCTAGGTTTAAGAAGTTCTTGTAGCCCCGCGTGGGGTTGTACAGGGTCCTGTTGCTGAAATTAACAGCCATAGCCATCTTTTCCGCCTCATCTTCAGGGATGTTCAGCCTTGCCTGTATTTGTTTAATTAATATACCGGTTTTTAGGGTGAGCAGGATTTCCGAAGCCCTGGTCTTTGCTGTGCTCGCCATGGGCATGCTGCTGCCGTCGTAAATCATGAGCAGGGCAGGGGATTTCAGGTTGGTCACATCTTTTTCAAAGCCTTTTGGAATCAGAAGACCCACTCTAACCATGTTTTTCTTGAAAAACTCTTGCATTTGCAAGCTGTCCTGAAGATAATACTTCACATCAAAAGTTTCGTTTTCCGCAAACTGCTGCACAATCGTCCTGCTGAGATAGGAATCGTCCATGTCACACACCGCCATGGGTATGTGTTTCATTTGATTTTGAGACATCTCATACCCCAGAAGGATATTCACCATGACGGGTATGGCGAACAGCACAATTAATATCATTTTTTCTTTTTTTGCCATCAACCATTCATTCTTAAAGCTTATGAAGAATTCTTTTACCACCTGCGCCACCACCTATTTCGGAAACTGCACGAATGCAGTCATTCCCGGCCTCATGACTTTGTTTTTGTTGTCCAGTTTAATCTTCACCCCAAAGGCCTGGATGTCAAAAGAACCATTGTCATTGGTGGCGCGCTTTACGGCAAAATCCGGTTTTTGATTTATTCTCACAACCTTGCCGGAAAAAATTTCGTCAGGATAGGCTGGGATTTTCACTTTTACCCGCTGGCCGAGAAAAATCTTGGATATGTCGGTTTCTTTCACCTGCACCTCCACCCACATATCGTTCAAATCTGTCACAGTGGCTATAGACATCCCTGTGGAGACCAGCTCGCCCTCGTCGGCGTCAAGTTCTGTCACTGTCCCGCTGATGGGAGATGTTATCTTTGTGTCCTTCAGGTACGCCCTGACTTCCTCCAGCCCGCCCTTGGCCTCCTGAAGCTTGGCCTTTGCGGCCTGCTCCATCGCCTGGGCAGAAACCACTGCAGCCTGGGCTGCGCTGATATCTTCGCTCCTCGCACCTTCTTTTGCCATGCTGAGGTTCTGGGCTGCAACTTCCAGCTGGGTCTTCACCTCATCGCACTTCTGTGCGGAAACGGCCCCTTTTTCATAAAGCTTCTTCACTCTTTCATACGTCTTGAGCCATAAATCATACGACGCCTGAGCCTGGGCAATCTCCTGTTTCCTGGCTCCGTTTTTGGCTTTTTCCAGCATAGCCTGGGCCGCTTCCAACTGCCCTTTTGCAGCGTCGTAAGCTGCCTGCGCCTCATTCACCATTGCTTTTGCCTGGTCTTCCTTGGCTTTTATTTCATCGCTGGATATTTCCACCAATATATCGCCCGCTTTCACCTCATCGCCTTCTGCGACGTACAGTTTGGCGATCTTTCCGGGTATTTTGCTGTTTATGCTGACCTCTTGGGCTTCTATCACGCCCTGAGAAACAATGCCGTCCTTTTCGTCAAACAAAGATGCTTCCGTTGCCTTGCCGGTACCACATCCCGTCAGAATAAGCGACACCAGCGCCACAAAAACCGCCAAACAAGCCGTTTTTTTCATTTTCACAATCCTTCTCCTTTCGTTCATACAGCATGCATAAGAATTTGGATTTTAATACACGAATTTTCCTATATCATTAAAATATTTCATCCTCGCCAGGTTATATCCGTACATGATTTCCACCACCTTCTCTTCCACATCCGCAAGATTTTCCTGGGCTGCCAGCACTTCCAATATGGTGCCTGATGCGGATTCCAGGTTCAACTGTTTGAGCAGGCTGTTGTCTTCGCCGAAACCTTCGCTGTATTTATAGCTGGCTATATCCACCACTTCTTTTGCCCTTCCCACCATGTCCTGGGTGAGTTTCAGCATTTCTCCGGTCCTTTTCATGGTTTCGTATGACTGCCGGATGGAACTTTCCACCGCCAGCTTTGTATTCTCATATTCCAGCCTGGCCTTTTCTTTTAAAAGCTCTGCTTCCCTGTACTGGAAGGTGTTTTCTGGATAAGTCTTTTTGATGGATTCAAAGCTCAAATCATTTACCACCAGCTGTCCAAAAGCCTTTTTTATTTCCAGCCGGTTCACCAGACCGCTCTTGAGCCCCTGCTCCAAGTCTTCATCTTTCACTTCTTCCGCCATCACGTCTGTAAGCTCAATTTGTGTGTCCTGGGGTACGTTTATGTTTTTCTTGAATTCAATCATGGCGTTGTCCAAATCTTCCAAGGCCTGCTGATATTCTATCTGGGTTTTTTTATAATAAAGCTCTGCCAGTAGCATGTCATCCTTTGCCTTCATTCCCGTCCTGTAGCTTTCCGTCGCCAAATCGAATTGTTTTTTCGCCCTGTCCATGGCTTTTTGTTTTACCTCCAGCATTTTCTGGGCTTTCAAAACATCGTAGTAGCTTTTCTGGATGAGAAGGGCTATCTGATTTTTATATATGTCATATGATGCGTTGGTAACCTCATCGGATATTTCGGCCATGGTGGTCATTAGGTCTTGCGTGGATTTTATGTCTAGGGATTTTAGGCCCTCTATATTCAATTTGTCCGAAAACTCGCCCGCAGCTTCCTGAAGTGCTGCGTCCAGTTTGGATTCGCCTGTGGAAAGGGATGTGGAACCGGCTTTTATCTGCGTCTGTATCATATCGATTTGCGCCTCAAATTGAGTTTTTAATGTATCAATCGTATTTTCATCTAAATTGTACAGTTTTTTAACATCATCAATGGTTTGACCCGCTTTAAGCACAAGTCCATTCGGTAATGTGATGTCTTGGTTTGAAGCTTTGCCTTCAAGAATTCCCTCCAGGTTTTCCACAGTGGATTGCGCTTCCTGGAGTTGGGATTTTCCGCGGCTCAATTTTTTATCCGCATCCTTTAACTTTTTGCTCTGGTACTTGGCCCGCTCCAGCGTAAGGTCGCTGATATCCATCTGGTTCTGCACTTGTTTTAACGAAATGCTGTTTTCGAGGCCTTTTTTCACTGCATCTTCTATGGTGAGCTTCAGCACACCGGTTTCTTCTGCATGAGCCGGAATCCCAAAGCAAAGGAAAAAAGCTGCAGTTATTATAAAGATTGGCAGTTTAAGCCGTAACATGCGGGATTCTCCTTTCCGTCTCCATTTGAACCAACCCTTTCTGCAATTTGGACATTATGTTTATGAGGCGGGTCTTCTCCTCATCGTTTAAGATATTCATAATGGAGTTCGACCATTCCTTATATTTTTTCATTACTTCTTCAGTGAAAGAAATCCCTTTCTTCGTAATCACGGCTTGTATTTTCCTCCTGTCCATATCATCCCTGATTCTTTTCACCAGACCCTGCTTTTCCAGCCTGTCTATAAGGCCCGTTATGTTGGCTCTGGTCACCAGCATTCTGTCTCCTATCTCCGACAGCATCAACCCCTTTTCCGAGGAATTGTACAGTATAACCAGCAAATTGAATTTGGAATCGGATATGTCGTACGCTTGAAAGTGGTTTTCGAATACCTCCTCAAGCATTTCATGGGTCTTTTTAAATTCAATAATAGCCCTGCTCGCAATGCCTTCCACCCACTTATAGCTTTCAGCCATCTTTTTCATCCTTTTCAGCCTGTCCACTGCTCTCGCCTCCGAATATTTAATGTATATGTTAATATTATATATATAAATTGTTATTATGTTAATTGTTAATATATTAATTATATAAATAAAAAATTTGCGGCAGCGCAAGTTTTTTAATTTACGCCCCGCTTTCATATATTTGCTTTATTTTGTTATGCTTTCCTTTTATTATGCAAATTCAACTTCCAGTTTAAGATTGCCCTGCATCTGTTTACCTTTTATGTTATAATAGTAAGCAAAAGGAGGATATGTATGGACAGGTCAAAACAGCTGGGTGAAGGCAGCATTTTTTCCCTGCTTTTGAGCTTTTCCATTCCTGCGATTATCGGAATGGTTGTAAATGGGCTGTACAATGTGGTTGACAGGATTTTTGTGGGAAGGGGAGTCGGTTCTCAGGGAATAGCTGGCATCACCGTCGGGTTTCCGCTGATGATAATAATAATGGCTTTCGGAATGCTGATCGGGCTGGGAGCCACTTCATTGATCTCCATACGCCTGGGCGAGCAGAAAAAAGAAGAGGCAGAACTCATCATGGGTAATGCATTGACGCTTTTGGTAGTAGTATCTTTAGTCATATCTGCTTTTGGCCTCACTTTTCTGGACCCGCTGCTTACACTTTTCGGGGCAAGCAAAGCACTTTTACCCTATGCCAGGCAGTACCTCAGCATCATCCTGTGGGGGGCGGTATTCCAAGGGATAGGGTTTGGAATGAACAATTTCATCCGAGCTGAAGGAAATCCCAAGATTGCCATGTTCACTATGCTGATAGGCGCTATATTAAATACTATACTGGACCCGATATTCATATTCGTTCTCGACATGGGAATCAGCGGAGCTGCTACGGCTACAATACTTTCCCAGATGGTATCTGCTGTATGGGTGCTCTATTATTTCCTCGGCGGAGCAAGCCTTTTGAAAATACACCTGAAGAATCTAAGGCTTCGCATCAGTATTGTAAAAAATATATTTGCCATTGGTTCGGCTCCCTTTGCCATGCAGCTGGCAGCAAGCATGCTAAATATTATTTTAAACAACAGCTTGCGAATCTATGGAGGCGATATCGCCATTTCAGCCATGGGCATTATAAACAGCATAGCAATGCTGATTTTGATGCCCATATTTGGCATCAATCAAGGAGCCCAGCCTATCATAGGATATAACTACGGCGCCAGGAAATTCGACCGGGTGAAAAAAACACTAGGGCTGGCCATTGCCGCGGCCACAGGTATCGTCATCGTTTGCTTTGCTGTCACGCAGCTTTTTCCGGCAAGCCTTATCCGGATGTTCAACAGCAAGGACCAGCAACTCATTGCCTTGGGAGCCAGAGGGCTGCGCATATTCCTTTTGCTTTTGCCGGTTATAGGTTTTCAGATTGTCAGCGCAAACTATTTCCAAGCAGTGGGAAAGCCCAAGCATGCCATGTTCCTTAGCCTTTCCAGGCAGGTAATACTTCTCATACCATCCCTGTTGATACTGCCCCGCTTTTTCGGGCTGGATGGAATTTTCATGGCAGGACCGGTCTCCGACGCCGGTTCATCTATTCTCACAGGCATTTGGATCCTTTCGGAAATCAGGCACCTGGAGCGGCAGAGTGTTGAAAACGTTGAAATGATTCCCCAAGCCGAAAAGTAAAGGTTCGTGGGCTGCAGTCCCGGGCATCCTGGAAAATCAAACGCACAGGGGGCGGAATGAACATGGTTGTTGGCACAATGGTTGTGGAAATATCCATGGGCGATACGTTTTCATTGAAAGATAAAAGGCAGATAGTGAAAAGCATCATCGAGCGGCTGAAAAACCGCTACAACATATCCGTTGCAGAAGTAGACAGACAGGATGATTTGAGGCGGGCGGTAATCGGCATGGCCTGCGTATCCACCACAGGTGAACATGCGGGCCGCCAGCTGGACCGTGCGCTCTACTTTATGGAAAGCGACGGCCGATTTACGGTGGAGAACGTAACCAAGGAGATGTTATAATGGGTTAATTTCCAGCGGCAGGCATGACGGTAACCCTGGATATGGTTAAAAAGCCATTGTCAAATAGATATAGGTTTTCCACGTGCTCGGTCGTATATGAGTAAGTGTAATACTCTGCTAGACAAATACTCTCAGAGTTGATATAATAAACAAAAATATTATTTTTTAACAAAAACCCGTATGGAGGAAAACCATGACTATCGAAGTTATTACTTTCGGCGATTTCGACATTAAGGCCGCCAGAACTTCGATTCTGAAAAAAAACAAGAGGATGTTTAAGAATTTGGAATTGAGGTAAGCTTAAGTTTTACATTCAAGTATTATTGGTATAAGATTACATAACATAAAAATTTTATTTTAAAAAATCCGGTTAAATGCCGGATTTTTTGTTTTTCCCAAAATCATGTTTTTGTTATTAATTTAATTTTAATCAAATAAATTTAATATGAAATGCAAATGAAATTCAAAAATCACGCTTATGAAATCAAAGTGAAATCGAACAGCATTCGTCGTCTGGTAGAATTTAAGAAAATATAATACAAATCATGGCAGGAGGGGATCGCATGCACGAGGCTGCTGTGATGGAATGTACACAGAAAACGCCACTATGCAGGGATATATACATTGGCTAGAAGAAGACCAGTCTTTAGCGTTCAGAAGTACTCTCGAACTTTTGCATTTGATAGAAGAAGCTATCAAAAGAAGCGGAAAGGAGCTGGCAAAATTTAGGTCGCGGGATAATTAAACTATTATTTACAAGCGAATACCGGTAAAAGGAGGTGAAACCCATAGTGAAACTCACCCCAAGAAAAATCACAGCCATAATGCTCGCCTTGATTCTCATCCTGTGCCCCATCCTGACACAAACCAGCGCCTTTGGCGACGAAGCCGGAGTATGTGCAGGTTCTACGGCGGAAGAAGGGGAAACGGTTTTTGAAGCCGTATATTCCAAAAATCCCGAGCCGAGCACCGAGCAGGACGTTGCAGAGCAAGTGCCGTTGGAATTACCTGAAGTGCCGCCACAGGAGATGCTGCCCGAAGCATCGGATGCTTCAATAAATATTCGGATAAACGCCGACAAAGCGGAATACGAGCTGGGAGATGTGGCGGAGTTTACCGTAACCCTGACAAATACCGGCAATGCTGACATAGTCAGCCTGTGGGTATACAGCAAAGACACAGGGATTGAAACCAAAATATCCCGCCTTGATGCAGGAAAAGAAGAATCCATAAAGGGAAAATGCTACATACCTTACGGCTATACGAAAGACAGCTTCACCATCAGTGCATCTTGCGAAGGAAAAGGCGCAAATGCTACTGTGAGCGCGGAAAGTTCATTGACTTTGACTGTAAACAGAAGGGTTTCTAATCCCGGTTTTATAGAAGTGAAAGCAGACAAGGTTATACCCGTTCCACCAGACTTTGAGAAAGATTTAAAAAAGGCCGCGTCGGTAGAATCGACAAAATCCCTGAATTCATCCGACACAACACTTCTTCGCTCTACTTCACTTGTAAAGACTTTTGCAGTATCACCAGCCACAAATTACACGGACACCATTCAGGTGAACAAACAGGCCAGCGCCGCAGAAGGCTGCAGGACATACCAGGTAAGCTTGAGCATCACCGGCACGCCGCCCCAAAAACCACTGGATGTCATACTTGTAATCGACAGGTCTGGCAGCATGGCATACGGCAACCCGTCATCCATATATTATGCAAAACAGGCTGCCATAAATTTCGCTCAGCAGGTCTTGCAAAACCCGAACAACCGCGTGGCAGTGGTGAGTTTTGCATATGAGGGAGTATGGTCATGGCGTTACTGGCAGCTGGTAGGAAATTTAAATACAGATACATCGATTGATAGGGATTTTTCTTATGATTTTAATCAAGTAAAAAATGCTATCAACGGTCTCATCGCCGACGGGGGAACAAATACCGAAGCGGGTTTCATAAGGGCCAGGAAGTTAATGGAATCTAGCGGAAGGGCCAACGCAACCAAAGCGATAATCCTGCTGACTGACGGGTTGCCCACCGTCAGCATAGGCAGACCTTATGGCCCCAGCGAACCCACCGCCCACAACGCTCACACCATTGCTGCTTACGAGGCTGGACAGAGCTGCTGGAACGTAGCCAAGGTTTTCACCGTGGGCCTTCTCGGGCAGGTGCCCAACCAGTGCCTTACCATGGCTCGGGAAACACTGCAATGGGCGCAGAATGCCGGGTATTACGAAACCTTCTCGGCTGCTGACCTTTCCGGCATTTATAGCGAGATATCCGAACAGCTGGGCACATCCGCCACTGATGCAGTGGTAACCGACGTGATAACAGACGTTTTCGACCTTGTGCCAGCCAGCATCGCAGCAAACCCTAGCACCCAGGTTTCCTATGATGAAAGCACCCATACCATCACATGGGCACCGGGAATCATCGGCACCAGCGCCACCCTGACTTACAAGATAAAGGCAAAAAAGACATTCCAGGGCGGAGACAATGTGCCAACCAATGTGAGCGCCACGCTGAGCTACACCGACGTCAACGGCGTATCCGGAAAGAGCAAAACTTTTCCTGTACCGACAGTGTATGTTCAGCCGCCGCTTTCGGTAAATGCCGGTCCTGACAGGGAAATCGTCATAGGCGATGTTATAGGCATAGGCGACAACCTCCAGGTTAGCTGGGGATATCCGCCATACAACTACACCTGGTCATGCAATATAGATTCGGGATGGTCATCGAGTGAAGTAAATCCTCAGGTATCTCTCGAAGATGATGCTGTCTACACCGTCACGGTCACTGACAAATACGGGTGCACCGCTTCGGATAAGGTTCTGGTCAGGGTTATAAAAGGTAGGATAATAATCAAAAAAATCGTGACAAACGAAGACTCTGACAAGGAATTCATAATCAAAATAGACGGCCTGAACGGCAAGAAATGGAATATATTCGCCATTGAAAATCAATCTTATCAAATCGGCAATCTCAGGTTGGGAACTTACAAAATCAGCGAAGTGGTGCCAATGGACTATGAATTAGTCAGCATAACTTCGCCTGTTGTAAACATAACTAGGGAAAATCTTACGGTCACCGTAACGGTTACAAACAAAAGGAGCAACTACGGATGGTTCAGAGATGATGATGAAAAAGATAATTATTTTACAGTTAACATAGACCTTGTATTAGTGTTAAATAATTCAGGCACAGCCGGCAACAGCGATTCATATGCAACGCTTTTTGCGATGCCTGACGGGGCTCTTCCCGAAAGCCGGAAAGGACCTTATAAAATTACGTATGGGTGAGAGAGATAAAACATGATAAAAAAACATCTGACAGCAGTCTGCAACATAATAATAAGAACAGCCTTGATAATTCTGATAATCTCTGCGCTTACATTGACGTTCTTCCTGGTCCAGAGCAGGCTGACCGGCCGGGAACCCTCAGTTTTTGGCTATAAGATGTATATAGTCATGAGCGGCAGCATGAGCCCGGCTCTGAAAACCAGAAGCCTGATCATAGTGGACCCCATCGATCCTGGAGACGTCGCACCTGGCGATATAATAACCTTCCGGGGTGATGATCACGGAGGAAACATAACCACCCACCGGGTAATTGAGGTGGAAAAAAGCCAGACACTGTTATTCCGGACCAAAGGAGATGCCAATGAAGTAGAAGACCCGATGCCCGTCCGCTCAAACCGATTGATAGGCAAAGTGGTGTTTTCAATACCTTATGTAGGTTACGCCTTTTCCTACGCCAGAACAAAAAATGGCATAATGATTCTGCTAGGGGCATTTGTGATATTCATATTAATGGAACTGTCCAGAACACTCGCCATTGAGCGCAAAAATAAAAAAATCTCTACTGATGATTAAACGGCAGCAAAAGCTGCGGAAAGACATCCGGGGCTGTTCAAAAGGAACTTAAAATAAAATCAAAAAATTTAAGGGGGAATTTTAAAATGAAAAAGACTTTATTAATCGGTTCTTTGGTGTTCTTACTTGTGGCGCTTCTGATTGTTGGAGGCACCATGGCATGGTTTACCAGCGAAAAATCGGTGGCAAATACGTTTACCGCCGGCACGGTTAAAATCGAAGTAAACGAGCATGGCTTTGAAGACATCACCAACTGGAATCCGGGCGACACCACAAATAAGGATGTAAGCGTGATTTCCGAAGGTTCAAAGGCAACATACGTCAGGGTGAGCCTGACGCCGGAATGGCTTGATGCCAACGGCAGTCCTACAAATCTTTCCGTCGACAATGTAAACCTTATCCTTGCAAATAATGACGACTGGGTATATTCTAACGGCTGGTATTACTACAAGCACATCCTCAACCAAAACGATGAAACATCGTTACTGCTGGATGCAGTGGAACTCATCGGCGCTCAAACGGGAAACGACTATCAGGGCAAAACCCTGCGCATCAACGTCAAAGCTGAAGGCGTGCAGGCATCTCACGAAGCCTATAAGGATGCATGGGGCATATCCAGCCTTCCCGCTGGCGTTAAGGAATTCACCGGAGAATAATTCTTTAAAAAAAGTATAACTTTACGATACAATAATTTTCGAAGCGATATTGGTATAACCTTTGCAGGGCATGCGGTTGCCGCATGCCCTCAACTGATAAAACCGCCGTCAAAAATATTCACCCCCCAAAAAGGAGGGTAGCGCAGATGAGAGTGATAATTAAAATATTGATACATATAATGCTGGCTTTTTGCATTTTGGGCGCAGGCCTTTTTATGCCCTATGCCCAAAAATCAGTCATGGCTCAGGCCAAAGATATAGAATTGATCGGAAACGCCCAGGGGCTGGTGCTGGTGCCCGAAGGGGCAAAGCTTTTTGACCTCGACAACTTAAACCCCGGCGACACTGTGAAAAGCACCCTTAAAATTCAGAACAACTATAGCGGTCCCTTCACATTATACATACGGGCTGAACAGGTGGACAGAGAGGAACAACCGGATCTTTTAAAACAGCTGCAGCTCACAGTAAAGTATAAAGGAAACACGATTTACAGCGGCCCCGCCAGCGGTGAATCGGGCCTTGGAGAAAACATAAGTCTGGGCACCTTTGCCCCCGGTGCAAGCGGCGAACTTGTGGCAAAACTCGAGCTTCCGGGACCGGAAACCGGCAATGAGTTTCAGGGAAAGAGCGCCCAAATAAAGTGGATATTCACCGCCCAGACCTCCGGTGACGGCAGCAGCGGAGGCAGCACTAGCGGGAATAGAAGAGACCAAAAAGATGGGTCGAAAGTTACTGAAACACCTGTTGAGATAGTTGAAGAAGAACCCATACCACAGGGCCAGCCTTCACTGCCGGAAAAGCCAAAACAGCAACCTTCGTCTTCCGAAAAGGTAATCGAACCGGAGCCGGTGCCCGCCGGAGCGCTCGAAATGCCCAAGACCGGTGAGTCTCTACCGTATCCGTACTATATAGTAGGCGGCTTTGCCATCCTGGCAGGAATAAAGCTTCTAAGAAGCAAAAAGCTATAGCCGAGAAAGATATCTCCTCAGCTTCCTTTCTTACTGGAGGCTCAATGTATGAAGAAAATCGCGCCAATCCTTCTTATAATCATTGGTATATCCTTAATATCCTATCCAAAGCTCAGAGAATGTTATTACGATTACAAACAGCACAAAATCCTTCAGGCCTGGCAAGAAAGTCTAAGCGAACTGGATGGTTCAGAAGATATGGGACAAAGCGAAACGTTGAACCCGACCGAATTCGACGGTCAGGAGTCTTCATCAACACCGGGCGACAGGGTAGAAAGCATAGAAAAATACATTGCCGCACACATGGAAGGTATCCTGATAATAAAAAAAATAAACCTTCGCCTTCCCATATTAAAGGGGGCCACCAAACAGAATCTCAACCTTTCAGTATCAAGCCTGGAGGGTACTGCAGGTCCGGGGCAGCCCGGCAATTACTGCATAGCCGGCCACCGCAGCCGAACCAGAGGAAGGCATTTCAATAGGCTGAATGAACTTGAGAAAGGTGACATCATAGAAGTTTTAACAGATAAAGGACATTTCATCTATGAAGTACAGGCAAGCATCATCGCAAAACCGGAAGACATCTGGGTGCTGCTGCCGCAGGGCAGAGAAAAGCTAATAAACCTGATAACATGTGACTACAGCGAAAAGCCTCCTCTCAGGCTGATTGTCAGGGGAAAGCTGGTGGAACAGAGCACAAAATAAAAGGGGCTGAAAAATAAAAAAACAAAATGGGACAAGCAGTAGTTTTATAAAGGACAAGAAAGAGTATAAAAAATATCCGAGTATTAAAAGCAGCGGTTTTATCCGCTGCTTTTATGTTCTATATGCTTTATTTTGTATATTATTCTTTTTTTACCCGTATTTATTTGTGTCTTTAGTTGTCGCAAATTTTTATGGACAACTGTATTATTAATAATATCTATTCGTAGTTCATTTTCCTACTCGTAGTTTAGCACCACCACCCGGAGCTTTTCGCTCAGGGCTTCGGGAGTAACTTCGATGGTGGTGGATTCCAGGCGCTCGCCTCCGCCCATCTTTTCCAGAAACTTATCCACCGAATCGATGGGCATGCTGACGGCTGGGGTCTTGAAGTGCATAGGAATGACCATTTTCGGAGACAACTGGTTTACCACCTCAGCAGCCCCTTCGGCATCCAGGGTGAAGGTGCCGCCCACTGGAACCAGCAGTACATCCGGCCTTCCTATTTGTTCCTCCTGAGCCTTAGACAGTAGGTGCCCCAAATCTCCGACGTGGCAGATTCTCAGCCCGTCGATTTTAAAAACAAAAATAAGATTTGGACCCCTTTTTGCGCCTTTCACTTCATCATGGAAGGCTGGAATACTTTTAATGCCGATCCCGCCTATGTTGAAATCTCCTGCAGTCTTCAATATTTCCGGGTCTCCCTGTACCCCTTCCACATAGTTATGGTCGTAATGATCGTGACTTACCGTCACTATATCTGCTTCAATCTTGGGTATTCTGTAGCCGACACTGCCGTCAAAGGGGTCGGTGACTATCCTGGTTCCGCTCTGCGATTCCAGAAGAAAGCTGGCATGTCCCAGCCACCGGATTTTCACAACAATGACCTCCCTTTCCTTCAAAGGATTGTGTTTTGCGTTCTGTCATTTAATTTCTTTTTTCTCTAAATGGCGCCAATCAGCAAATCCAGAAAAAATATTTCTAACCTAATATATATTCTTGGAAAATAGTGAAATTCCTGCTTGACTTTTATATTTTAACCATTTTGTTTTTAAGTTAATCGAAAAACATCGTATGCTTCACATGCGCTCGGGTGCGCTGATTCCCAAGATGCCAAAGGCATTTTTCAACACCTGCTGCACAGCTTGCACCAGCATGAGCCTGGCGGCGGTTAAATCCCTATCCTCGGTCAGCACCCGGCAGCTGTTGTAAAAGGAATGAAATATAGAAGCAAGCTCCATGCAATAATTGGTAATGCGGTACGGCGAAAGATTCTCTGCTGAAAGCCTTATTTCCCCGGGGAAATCCGCCAGTTTTTTTATTAATTCAATTTCATTTTTTTCAGTCAGCATATATGCATATTTTTCCATTGAACCCCACGAATCAGCACCGATATCTGGCAGGGTTACTCCCTGCTCCGACGCCTGTCTCAGGATACTACATATTCGTGCATGAGCATACTGCACGTAGTACACAGGGTTTTCATCGGACGTTTTTATTGCCAGGTCCAAATCAAAATCCAGGTGAGTGTCGGCGCTTCGCATGTTGAAAAAGAATCTTGCAGCATCCCTGCCCACTTCTTCCACTATGTCCGCCAGCGTCACTGCTCTGCCGGTACGCTTGGACATGCGGGCTATTTCTCCGTTCCTGTACAGCCTTACCAGCTGCATAAGGATGACCGTCAGTTTTTCGGGGTCATAACCCAGGGCTTTGAGCGCCCCCTTGACCCTGGCCACATGGCCGTGGTGGTCGGCACCCCATATGTCTATTACCCTGTCGAATCCTCTGTCGAACTTGTCTTTATGATACGCTATGTCGGAAGCAAAATAAGTGGGAAGCCCATTGGCGCGGATGAGCACCTCATCTTTGCCTGCTCCGTAATCCGAAGCCCTGAACCACAGAGCTCCATCTTTTTCATAAGTGCAGCCTTTTTGTTTCAAAAGGTTTATTACGTCGGTTACTTTTCCTGCATCGTGCAGGCTTTGCTCGGAAAACCACACGTCAAACTCCACTCCGAAATTCGCCAGGTCCTGCTTCATCCGCTGAATATTTTTCTCCAGCGCATATTTTATAAAATAGGCTCTGCGGCTCTGGGAATCCATGTTCAGGAAGCGGTCTCCCTCTTCCTCGATGAGGGCCTTCATGTGTTCCTTTATGTCTTCTCCGTGGTAGCCCCCTTCGGGAATATGCCCCTCCCTGCCCAGAAGCTCAAGATAGCGCGCTTCCAAGGAGAGCCCGAAGTTTTCTATTTGATTTCCCGCATCATTTATATAAAATTCTTTTGTCACATCGTATCCCGACATTTTCAGGATGGAAGCCAGAGCGTCTCCCAGCGCAGCTCCCCTGGCATTGCCCATGTGCATGGGGCCTGTGGGGTTAGCGCTGACGAATTCCACCTGGACCCTTATGCCTTTGCCGAACTCCTGTCGGCCAAAATCCCGCCCCTTTCTCAAAATATCCAAAATCACGCCGTTGGCCCAGGTGGGCTTCAGATAGAAGTTTATAAATCCCGGCCCCGCAACTTCAACTTTTTCTACTGGAGTGGCGGAAATATCCATATTTGCCGCAATGATCTCACCTATTTTTCTCGGCGCCATGCGGGCCTGTCTGGCCATGAGCATTGCCACGTTGGCGGCAAAATCGCCGTGAGTGGAGTCCTGGGGCACTTCCAGATAAAAGTCCGGCACTCTGTCCGTCGGTATAGCCCCTTCATGAATCGCCTTTGTTATGGCTTCCACGATTTTTTCTTTCAGCAATTGCTGCGTCCTTGCCTTAATGTCTTTCATAAGCTCCTCCTGTGATTAAAAATGCTACAGAGTCATTAATCTCAATTTCACTACTATTATATAATTTCATGTCAATCCATGCAAGGACAAACAGTATTTGCCATTTTATTTAGGAGGCTTTACAGGCATCGAACGGCGCGCACGCTGCACCAGGGCCTCTGCCCGGATTCTGGCACTCTCCAATTCGATTTGTTTTGGTTTTCGCCCCATTTGCTTTTTATATTCTTTAACAAAAATTTCCATAAATTTATCCATTTTTGCACTGCCCTTAATTCCCCATTCCTTGTAGTGCTCTTCTATATAGTCGACGATATCAGCAGTAAGGTCCATGATAATTCGATAACGCCGGTTTTTAGTATAAGCGTTCACGCCGTATCCCAATACTACTGCAATAATAGGTTCCATTACCGCTTCATTTGTAAGTACTTGCACGATAAACTTCAGCCATGCCCCCCAATTCATGAAAAATCTCCTCCTCCTCATTTTATACTATGAGGCGGAGGAGTATAATGTGAACATGGACGGAAGGGTTAGTTTATGACGGCACCACAAGGCTACGGCTATGTTCAATTTGGTGCAGTATTTTCATTGATAAAATTAGCAAAAAATATTTTCAATTGCCTTTTCAGGGTCTGAGGCGGCGGTGACTGGCCGCCCTATGACGATGTAATCGGCTCCAGCATCCAGCGCTTCCCGCGGCGTGGCCACGCGCTTTTGGTCATTGGAGGCGGCCCAGGCCGGGCGCACTCCCGGCGTCACTATGACAAAGTCTGCCCCCAGTTCCCTTCTTATGGCTGCAATCTCCTTCGGCGAAGCCACTACGCCGTCCATGCCGCATTCTTTTGCCAGCTTTGCCAGGGCTACCACTTGGTCTTGGGAGGGCTTTTCAATGTTTATTTCTTTCATATCCCGGTCTGTGAGGCTGGTAAGCACCGTAACCGCTAAGAGCAAGGGCTTGAAGCCGTGATTTTTTATTGTTTCACCAAAGGCTGCATCTCGCGCTTCTTTTGCTTTCTTCATCATTTCCCTGCCGCCGGAAGCATGGATGTTGAACATGAAAGCTCCAGTGTTTACGGCAGCCCTTACTGCACCGTATACCGTATTGGGAATGTCGTGAAATTTTAAATCGAGGAAAACTCTGCAGCCTTCAGTATTTATCTTTTCTACTACGGAAGGGCCGGCAGAGCAAAAAAGTTCCAACCCCACTTTAAAAATGTTTACCTTGGTCTTCAGCGCCCTTACTATTTCAAGGGCTCTTTGCTCGTCAGGGGTATCCAGGGCTATAATGGTTCGGCTAAATTCGTGTGACATTGAAATCTCTCCTGACTTTATATTTTTCTGCTGCCGGGTTTGACCGCCGGTATTCCCTGCTTGCAGAGAGGGCATTCTTCGGGCAGGTAGGATTTAATCTCGAGCTCTAAAAGAAAGCGTGCAGGCACTTTAAAATCCACCTTGCCTCCGCTGCGGTCCACCAGGGCTCCTACTGCCACCGCTACGGCGCCATAGGAGCTTACCAGGTCTATGACTTCTTTTACTGAACCCCCCGTGGTCACCACATCTTCCACGACCAGCACTTTTTCGCCTGGTTTTAAAGCAAATCCGCGGCGAAGGCTCATAACCCCATTTTCTCTTTCCGCAAAGATGGAACGGGCTTTCAGCGCACGGGCCACTTCGTAGGAAACCAGTATTCCCCCTAAAGCGGGGCCTATGACGGTCTCAATCTCCATATCTTTAAATTTTTCTGCCAGTTCCCAGCATACTTTTTCTGCCGCATCAGGATACTGGAGAAGCTTTGCGCACTGCATGTATCTGTCACTATGGCGGCCCGAAGTGAGAATAAAATGGCCGGTGAGCATGGCTTCCGATTGCTCAAATAAGGTTAAAATTTCATTTGTATCCAATATATTTTACTCCTTTCTAAAATCCTCATTTTTTACACCACTCTTTTTGAATTTTCCTGAGCCTTATCGGCTGTACCTCAGCAGAAAAATCCGATTCAAAGCAAGCGGAAAACCCCTGAAAATTTCTGTCCATAAATTCCTTGTACCGTTTTCGCAGCAGGGGAATTCCGTTTTATAAGCTGCTCTTATGCCGGAGGGGCATGTTTTTTAATGAGCCGCACCTATAATTTCATTTAGTGTTTTAATGCCTTGATTCGTCATATATTGTCTCAACCCGGATATGATTTTTAACGGCGCAAAAGGATCTACGAAATTTGCGGTGCCCACAGAGATAGCCGAAGCACCGGCCAGTATGAATTCCACAGCATCCCTCCATGACGTGATGCCTCCCATGCCTATGATGGGCACCTTTACCGTTTCGTATACCTGCCACACCATGCGCACAGCCACCGGTTTTACGGCAGGCCCCGAGAGGCCTGCAAAAGTGCGGCAAAAGAGGGGCTTTTTCGTATGTATATCTATGGCCATGCCTTGCAGGGTGTTTATCAGAGAAACGGCATCAGCCCCAGCATCCACCACAGCTTCGGCAATCTTTTGTATATCTGTGACGTTGGGCGAAAGTTTGGCTATGACGGGGAGATTTGTCCCCTCCCTCACAGCTTTTACGGCTTCATAGGCGCTTTCCGGATACTGGCCGAAAGCCATGCCGCCCTTTTCCACATTGGGGCAGGAAATATTTGCTTCAACAGCCGCAAGGCCGTCTAATTCCGAAAGGCGACGCGCCATTCGGTAATAGTCATCAACGGTATCCCCGTCGATGTTCGCGATAACCGGGATGCCCAACCGGCAAAGGCGGGGCCATTCCCTTCGGATAAATTCCTCCACCCCTGGGTTTTCCAGGCCTATGGAATTCAGCATGCCTGCTGGTGTCTCGTAAACCCTTGGGGGAGGATTGCCGCACCTTGGTTCCAGCGTGAGGCCCTTGGTCACAATTGCTCCCAGCCGACTTATATCATAAAAGCCTGCGTATTCCTCGCCGAAGCCGAAGGTGCCCGACGCCACCATAACCGGGTTTTTCATGGCAATGCCGCAGATATTTGCAGAAATGTCCGCGAAAACGACCTCGTCGGTCTGGCGCTGAAGCTTTTCCGCGCGTTCAACTTCATATCGATTCCAGCCTGTGTTTAAAAACCTCTCATCCATCTATAACATACTCCCTTTATTGTAAGTCAGAGTACTGTTCCCTTGACTCACAATTTTTGAGAAAATAAGTCAAGGAGCAGTCTCCTGACTCAGAATAACCTGATTTACTTCAAATACCGGGCCGTCTTTGCACACTTTCAGATAACCGCTTCCGGCAGATTTCACCGCGCAGCCAAGGCAGGCTCCCACTCCACAGGCCATGCGCTGTTCCAGGGATAAGTATGCCGGTACTTTTGCCCGGGACACTATTTCTTTTACTTTTTTTAGGAGGGCTTCCGGGCCACAGGCGTAAACGGCGCTCGGCAGCATTGCAGCCTCAGTCGCAGGGCATCCCGGTGCACCGGCAGCTCCTGCAATTTCACCGGTTGATATCGAGGACAAAAATATGCTGCCTCCCAAATACTTTTCCAGCAGGTCTGTTGGATATCCTTTATATCCCATGCTCCCATCGTCGGTACATATATGAACTTTAAATCCGCAATCCTCCAGAAATGACATCCCAAAGGCTTCCATCTCAGTGGCAAAACCAGCAAACGCAAGACCGGTGAAGCTTTCCCTGCAACAGTAATCGCTGGATGTCGCATTTTCTTTTAAGGATTTCGCCAGAAAGAGGAGGGGCGCCATGCCGATGCCGCCACCCACAATTATTGGAAGTTTTAAGCCAGGCTGGAGAGGAAATCCTCTGCCGAGAGGGCCCATTATGTCCAGCATATCTTGTTTTTCCTTCCTGGCAAGAAGCCCGGTACCTTCTCCCACGACGCGGTAAAATATCTCAATCAGCCCTGCACTCTTGTCCGCCATGGCGATGCTTATCGGACGGCGAAGCAGGGGTGAGTGGGTATCCGAGCAGCGTATGTGTATAAACTGGCCAGGAACGGCACATTCAGCCACTTCCGGGCACTCCATCATCATGCGGTAAATGCCGGGAGCAATTTCCGCATTCTCTTTTATTTTCACAAGTCCGCAAAAAAGCGACATCTGACACCTTCTTCCTTGATTATTATATTTATATTGAAAACCTTGTGGTCTATTTTATCGGCATCAGTTTTATGGAAGTGGCTTCGATTACTTCGTACAGGGCTCTGGCGGTATCAAGTGACGTGAGGCAGGGAATGCCGTCCTCGGCGGCTGCCCGCCTTATCTTGAAGCCGTCTCTTTCGGGAGCCCTGCCGCGGGTAAGGGTATTTATTATCATGTCTACCTTGCCTTCCCGCAAAAGGTCCAGTATGTTGGGGGAGCCCTCCTCCACTTTTTTGATTACCACAGCTGGCACTCCGGCTTCCTGCAGCGCTTTGGCAGTGCCACAGGTGGCATATATGGAAAATCCTAGTTTGTAAAATTTTTTCAAGAGCTTCACGGCTTCAGGCTTGTCCCTGTCCGCTATGGTGGCCAGGATAGCCCCGTCGGTAGGGATTTTTATGCCGGATGCGGTGAACGCCTTGTACAGCGCCTTTTGAAAGGTCTTTTCCATCCCCAGCACCTCTCCGGTGGATTTCATCTCCGGCCCCAGAGAAGGCTCCACTTGTCGCAGCTTTGAGAAGGAGAATACCGGAGCCTTTATTGCCACAAAATCGGGTTTCGGCATGAGGCCCCCTTTGTAACCCAGTTCCCTGAGGCTTTTGCCCAGAGCTATTTTTGTGGCCACATCCACCATGGGCACCCCCGTTATTTTACTGAGGTACGGCACAGTGCGACTGGAGCGGGGATTTACCTCGATGATGTAAACCTCGTTGCCGTTTACCACAAACTGTATGTTTATTAGGCCTCTGACATCGAGTTTCAGGGCGATTTTCTCGGTGTATTCCACAATTTTTTCCACAGCGGCATCGCTCAGGGTCTGGTGCGGGTACACCGCTATGCTGTCGCCGGAGTGAATTCCGGCTCTTTCTATATGCTCCATTATTCCGGGGATGAGCACTTCTTTGCCGTCGCACACGGCGTCCACTTCCACCTCAGTGCCCCCGATGTACCTGTCGATGAGCACTGGCCTTTCCGGAGAAGCCTCTACTGCCTCCTCCATATAGGTTTTCAATTCCTCCATATTATATACTATCTCCATGGCTCTGCCGCCCAGCACATAGGATGGTCTCACCAGCAGCGGGAAGCCTATGTCCCCTGCTTTTTGCAGGGCTTCCTCCGCGCTCCTGGCCGCACCGGCTTTGGGGCGAGGTATGTCGAGCTCGCTCAAAAGTGCGTCGAATTTTTCCCTGTCTTCTGCGGCATCGATGGATTCCACAGAGGTTCCCAATATTTTAACGCCCCTTTGCCGCAGGGGCCCTGCCAGATTTATGGCGGTCTGGCCTCCGAACTGCACTATGACTCCCACGGGCTTTTCCTGTTCTATGACCGCCATGACGTCCTCAATGTAAAGCGGCTCGAAGTACAGGCGGTCGGCGGTGTTAAAATCCGTGCTCACAGTCTCCGGATTGTTGTTTATTATGACGGTCCTATAGCCCGCATCCTTTGCGGCCCAAACCGAATGCACGCAACAGTAATCGAATTCTATGCCCTGGCCTATCCTTATGGGGCCGGAGCCGATTATGATCACCGACGGCTCAGGGCCCGTGTCCGCCTCGTTTTCCTCCTCAAAGGTGGAGTAAAAGTAAGGCGTCTCGGCTTCGAATTCCGCGGCGCAGGTGTCCACTATCTTATAGGTGGGGGCAATGCCGTATTTTCGCCTTAGCGCCCTAACATCTTCCTCGGGAATATTTTTTAGGGAGGCAATCACTCTGTCCGGAAACTGCATCTGTTTTGCCCGCTTTAATAGTTCGGGAGACAGATCGCTCTCCTTTATCCTCTCTTCCATTTTTATTATATTTTCTATTTTTTCCAGAAAAAAGCGGTCAATTTTGCTCATCTCATATATTTCATCCACGCTAACCCCCCGGCGAAGGGCTTCGGCTATGGCGAAAAAGCGTTCATCAGTAGCTTTTTCGATTTGTTTTTTGATTTCTTCAATCGGCTGATTCTTCATTCCTTTCAGAGAAAAGTCTATGACTCCCTGCTCCAGAGACCTAACCGCTTTCATCAACGCCCCTTCCAGGGTCCTGTCTATGGCCATGACCTCGCCCGTGGCTTTCATCTGGGTGCCTAGGGTCCTGTCGGCATCGGTGAATTTGTCAAAAGGCCAGCGGGGCATTTTGGCCACGACGTAGTCCAAGGCTGGCTCGAAACATGCGCTGGTCTTGCCGGTAACCGGGTTTTTCATCTCGTCCAAGGTAAGCCCTATGGCTATCTTGGCTGCAATCTTTGCTATGGGGTAGCCGGTAGCTTTGGATGCCAGTGCGCTGGAACGGCTCACTCTGGGGTTTACCTCTATGACGTAGTATTTCCCGGTATCCGGGTCGAGGGCAAACTGCACATTGCAGCCGCCTTCTATTCCCAGTGCCCGTATTATTCTGAGGGAAGCGGAACGCAGCATCTGGTATTCCCTGTCAGAAAGGGTCTGGCTGGGCGCCACCACTATGCTGTCACCGGTATGGATGCCCACCGGATCAATGTTTTCCATGTTGCATATGGTGATGCACTGGTCTTTCTTGTCCCTCATTACCTCATATTCGATTTCCTTCATGCCGAGCAGGCTTTTTTCCAGCAGCACCTGATGAATCCTGCTGAGCTTAAGGCCGTGGGATGTGATATCCATGAGCTCTTCTTCGTTGTACGCCACACCACCGCCGGTGCCGCCCAGAGTATAGGCAGGACGCACTATGAGCGGGTATCCCGCCTCCCGGGCAAATGCCTTCGCCTCTTTGAGGCTATGCACAATGCGGCTGTCGGGCACCGGCTCGCCTATCTCCTGCATCAGTTTTTTGAAAAGCTCCCTGTCTTCGGCTTTCTTGATGGAAGAAAGGGGTGTCCCCAGGAGCCTCACGCCCTCTTTATCGAGAATGCCCTTTTCCGCCAGTTCTACTGCCAGGTTCAACCCCACCTGGCCGCCCAGGGTGGGTAGAAGGCCGTCAGGTTTTTCGCGCCTTATGACGCTGGCGGCAAATTCCAGTGTTAGAGGCTCTATATATACCCGGTCTGCTATATGGGAATCGGTCATAATAGTAGCGGGGTTGCTGTTGATGAGCACCACTTCAAGGCCTTCTTCCTTGAGAGAAAGGCACGCCTGAGTCCCCGCGTAATCGAACTCCGCCGCCTGCCCGATAATGATGGGGCCGGAGCCGATAACCATGACTTTTTTCAGTGCTTTTTCTTTCGGCATGATGTTCCTCCTTTGTTTATCGGAGGCCGGAAGTCATTTGACTGCAGACTCCGATGGTTCGTCGTTCTGTATAAATTCTATAAATAATTATACATCATACTAATTAATCTTGCATTATAATTTTAACTTCGTATAGCCCGCCCTGTATTTCTATTGCACATTTAATCGTTATTCACATCTATGTCGTTTTTTAATCAGCTCAATAAATTTATCGAATAAATATGCAGCATCGCATGGGCCCGGGGAAGCTTCCGGATGGAACTGTACAGAAAAGGCCGCCGCATTCGGCACTTCCAGCCCTTCCACAGTGCCGTCGTTGGCATTTACGAAGGTTACTAATGCTCTGCCTTCGATAGAGGCTGCGTCCACAGCATAACCGTGATTTTGAGATGTCATAAAAACCCTGTCGTTCTTTAAGTCTTTTACAGGGTGGTTGGCTCCCCTGTGCCCGAACTTGAGCTTGTAGGTTTTGCCCCCGAGGGCCAGTGCCAGCAACTGGTGCCCAAGGCATATGCCGAAAATGGGAATTCTGCCCAGCAATTTACGGACTGTTTCCACAGCATATACGGCTTTTTGTGGATCACCTGGCCCATTGGATAAGAGCACTCCATGAAAATTTCCGGAAAGAATGGTTTCTGCCGGCGTAACCGCTGGAAACACGGTAACCCTTGCGCCTCGGTCTACCAGGGATTCAACTATATCTTTTTTTACTCCCAAGTCCAGAAGGGCTATTTTGGGGCCTTTTCCCTTTTCTCGGGTATACGCTTGCTTTGTGCTCACCTGGTTCACCAGATCCTGACTTTCCACATCGGGCCACTCTTGGAGCATTTCAAGAAGCTCTTTCCCGGAAAACTCGGTGGAAATTGCTCCTTTCATTACGCCATACTGCCTTATTTTTCGCGTAAGGCTTCGAGTATCTACTCCATCCACGGCTACGATATTGTACCGTTTCAGGTATTCATCCAGTGCTTTGCGCTCTTTTGTCCATATGCTGTATGCATTATAACTTCCGTTTGATTCATCCTGCGGACCTTTCGAACCCCGAACATCCAACCCCTCACTTCGAGAATAGGCTTCCCGCACTATAAAACCCCTCACTTTCGGAGAATCCGACTCAGTAAATTCCTCTGAAGTTCCATAATTCCCCACCAGCGGATAGGTGAGAGTGACTATCTGCCCTGCGTAGGAGGGGTCTGTCAGGATTTCCTGGTATCCTGTCATGCCGGTGTTGAAAACCACTTCTCCCCAGGCGGTGCCGGCAGCACCAAAAGCCCTTCCTTCGTATACGCTGCCGTCTATCAGTGCAATGATTGCTTTCATTTTAATGCTCCTTTCCGGCTTTAGAAAAGTCCCTATTTCTACGGGTATTCATGTCTATATTATTTAAAAATACTGTCTTAAAATTTTTCACAGGGGATAATCGAGTGCCTGGTACCTCCTACCATGGTCATGACGGCCCTGCCTTTTAATTTCCACCCGTCAAAGGGGGTGTTTCGGCCTTTGGACAAGAATTTATTCTTGTCCACAGTCCATTCCATATCCGGGTCTATAACCGTAATGTCCGCGGGTTTTCCGACAGCCAGCCTGCCGGCATCTACGCCAAGAATTTTCGCAGGGCCTGCTGTCATTTTGCTGATGGCCTGGTAAAGAGTGAGTTCCCCCTGCCCCACTATATGCGTCAGTATGAGCCCCAGGGCAGTTTCCAGGCCGACTATGCCGAAGGCGGCCTTGTCGAATTCCACATCCTTTTCATCCTGAGAATGCGGTGCATGGTCGGTGGCTATTGCATCTATGGTGCCGTCCCTTAAACCTTCCATCAGGGCCCTTACATCTTCTCTTGTCCTCAGAGGCGGATTCATTTTGGCACATGTGTTATAGCCCATAACCGCTTCCTCCGTAAGAATTAGATGATGAGGGGTGACATCGCACGTCACTCTTACGCCCTCGGCTTTTGCCCTGCGGATGAGCTCCACTGAACCTTTTGTGCTGATGTGAGTCAGATGAACCCTCGCACCTGTATCCCGGGCCAGGATTATATCCCTAGCCACCATGATCTCTTCGCAGGATGCCGGTATACCCGCCAGGCCCAGAAGCGTTGAGATATAACCTTCATTTACCTGGCCGCCTTCAAAAAGGCCGGGATCTTCGCAGTGGTCTATGATGGCCTTGTCGAACATGGAAGCATACTGAAGGGCTTTCCGCATGAGGGAACTGTCGGACACAGGATTGCCGTCATCGGAAAAAGCCACGGCTCCTGCTTGGACCATATCGCCCATTTCAGCTATTTCTCTGCCTTCCCGGCCTTTTGATACGCATCCTACAGGGAAGACTCTAACAAGCCCGATTTTTGATGCTCTGGAGCGTATATATTCCACCATAGCCGCATTATCCACCGGCGGCATGGTATTGGGCATGCAGGCCACAGCAGTAAACCCTCCTGCTGCAGCGCTGCGGCTTCCCGTTTCCATGTCCTCTTTGTATTCATAACCCGGTTCTCTAAAGTGCACGTGCATATCTATGAGTCCAGGGGTTAATATCATTCCGGATAGATCCAGTATTTGGGCTCCGCTTATATCCACGCTTTTCTCTATTGCAGCTATGCAGCCGTCCACCACGAGAACATCCAATATTTCATCCAGATTGGAAGAAGGATCTATCACACGGGCTTTCTTCAAAATTTGTTTCATCGGCCTGCTCCTCCTATCAAAAGATATAATACGGCCATCCGCACGGCCACACCGTTTTTTACTTGTTCATTAATCACTGATTGAGTGCCGTCCATTATTTCCGACGTTATTTCCACCCCCCGGTTTACAGGCCCGGGGTGGAGCAGAAGTGCATCGGGCTTTGCCAGCGACAGCCTCTTTTTATCTATACCGAACAACCTGGAATATTCCCGCTGGGAAGGGAATAATCCTTTTTTCTGCCTTTCCAGCTGTATCCTAAGGGCCATCACCACATCCGCTCCTTCAACAGCTTCGTCTATGCTTTTTGCCACCTTTGCCCCTGTTTTTTCTATTGCCGGAGGCATGAGGGTCTGGGGACCAGCCACATAAACGCTAGAACCCATTTTTGTGAAGCCAAAAATATTGGACCTTGCCACGCGGCTGTAAAGAATATCTCCCAGTATCGCCACTTTCAAGCCTTTTAGTGTGCCCTTCTTTTCTCTCACAGTGAGCATGTCCAGGAGAGCCTGAGTGGGGTGTTCATGGGTACCATCCCCGGCGTTTATGACCGCCGCGCTCACATGTTCACTTAAAAATTCAGCAGCTCCCGATGAACTGTGACGTATGACTACAGCATCTATCCCCATCATCTCCAGCGTTTTTGCCGTATCTTTCAGGCTTTCGCCCTTTTGTACGCTGCTTGTGGAGGAAGAAAAATTTATGGTGTCCGCGCTCAAATACTTGCCTGCCAGTTCAAAAGAAGTTCGGGTCCTGGTACTTGGTTCGTAGAAAAGATTCACCACACACTTGCCCCGGAGGGTGGGCACTTTTTTCACGTCTCTATCGATTATTTCCTTAAAAGAATCCGCCGTGTCCAGGATTAATTCGATATCCTGCTGCGTCATGTTCTCCAGGCCTAGAAGGTTTTTCTGGCTGAGCATAATATGCCTCCTCACATTCTTTCTTATGCCGAAATTCAGTGGACAACCTCTGTATCCCAAAGTTTAAAAAAACCTGCCGTCGAGGCGGCAGGGATATGTTGCATGGGCATTTATCTTCTTTTTGCAGAAAATATTGGAGGTTTTATATTTTTAATTCAGCAGCCACTCTGAATTAATCGCATCAAAAACGCCTTTCTCCGAGGCAGAGAAAGGCGTGCGGTCTCATAATCATTGCGTGCCCAAAGTTGACTGCTGGCTTCCCTTACCGGCCTCGCGGGACCAGTTTAAAGGTGTCGCATATTCGGTTTTTCATTGTTTTAAGTATATCATGTGATTACGCTATTGTCAATTTATTTTTTTGCAGGTGTTGAGGGGCGGCAACAATTTATGGCCCGTGATATATTGCCATATTAAATCAGTTTCATCATGAGCCTTACAAGGGCAGCTTCACTGGTGGCATTGCCCATAGGAACGGCACCTGCCTCCAACACTTTCACACCCGTTTCGTACACAGAAAGGTCCACACCTTCGAACGGTACCTGCGTAGTGACTGCGACGGTGATGCCGGAAGACACCAACTCCCGTATAGCAGGAATCAGGTTGCGGGGCTCTCGAAACGGCACTCCTCCCGCACCGAAGCTTTCTATGAGCACAGAATGATAACCTTTTTCTTTTGCCAAAAGAAGTATTTCAGGCTCGATCCCCGGGTACAGTTTAATCAACAGTACCCTCGGGTCCAGATCGTCATAAAGTTGCTCCTCGGCCTTTTTCAAACCTCTTGAGAACTGAAATTTTATATCAATGTCCGAGCCAGAGCAATTTCCTCCTGGTTCATTCTCCCGCCGGCTTTTTAACCTTGCCCAAATCTTTTTTATCCTGGCCCTTTCCTGCCACATTACAGCATCATTCCATTGTATGCCTTCCTGGGTGATTTTCCCAACTGGAGGCTCATTTACGCTGGAAAAGGCGTCAAAACTTGCAGCCTTCATCTTGGAGGCTCGGTCGCCAATAATTATGTCACCATTGAATACCACAAATACTCCCGGCACTCCCGATGCCGCCACTTTGAAGCTGTCCGCAAGGTTTTTCGCAGCATCGCTTTTTTCTTCTCCCAGGGGCTTTTGAGCTCCGGTTACTGCTACGGGTTTTTCAAGGTCCACGAGCATGTATGTAAGAGCCGACGAAGTGTATGCCAGAGTATCGGTGCCGTGGGAAATGACAGCACCGTCACAAGTTCTCAGGGCTTCGGTAGTCTCTGCAGCAATAATCTTCCAGTCTTCGGGCTGCATGTTGGAGCTGTCTATATTCATGACAAGTTTTCCCTGTATGTGAGCTACGTTTGAAAGTTCCGGCATCATGCGCATAATTTCCCTTTCGGTTAAGGCAGGGCGCATCCCCTTGGGGCCGCGCACCGAAGCTATGGTGCCGCCCGTGGCCAAAAACGCAATTTTCTTTTTCATTAAATACGGTTCAATACTTTTTTTAGATAGTATCGAATCTTCACCTCCCCGATAATTCTATCATAAACCGCATCATAATTCTATTTTTATATTTTAAACTTATACGGCACTTCTGGATCAATCACGTCTATAGGGTCTATGGGGCGCTGGAGGAATCTTTCCCCCACCTCGATAAACTTGGCTGGATTATCGCTGACAAAATACCGGTACACGGGGCGGTTTTCCACAGAGCGCTTCAGGCCGATGCGTTCCAGAATCCTGCCCACTTCTACGGCCGTTTCGAAAGCCGAATCCACCAGCCGCACTTTTTCGCCCATGACCGCCTGCAGCGTCGCCGCAAGCAGCGGATAATGAGTGCACGCCAACACAAGAGTATCAATTCCCTCGTTTTTTAAGGGCAGAAGATACGTTTGGGCCGTATAAAAAGCAGCCTCATTGTCGAGCCACCCTTCTTCCACCAGCGGCACAAAAAGCGGACAGGCTTTTGATAAAATCTTAATTTCTGGATTGATTTTTTTTATTGCCTTTACATAAGCTCCGCTTTTAACGGTGCGTTCGGTGCCGATTACTCCCACAATTTTATTTTGAGTAACCCCGACTGCAGCCTTTGCACCAGGTTCAATGACACCTATAACAGGCACAGGGGAGGATTGCTGCAACTGTCCGAGGCAGGTAGCGCTCACTGTATTGCACGCCACTACCACCATTTTTACATCATGAGCCAGCAGGAAGTTCAATCCTTCAAAAGCAAAGCGCGTAACGGTTTCCCGGGACTTAGAACCGTATGGGACTCTGGCGGTATCCCCGAAATATACGATGCTTTCGCAAGGTAGCTGCCGCATGATTTCGCTGGCTACAGTAAGGCCGCCAACACCGGAATCAAATATTCCGATGGGTTTTTGATTCTGTTCCATGCATTTCACCTCTGATGAAATTGCTATGTTTTTTAAAAAGCTGTCGCTGCTTCGAATCTATGCTACGCTTAATTGATTATAACACTGAGGAGAAGAAAATGACAGATGCAAATATTGTATTTTTTCATTGGCAGCCTCGAAGTTTAAAGCTTATGAGAGCACCACCATCTCTTCTCCTGCAGCCGCAATTATGCCAAATCGAGCCTGTATGAGTGCTGTTATCTTTTTGCCTTCTAAAAATACCCTGGTTTCTCCACTTTTTATCCTTACTGCTGCAATACCGCTTTCCGTCCCCAAAAAAACTGTGTCGCAACAAATAATCGGCAATGACGACGGTTGGGCCTTTAATTCTTTCGTCCATATTATCTCCGCCTTCCTGGGGCTCATAGCAAAAATGCAGCCTTTTATATCTACAGTTAGCATAAAATCTCGTTGGAAGGCTGGAGCCAGGAATTGGCCATCTGCGAATTCCTTTTTCCACATCAGTTCCCCTGTGAGCGGATTTATAGCATAAAAGCAGGCGCTGCGGGATACGGCAAGCACCCGGCCGTCCCATATCGATAAAGGTTCTGATATGATATCGTTTACTCTGACCTTCCAATACTGGGCACCTTCTTTATCCAGGCAGTAAATATTCCCGTCCGATGACGCAAAATATATTAAGTCGTAAGCCACAGCGGGCGGGGAGCAGAGCGCTCCCTCCGTTTTATAGCGCCACAGCAAGCTTCCTCTTTCATCAAAAGCGTATGTGGAACCACCCGCCTGAGCGATTATAATGCCGCCTGCGATTGCCGGAGGGCTCAAAAACGTATCAAAATTTATATTTGCCAGGAGCTTCCCGGAAAAAACATCCAAAATCATGAGGTTCTCCGCGGGCACTGCAACAACGCCAGCCGACACTGAAGCCCAAGATGCTGGAATAAAACTGCGGTTGTTCCATCGGGTTTTCAACGTCTTAATATCCATGGCGCACACTCCGCTCCGGGTCACGGCTACGAGGATGCCGCCATATCTGCAAAGCCCTATTATTATGCCCGGCATTCTTTTTTTCCCGACAATTTTCAAGTCCCAAGGCACCGGCATCGGAGAAAAAGCTGTGTGGCTATAATCCTTTTGAATTGTGCGCCAGCGCCAGGCTTCACCTTTTTCCATTTCGCACAGCACATCAAGCAGCTTTTTCTCCACAATTCCGCTGGGTTTTATGTTAAAAGCTTTTTGGAATTTCATTACGGCAAGTTCGGTTTCGTATCCAAAAACCCCGTCAATCCTGGAATTGAAAAATCCCAGCCATTTTAGCATCTGTTGAAGTCTTCTGATATCTGTGCCTGTCATGAGAGGCTTTTGCCTCTTCAATTCGCGTGCGCCCAATGTGATAGCCGGAAGTTTCATTAAACCATCATCCCCAACCTCCGAAAATACGGATATATATATATTATTCTCCTATATAAAAACTGGTGCGGAATTAGGGCAAATTAAAACCAGGGCCAGACTTTCACCCTGGTTTTGTGCGTTTTTAAGGAGATGCTATTTGAGGGGTTCTCCCCTGGTTCGGGCGTAATCCTCCGCCATAGCTTTTTCAGCCTTTTCAATGGCAAGTCTTACCAGATTGCCGCAGTTTCTGGAAGAGACACTGCCCCAACCCTCTCTCGCCACCGTGTCTGCCACTCCCAATTCCCTTGCAAGTTCATACTTGAGGTTCTCGGACATGACTCCTCGGTTGCGACGGGCCATATGCATACCTCCTTTATTTTTTACGCACAATATTATTGTACCAATCAATAACTTTTTTATGATGTAAATATCTTCAATTTAAGGGATACACCAATGTCTGCGAAGGGAGCATCAGCGGATGATCATTTCAAAAAATACAATGATAAAAGACATCGTGGAGTTTTATCCAGAAGCCTATGAAATATTGGCAAGATTCGGGGTAAAATGCTTGGCCTGCAACGGAATGCTCAATAATACTCTGGAAGAATGCGCCGCATTCCACAAATTGAATGTTGACGAGCTCATGAAAGAACTGAAGCAACTGGAACTTCCCACAGTCGACAAAGCATAAAAAAATCCGGATTAAACCGGATTTTACAATCCTCATACGGTAAACGGGCGCCTACCAGGCCATCATGCCTGAAACTTTCCTGTAATATTCTTCCACATCTTTTTCCGCCAGCACTTTTATTATTTCTGCTTCCGGATCCTCGGTGCCCTGAAGATGGCACCCTTCCGACTTCAATGCCCGGGCGTATTCTATCACTTCTCTTGTGATACGTTCTCCCGGACAGATTATGGGAATTCCCGGTGGATACGCCATAAGCATTTCGGCGCTGATTTCCCCCTCTGCATCCTCCAGCCTCACATCCCGCTTCTCGCTGTAAAAGGCAAAGCGGGGTGAAACAACCAGCTGCTGGTTTTCTGGCAAATCAGTGGTTATCTTGATTACATTTTTGCGGTTGTAACGGGCTGCAATATCTTTTACTGCCGTCACAAGAGCATTAATGCTGTCTTCATTATCACCTATAGCTCCTACAGCCAGCACGTTGTAAAGATCCGAAAGCTCCACCTGGATGTGATATTTGTACTTTAAAATTTTCTCCACTTCAAATCCGGAAAGCCCTAATTCCCTGACGTTTATGGCAAGTTTGGTAGGATCGTACCGGAAGCACCCTTCGCTGCCTTCCACTTCTTGTCCCATTACATACACGCCGCTTACGGTGTTCATCTCTCTTCGGGCCCTTTCGCACAGCGCCATCGTCCTGTCCAACATCTCCCTGCCGTGCAGAGCCATTTGCTTGCGGGCCACATCCAGCGAAGCCATCAGCGGGTAGGAAGGGCTGGTGGTTTGGGTCAGGTTCATGGCAGCTTTGACCTTTCTGTCGTCCACCAGCTGGCTTTTCACCAGCAATATGGAGCTCTGTGTCATGGAACCGATGAGCTTATGAACGCTGGCAGCACTCATATCCGCCCCTGCTTCCATGGCCGAAAGAGGCAAATCAGGGTGAAACCCGAAGTGGGCACCATGGGCTTCATCCACTATCACCGGTTTTCCAAAGGAGTGCGCAATTTCCACAATCTCTCGAAGGTCTGATGCAACGCCATAATAAGTGGGATTTATGACAAACACTGCCTTGGCGTTGGGATGCTCCACAAGAGCTTTTCTGACACTTTCGGGAGTTATGCCCATGGCTATTCCCATAAAATCGTCAATCACGGGCTTTATATAAACCGGCCTCACACCGCTCAAAATTAGCCCGCCTACAGCCGAACGGTGGGCATTTCTAGGAAGGATGATCTCATCACCGGGACCTGCCACAGCCAAAATCATGGCCTGGATGCCCGAAGTGGTACCGTTTACCAGAAAATGGGCATGATCCGCACCAAAGGCCCAGGCTGCCAGCTCTTCCGCTTTACGTATAACTCCTAGCGGATTGCATATGGTATCCAGGTCCAGAATCCCCGCGGTGACATCAATGGCCAGGATGTTTTTCCCAACAAAATCGCAAAACTCTGGTATTCCTCTGCCGCCTTTGTGTCCGGGTACATGGAAAGATATGGTTTTATCGTCCACGTACTTCTTCAAGGCGGCAAAAAGAGGCGTTTCCTGCTGCTCTTCAATTTTCATCTTGATCGTCACACTCCCTTCTTTTTAAACAAATAAATTAAAGCACAATTGACATGAAAATTCAATAATACACATGGCCGATTTTTGTTAATTTTTTGTGAAGATATATAGAAAAAAAGAGAAAAAGCTGAGAACATATTTAAACGGCGGGGATTATTGCGAATATATGCTGATAGGACGTATAAATTACAAATAGCGTGGAATAGCTCGCCTCAGGACTGTATGTAAGGTCAGGGGATTGAATTAAGTGTAACCGCCCCCTGCCTCACAATTTTGTTTGTTATTTGAATGCCAGCCTGAAACTCTTATTTATCCTGCTTTTCGCTATATTCCACCATTCCACTATTTTAAAGCGTACCTGAATCGGTATTTCCTCTGGCGACGAAGCGGTTTCTACAGCAGCCAGTTCACGCTCGGAGAGGACGGTGTGCAGGCGGGTTTTTGCTTCCTCTGAGGTGAGGCCATGGGTTATATCCACAAAACACAACGGGGGGAAAAGCACGCACCACCAATTGGCTCCCTCTCCTTTTCCAATGATTACCCGCAGGGCTTCGTATTCCCCCGCAGGAAGGGTAATATATCCATAGGTCTTTACCGGAAACATGAATTTGCCGAAAACAACTTTTACACTATAATCTTTGCCGCTTTTCTTTATTTCCTGAAGGGCTATTTGTTCGATGTCTTTTAGGTGTGTCTTTATATATTCCCTGGAGGCATCGATATCGTCTATTCCTTCTATTTTATTATCAAATGCTTTTATTATATCATCTCGCACCCGGAGCTTTAAAGCCTGATCTTCCGGGCAATCGCTGTTTGCTATGATATGAAGCCGGATGATTTTTCCCGATATTTCATCTGCCGTTACCCTGCCGCTTTCTGCAAAATTTTCCACAGGGCCTCCGGCAATCCCTGTGCCGCTGAATATTGCCGCTAGAAGTGAAAGCGCTGCTATGCCTGCAGTGGCCAGCGCTATTTTCTTAAGAAACGCTAATTTCCTTCCCATGATGATCTCTCCTCTAATTTTCATTAATCTATCCTGTTACCATTATTCCCGGAAGCAGCCAAAATTAATCATTTGAAAAAATTTTAGATTATGATTTAAATTCATTTTGTAACACCGATATTTTTTATGTCTGCGGTTACGCTCACCGAAATTTTCACATCGGGAAACAAGTCTTCCCATCTGGATTCATAAATCTTCCATAGCTTCGGATGGTATTTATGGAGGAATTCACCTAGTCTGAGCAAATCCACTCGGTAATCATCTTGAAGCCTTGTGGTTCCCTTCAATATTTCGTTTCTTATTTTTTCGGATACACGCCTTTCTATAATTTCCTCATCCTCTATATCTATGCTGACGCCTTCGGTGGCTTCCGATATATTCCCCTCTGCCAATACCTTCAATTCAAATTCAGGCACTGGCTCTTCCGCAGACAATTGAAGCTTGCGATGGGCGTTTAAAATCACAAACGTGCATTTTCCATTGCCCCGGGGGTCGTCCACGGTGATGCTCCCTCCAGTGATTTTCCCCAGGAAAAAGTTTATCCCCTGGATTTCTTCTTCTGAAAGCCATCCCACCAGTTTATAATGCTTTATTACTGCTCCTCCCCCTATATTCACTTCATTAGTGTCTGGTACCATTTTGCTCATCAGGGCATTTCCCCCAAAAGAATGAATCTGGTGGAGGAAATCTCCCAGATCGCCCTCCACAAATTTTCCTGAAAATGACGCGTTTCCGTATAGTGAATCCAAATATGACGATGGCAATTTTTCGATAATGGTTTTAATTCCCATTATGTTTTCAGCCTTGCCTTGCACAATAGCTATACGGCTCCGGCGGTTGAACTCGGTCTGCCGCATAAAAGGGTTTATCACGGACTCAAGCCCATTCCTGGCGACTTCTTCTCCAATCACCACTATCCTCATATGTTCGAAGAAAAGATCCCTGTTCAGGCGCAAAGCCAGATTTCTTGCACCTTCAGTAATGGTGTCGGCTACAGTGCCTTCCACAATCACAGGTTTTTCCCCACCGCTTCCGCCTCCTCCTCCGCTTCCTCCGCCTTCACCGCCAGCTATAGCTCTAACTATGGGTATAAGGAATGATATTTTTAATCTGCCTCCCTGCAAGCTTTTATCCACCCCCACGCCCCCGACGAATATTCTTCTATCTATATCCCTGTAATCCCAGCATGCTGAAATGATGCAAAAAGCAAGCATTGCCAAGCCAAACAACAGACATCTTTGAAAAAATCTTCTTGATGAAATCATGAAGTGCTGCCTCCCTTTTTTGTAACAATGCTTGTTGCCAGTATAATCGCCGGGATTATCACCGCTGTGACGAGCCCCGCCATCCCTGAAAGCCGCGTCCATCGCATGGTATCCAAGGGGTTTGTGGGGATAATGGATATAAGATATACCCACGGAAGAAAAACAGTAACGAGGAATTTGAATTCCCTGGCGCCGGTCAGATGGGCTGCCGCCAGGGTCCCTGCGTAATACATGCCGTTTATGGTGGTAAAAGACGCAATGGTCCACAAAGCTAAAGCAAGCGCATCCAGGCGTTCGAATACTCCGCCAGGAGCCATGATGGTCCTGATGATGGACATAGCAGGCCACATCAATATGCGGGTATCTTCCACTCCAATAGAAGCGAAAACTATGACCACTATAAACAGATACATCAGTGTGATGAAACCCATTGCGAAATACAGTGCCCACATGACTCTTTCTGGGCTACGCATATAAGGACCTACCATGAGCAGTATTTCAAACCCTAAAAAATTGTATGCGGTCTGTACCGTGCCGATGGCAAGGGTCTTGGCGGGAGTGTCAAGAAACGGCAAAAGTTCGCTGAAATCCGCCCGAGGCAAGGCCGTGAGGTACATGGCGAATATGGGAATTACCAGTACAGGCAGAAGGATTTCTCCCGTCCGGGCTATAGGTTCTATTCCATGGCGCATTAAGTACGCTGAAGTTATGAGCATGGTACCAATTATGAAGCCCCGGGGCGTATTGATGAGCATAAAAGCGTTCATGACTTCGGAAAACACCCTGACCGACATGGCTGAAAGAAATATGAAGTATAGTATAAGGATTATTCCCAGGAAAAACCCCGGGGCCTTTCCTACAACTTTCTGCGAGTATTCAATGAAGGTGTCCTGGGGAAATCTTTTTACTAAGGCTCCTACTATAAGGCTGGAAGCAAAAGCCGTTATCCCTGCGAAGATCACCAGCAGCCAGCCGTCGGAACCCGCTATGTTTGCCACATGCCGCGGGAGCGCCAGTATGCCGGTGGCCAGCATGGTGGTGATGAGCAGAGCCACTGTCTGGGAAACGGTTATTTTGTCATTATTTGTCAGCATTTTCATCCTCTGCCTTTTCCATATTGTCGTGGCGCCTGTCATTAATCCTGTCCATATCCTCTGGCCTGGTATATCCCGGCCTTATCTCCATCGAAGGCATGGGGCCACGCACCACAAAATCCTTGCCTTCGGAAAACCTGAAAGATACAAACGGAGAGAGATAGTGCACTCCGAAACTCTTCAAGCTCACCAGGTGTACGGTCAGCCACAAAAGCCCCAGCATGACGCCATAAAGTCCTGCTAAGGCTGCAAGAAATATGAATATAAATGTGAGCAGCCGGAAGCCTATGGCCAAGCTGTAGTTTGGTATGGCAAAGGACGATATGGCATTTACAGCCACGACAATTACCATGATAGGGCTCACAATGCCAGCCCTTACCGCCGCCTCGCCCACCACGAGGCCCCCAACAATGCCGATGGTCTGGCCTATGGGACCGGGCAGCCTCACGCCTGCTTCTCTCAGCACCTCTAGAGAAAAGACCATTACAAGGGCTTCCACTACAGCGGAAAACGGAACTCCCTCCCGGGTGGCAGCAATGGAAAGTGCAAGATCTGTGGGGAGCATCCCGGGATGGAAGGCGGTCATGGCTATATACAGCGCTGGAAAAGTCATGGCAAAAAAAGCTGCTGTAAAGCGCAAAAGCCTAATCATAGAGGCGATGTACCAGCGCTCGTAGTAATCTTCCGGCGACTGTAAAAGGCTGAGCAAGGTAGTGGGGCACAGAAGCACAAAAGGGGTGTTGTCGGTTACTATTACCACATTGCCCTCCATGAGCGCTGCCGCAACCACATCAGGCCTTTCGGTGCGCCGGAGCTGGGGAAAGGGTGAAAGCCAATCCCCCTCAATCATTTGTTCGATATATCCGCTCTCCAACACTCCCGCCATATCTATGGTGTTGAGTCTCTTTAAAACTTCATCCACAATGTTGGGATTGGCTACTCCCTGGATGAAAAGCACCCCCACATCAGTACGAGTGTGCCGCCCCAGTTTTATGGTTTTTACCTTGAGGTTCGGATCTTTTATCCGACGCCGTATAAGGGCAATGTTTACCCTGTATGTTTCTGTAAATCCATCCCTGGGGCCCCGGATTACGGCTTCAGTGGTGGGCTCCTGCACACCGCGCTTTTCCCAGCCGCGGGTGCTTATTATCAATGCTTTTTCAAATTTATCAATAAAAAGTATTGTATCCCCCGACAAAATCCCCAGCACCACCTCGCCGAAATTGTCCACTTCTTTTACGTCGGCTGCGGTCAGCAAACCTTCTTTCACCATGTTGAAAAAGTTCTGGCCCAGGGTATATTCCAATGGAGAATTGCGGCAAAGCAGCATGAGCGATTTCATAATTTGCTCCTGCACGTCATTTTTGTTTACCATGCCATCTATATACATAAGAGCCATCTCGTGCTTCTGCATTTGACCCATGTAAAAATCCCTGGTTATGACGTCGTCGCAGTCGTACAAGTATTCGTGAATTTGCTTTTCGTTTTCTTTAATATTTTTTTTTAGTTTTTTATTTTTATCCGGGGAGATATCCATTTCAAAATAGATATCCCGCTTTTTGCCAGAAAACAGTTTTGAAAACACGTTAGTCATATCGTCACCTGCCCTATTCATAAAAGCATGTTAATTACAGTATATATCGGGATATTATAAATACGATTGCTGAACCAAAAATATAGAGCACGCCTATTATCCTGGCAGCGGCCAGTTCCTTTTTCAGCCCCTTGTTTTTTAGGTCAGCACAGTCAATTGCCAGAATATAAAGCCCTGCAGCCATAAAGACCGCCACCGTGCCCAGGGTGACATTCCCTTTCAAATAACCCGTCAGCGCTTGTATTATTTTTGTCATCGCATTATTCCGCCTTTGTTATATATTGTTTTGTAATCGCGAAGTCTCTTTTTATTTTTTGTTGCAAATACCTTTTTTATGATTCAAACTCCATTAAACTGCATTATGGTATAAAAATAAAACCATCCACTTCACACAAAGAAAAAACTTACAATTAAAAAAACTTGCCGACCCTCGATTTTTATTTTATACTAGAAAAAAAATCGACTTGGATTGAAAGGCGGGTAATATTATGGAAATATTGGTAACTCTGGATTCTTTAAAAAACCTGGAAGAAGAAAAATTACTCCGTTTTCCACCGGATACTTTGGTCACCAGGGAGGCCAGGGTTTATGCCGCCAAAAAGGGAATAGAAATATATGTGGGAGAAGAAAAGCTACCTCAACCTTCACTTTTAAACGGCACTTCCGGCCAAAAGGCGGTAATTTCTGTGGTAGGCGAAGACAGAGTAGGTATTATCGCCGGCATATCCGATGTTCTGGCAAAAAATAACGTAAATATACTGGATATCACGCAGACAGCTATAGAAGGCCTCTTTACCATGATAATGGTGGTGGATATCACAAAATCCTCCGCCAGCTTCGAAGAATTGAAAGAGCAGCTGGCGTTGCGCGGCGAAAAGCTTTGCGTAAGGGTTGATGCCCAGAGGGAAGAAGTATTTCATTTCATGCACAGGATATGAGAAGAGAGCAATACCCGAAACCTGCCGTTTGACTTGTTGTCTCACTTTACAGTTTTCTTTGGTGTTGCCCCACCTCAAGAGGCCGGTTTAGTGCCGTTACCTATGCTACACAAGTCGCTTTAGGGAAAATGCTGGCCTAAGATACAATCTTTTTGTGGGAGGACTATTATGAATTTCACTCGAGATGAGATAATTGAAACTATCCGCATGGTGCAGGCAGAAAATCTGGATATAAGGACCATAACGCTGGGAGTCAGCCTTCGCGATTGTGCAGCAGACAGTATTGAAGCTGCGGCCCGCAAGGTTTACGATAAACTTTTGTCCGCCGGATGCGAACTGGTGCCGGTAGCCCGAAAGCTGGAAACGGAATTCGGCATTCCCATCATAAATAAAAGGATATCCGTGACCCCCATAGCCATGGTGGCGGAAAGTTCGCGCGAAAAGGACTATACGCCCATTGCCCTGGCCATGGACAGGGCGGCGGAAGAATTGGGAATAGACTTTATAGGGGGATTTTCCGCCATGGTGCAGAAGGGATTCACAAAAGGCGATATAAACCTGATCAACTCTATCCCGGATGCCCTTTCTTCCACCAGCAAGGTCTGCTCTTCCGTAAATGTGGCCTCAAGCAGAGCTGGTATAAACATGGATGCGGTAAGGGCCATGGGCCGCATTATAAAGCGGACCGCAGAGCTCACCGCTGCAGATGATGGCATAGGCTGTGCCAAGCTGGTGGTGTTTGCCAATGCCGTGGAGGACAACCCTTTCATGGCAGGGGCTTTCCACGGGCCGGGGGAGCCGGAAACCGCAGTAAATATAGGAATCAGCGGGCCCGGAGTGGTCAACACCGTAGTGAGAAGGCTTCCAAAGGACGCGGATTTCGGAGAGCTTTCGGAAGCCGTAAAGCGCATGGCTTTCAAGATAACCAGGGCAGGAGAACTCATAGGAAGGGAAGCTGCCAGGAGGCTGGGTGCCTCTTTCGGCATAATTGATTTATCCCTTGCACCCACACCTGCTGTGGGCGACAGCATCGCAAACATACTGGAAGCCATGGGCCTGGAACGTTGTGGGGCGCCTGGCACCACTGCAGCCCTGGCACTTTTGAACGACGCCGTAAAAAAAGGCGGGGCCATGGCTACATCTTATGTAGGCGGGCTTTCGGGAGCTTTTATCCCAGTGAGTGAAGACGCCGGAATGATAAGGGCCGCCTCCGAAGGCGCCCTCACGCTGGAAAAACTGGAAGCCATGACCTGCGTGTGTTCCGTGGGCCTGGACATGATAGCCATCCCGGGAGACACTCCCGAAGAAACCATATCAGCTGTTATTGCCGATGAGATGGCTATCGGAGTAATTAACAGGAAAACCACTGCGGTGAGGATAATCCCTGCTCCCGGAAAAAAAGCCGGGGACTTTGTGGAATTCGGTGGACTGCTGGGCCGCGCTCCTGTCATGCGTGTAAACACTTTTGACGCTTCGGTGTTCATAAGGCGGGGAGGGCAAATACCGCCTCCCATCCAGAGCCTCACCAATTAACAATGTAGTATTTAAAATTAATACTTGACTTTTTTAATCGAAAATGGTATTTTATAAAGAAATAAGATTTTAAAATAATGGATTTTAAAAGCCATGACGGAGAAGAAGGAGTCATAACGCCTCAAAAGAGAGCCGGGGAAGGTGAAAGCCGGCAGGTAGATGACTTCGGGCCGCTCCTGAGCTGCAGGCTGAACGGTGTTTTCCAGTAAGCCCAGCCGGTTGTTTTACCGTTATCCAAATGAGGTGGAGCTTCGGCTCAACCAGGGTGGTACCGCGAGTAAACCTCGTCCCTTAGGGGCGAGGTTTTTTGCATTTATTACCGATATGATTTTATTCGGCGCGGCAAGCCATCCGGTCTGAGTCGGAGTTCAACTAGGGTGGTACCGCGGAATCCGTCCCTTTTTATGGGGCGGATTTTTTTCGGTAAAAGCTCCGGTGCTGTGGTATCTCAGGCTTGAAGCAAACAAAAAGCGTTCACCAGCAAATGACCCATTGGTGCAATCACCAAATTTTCAGGAGGAATCCAAAATGCGCATTTCAAGCGTGGTTCAGAATTTAAAGCCTTCGGGCATCAGAAAATTTTTTGATTTAGCGGAAAATGACCCTGAAGTGATTTCCCTGGGGGTGGGAGAACCAGACTTTGTAACCCCCGGCACTATACTTCGAGCAGCGGAAAAAAGCATAGCCTGCGGCGATACCCATTATACGTCCAATGACGGAAGCCTTGCTCTGAGGAGGAAGCTGTCGGAATATCTGAAAAAACGCTTCGGGTTAGGATACAATCCCGAGGGAGAAATAATAATTACAGTGGGAGCGAGCGAAGCAATAGACATTTCCATTGCAACTATAATCTCGCCAGGAGAGGAGGTGCTCATCCCAGAACCCTGCTTCGTTTCATACGCTCCCTGTACCGCGCTTTGCGGCGGCGTGCCGAAAATGGTGCCCACTTCTGCTCAGCACGGTTTTAAGTTGATGGTGGAAGACTTGGAGAAAAATATTACTCCCAAGACCAGGGCGCTTTTGTTGTCGTATCCCAATAATCCCACCGGCGCGGTTATGACTTATGGGGACCTGGAACCCATTGCGGAGTTTGCCAAAAAATACGATTTAGCTGTGATATCAGACGAGGTATATGCGGAGCTCACGTACGGAATAAGGCATACCAGCATAGCATCTCTGCCAGGGATGAAGGATCGCACTTTTGTCATCGGCGGTTTTTCAAAAGCCTTCGCCATGACCGGGTGGCGCATAGGATATCTGTGCGGCCCGGAAGACGGAGTGCAGCAGGCCCGCAAAGTCCACCAGTACAGGGTTATGTGCCCGCCCACCATAAGCCAGGCAGCGGCACTGGAGGCTTTATGCAGCGGGGAGCTTGATGTAAAGCGCATGGCGGATGAATATGATAAAAGGAGAAAAGCTATTTGCCAGGGCTTGAGGGATTTGGGATTCGAAGTGCCAGAACCCCAAGGAGCATTTTACGTTTTTCCCCGGGTGAGCCAGACCGGGTTTTCGGATGAAGAATTTGCCGAAAACCTCCTTAAAAAGGCAAAGGTGGCAGTTGTGCCGGGCAGCGCCTTCGGCTCGAGCGGCCGCGGGCATGTGCGTTGCTCCTACGCCACTTCCATGGAAAATATAAATGAAGCGTTAAACCGCATCGAAATGTTCGGGGCGAAAGTCGCGAAAGTGCGCTGTTTTTGATTTTATCTATTAAAAGATGATGTTTTCGCGGTAGTCTTTCTGCAAATCCTTTTGCAAAAACTCAAGAAAGCGCACCAGCATGGCTGAAGCTTCGGCCCGGGTCATTGCTTTGTCAGGATTTACACGGTTGTAGCTGTCGCCTTCTATGAGATTTATTTCCCTTGCCACGTATATGCTGTCTTTTGCCCAGGAGGGTATTTTGTCGTCATCAGAAAAGTCGGTGTAATATCCGGGATTCGGGGCTTTGCCGGCAAATCCCAGGGCCCTGATCAGTATGGTTATCGCCTGAGCTCTGGTGAGGGGTTCTTTGGGCTTGAATAAATCCTTGGCAGCGCCGGTTATAATGCCCTTGCTCAGGGCTTCTTTTATGTATTCATAATTGGGGTCGTCAGGAGATACATCTTTAAAAGGCGACACTTCAGGGGTCTTTTTGCGCGAACTTGAAGTTTTTTTCTGATTTTGCTCAGAGGTTCTTATGTTGCATGCCCTAATTATTCCCCTTATGAAGTTTTCCCTGGTCATTGGAGCATCTGGAACAAAAAAGTTTTCTCCCGTATCAAAGACATCCAGGGAATAGAGTTTTTCTATATACGTCTGCGCCCAGTGGCCTTGTACATCCCTGAACTTGGGCACCATCAGGCGCTCCACTTTCGGCACCATCTTCAACGACAGGCTTATATCGTCTTTATTCCTTTTTTTATTGTCCGGTATGTTCCCCTTCATCACCGGCAAATCATATTCATATTTCGACACCATCTCGCGATTGGTGGTCCTGATGTATCCGCCGATGAAACTGGATAAATCCACGTCACTTTTTTCATAGCTGAGGGTTTTCACCTGGCTGTCGGATACCTGGATATTTACGGTTCCGTTCCACGTATGCTCGGTTGTTGTGGTGGAATCGTCTTCATTCGGTATATTTCTCTTTGACGATATGGAAAACTCAATCAACTGCGTTTCGGTGCTGCCCCAGAAATTCTCATAACCCACATCTCCACCGGAAATATCTATCGTTACTTCTCCTTCATCTCTGTTTATGGTGTAATATTTTCTTGCTTTGAAATTCCCTGAATAAAAATCCGAGGCTGGCCTTTTATCAATTACATCGGATTTCGAGAACTGATAATCCTCCAGCTCGTATTTGTCCTTACCTATCTCTATTGTCTCCCTAAATCCATTCAGGCGTGTAGCAGCTATGGTCTGACCCTTATCTGTTATTGGATCGTATTCTGTGACATAGGTTATTCTTCTTGTGAGCCTGGTCTTTTCGCTCAAATCCTCCGCTTTCAGGTCGAATTGATAGCGCACGGTTTTGATATTGCCCTTTTCCCTTTCATCGATTTTCACAGTGCCTGAAAAGGTTATAGGCTCACCGGTGACAAATACCACCTCTTCATACCTGTACTCGTTGTTTACGCCGCCGTTAAAATCCGCCGGAGCCCCCCATGCAAAAGTCGGATGAATTGCCAGGGCCACAGCGATTAAAATGGCTACGATTCTTTTCACAATATTCACTCCCCGAATCACTTAACTAAAACGAATTTGCCGTATATGTCATCCCTTACGGCGTAAACCGTATCCTGAGGCCTGATATCTTCCCAAGATGCCACTTTCCCGTTTTTGATTATGATGGCGTCCTGCAAAAGTATTTTCACTGATACTGTTTTCGGCACCCAGCTGTCTTTGCGCGCGCTCCAATCCGCAGCGTTTATAACAGTGAGCATGGGGCCAAAGGTATCATCGTCTTTCACTGTTTCTACGATTCCGGTGGTTACTCTCTGGCTCAACACCGAATCCATGCTCTTCTGAGCCGATATGGCCATAATCCTGTCCCCGTCGGCATATACATAGCCATACCAATCTTTCAGCCCGTTGCGGCGGGCGTAGGAGCTGTCTTCGTCCACGGCATATTCTTCTGAATAGAACTCTTTGCGGGATATCTGAGTATGATTCTTCGCATCGTAAATAAATGTATCGTCGTCATAGTAAAATTCTTTGGCTTCATCAAAGGATTCCCACTCGTTTTTGTCGAGTATATAAAAGTCCTGGAGCACCACTTTATCCTCAACGATTTCATCCAGCCTGCCCGCATAAAGGTAGTTCTGGCCCGGATTCGAGTTGTTAATGTCTTCGTTGTACACATAAATCAGGTCGGCTGTATTGTCACTACCCACGCCTTCGGCCACCACCAGAACGTCGGAATCAGGGTTAATTGAGTATTTATCCACCATCCTGCCGTTTTTTATAATAATAGTGCCGTCATGGAAACCCACATTTTTTTTGTTGGAAAGCTCAAATACACAGGAGTACCAGTTTATTTCCTCTATTTTGCCGGTATATGCAATCTCGTATTGGTTCTTTATGACCATTTTCTCAATTTTATCCGTGCCGAAAAAGTCCTTTATCGCCAGATAAACGGTCTTGCCCTTATAATACTTCAGATTTTCGGGGGAAACTTCATAGCCTCCGGCAAAGGCTTTAAAATCCCCTGAGACGTCAAGGTTTAAGATGCCTTGCATTTCCTCCCATTCGCCGTTAATCAAAGCGCAAGCATTGCTCAGGGTAATAGTTCCCCCAAGCGCGTCCGCTGCCTGCAACACTCCCCGGTACACCCCTTTTATTTTTGACGAATACCCCTGAATTTTTATTCTGCTGGCAATATTGGAATTTGCTTCATCAAAAAAAAGACTCACGTTGTCACCCTCGCACAGGGTGCTCAAAGGGACATTCTCGCCTTTTTTCAACGCGATGGTCGCAGGAGAAGTGAAATATGCCTCTTCCTTCCCAGTGGCAAGTTTCAGTACAATTTGATTTCTGTCTATTTTTTTCACGACTCCGCTCCTTACCTTCCCGCCAGCAGGAATATAGCCGGGATTTTCTGTGGAATATCCTTCCAAATAAACAATGCTACCGCCGGAGTATTTTGCATAAACTTCCATACCGGGCTGAAAATCGTTTAGCGATACGGGTATGCCGTCTATCTCCAGCACAGCTCCAGGCGCCAGCGGCATGGTCTGCATTCTTCCGCTGTATTCTTCTATTTCTATGCTCTGCCCCTTGCTTTTCAAAAATCCTTCTATGTATCCTGACCGAAGGGGAGCAGCAGCGGGGCTGAATCCCGGCGGCACGCCCAGTGAGGCGGAAAACGTTCCTGCTATGAATATTGCCATTGAAGCGATAACAATGATAAATTTCTTCATGATCCTACCTCCTGTTCCCTATTACCATGTAGCATCCCAATCTCTCCACATTAGCCGTGAGCGATGCACCTTTGTCTCCACTGCTTTTCGCTACCTGCTCCCAAGTCCCTTTATAGTCATCATACCGGCTCAGAGCAATAGAACCCACCCTTCTTAAAGCAGCCCTAGCTGAATCATAGTCTATGGTCAGCTGGATTCTGGAAGCAAGATATTCCATAGAAGTCTCTGCATTCCCCACAAAAAACTCGGCCTTTAGTTCATACTGAGTCGAAAGCCCCACCTTCCCAGCCATATCACCGGTTGCTGCGCACGGAGAAATCTCGAATCTGACGCCCGCGTCATCCCTGTCACTCTTTTCAGCGACTTTTGATGTATTGAACGCGCCGGGATTTAATTTTACGGCAAAGTCGGCCCCGATTATGGTGATGTCTCCCGAATCCTTTTTCACCACCACTCTTGCGGGTATGCTCACCACCACTTTCTTCGCGCCCGCCAGTTCTCCGGCGGTAATATCTATGACAGTCTTTTCCCTGTAGTCTCCGTATCCTACGGTCACATTTACTGTGTCGCCTGATTTTTGCATGCGGGTGTTTTCCACAGGACTGCCGTCTTCATCCTCCGGCCCCACGGAGGAGCCGGTTTTGACCGTATTACTCTCCTCCGAGGGCAGCGATGACCCGAACGGGCCGATGGCTTTTACGATAAACTTGTATTTCGTTCTGGGCGCAAGGTCCGTATACAAAAAGCTTGTAAGCTGGGTGGAACCCACAAAGTCCGTCTCGCTTTCGTCTATTACCACGTATATCTCGTACTCGACAGCATTTTCCACTTTGGACCAGTTTATTCTGATGTATCGGTCATACACCAGCTCTGCCCTTACATTCATCGGAGCCTCCAGTTTGGGGAGGCCGTAAACAAGGTTCTCATATATATCTGTTGCCCCGCCGTCAGGGTTTATCACCATTACCCCCTTTGCCCCGACTTTTCCAGCAGGCGTTACGACTGTCAATGTCTCTGAATCTATAAACCTGACATTGCTGCCGTCCGCACCGCCTTTCAGGATGTATGGGGTTCCGTCAATATATACTACAGTGCCTCCGGCTGAGGATTCGTCTTCCACTTCTTCGATTTCGGGATAAAACACCACTCTTGCTCCGGACACAAAGCCGGAACCCTTCAGTTTTATTTCCTGCCCGCCCTCTATGGAGATGCTCGTGATACGGCTGGTCTCTGTGGAATCATCGGGGTCTACCACTGCAGTGATTTTCGGGCCGCTGATGTATGTAAAATATACGGAGTTGGAAAGCTCACCGTCGGGATTTTCAACTCTGACTTCCACCTTGCCCGCATCATGGGACGGCGTGACGACGGTAATCGTCTTGTAGTCTACAACTTTTACATTCGACTCCTGAACGGTGATGCCGCCAAAATAAACTTTAAGCCCTTCCCGGAAATCCTTGCCTTCTATCTTGACCGTGGTCCCTCCAGCGGCCGGGCCGTGGTCTGGAGTGATTTTTTCTATTGAAGGCGATGTTTCTCCCTTTATGAATATTATATATATGGGCTTCGGGCTGGCTTCGTCCGAGGATGCCGTGCCCCCGTCCTCATTGACCACCACCAGCCGGTGCAGTTTTCCCACCGCGCTTTCGGGCACCGCGGGCATGGTAAAGGTCATTTTTGAGGGGAGCATATAAGTTATGTCTTTCGGCGCAATCGTCACAAGGTCCGAAACCTGAATCTTCGCATTTTCCCTGAAGTCGCTGCCTATGACGCTTACGGTGTTGCCGCCTTTGTAGGTAAGGTAAATCACCCTGACGTCCTGGCCGTTGATATTCACATCCTGGGGACCGTTGCCCTCTTTGAGAAGATTAACTATGACCGGATTGCTGGCAGGGTTTTTGTATTCGAACTTACCTTTTGCCGTACCTCCATCGGGGTTTATGACATATACATTTACGATGCCGATGGTGTAATAGATTGGGGTTGTAACCACCAGATGACCGCTGTCCATGAATTCAGCCTCGGGGGCATAGCCCCTTTCCACATAGAGCCTCCTGTCCGATATTTCAAGTCGGATAAGCTCGCTGCCGGAATAGCGCACTTCGTCGGTGCCGTTATTGGCTGTCAGCAGGCTTACCGGGAAAAATAACACGCTCCCGTCATAATTTATGGCGCCGCTGGTATAGGTCAATCCCTTCTCGCTTATCTCCAGCAGAATCTGGCCGCTGGCATACTGCACCTTGAGCCCTCCGTCGAGGGTCACGGTGGTCCTGCCGTTGTCGATGCGGCCGGAATTTTCCTGTTCCCTGGGAATATCCCTGTTGGTTATGTCTCCAAAACGCACCAGCACCTCTGGAGGCGTGCCGCTGCCGTAAACGCTTATATCACTTTTTACAAAACCGCTGCCGAAGATTTCCACCCGATCGCCGCCCTGTTTTTTGCCTTCAGAAGGCACTATGCTGGTTATGGACGGGTTTGAAGACTGGTAGGTGAACTTCACGCTGTTTGAAATCCCGGAGTCGTTGTTTGCCACATAAACTTCCACATCCCCCGAAGTGCCGGGCGGTGTGGCAACCTTCAGGTAGCCGTTTGAAAACTCCAGCACTTTTGCCGTTTTGCTTCCGAAATATACCTTGGGCAGCACTGGAACCACATATTTTTCATAATCGCTGTCGTCGGGATAAAGCTGCCTCAGTTCCTCAACGGTTTTGCCCCTGAAGTCGTCCCATTGATTGTTCGCATTTTTATCTCTATACGCCTCATCATCGTCTTTTACCTGGTCTCTGTCGTCATCGCTGAAGGGCTCGAAGAATCTAAAGTCCTGGCCTGTAATTTCAACTATTTCCCCCCCTGCGGCGCTTCCTTTCTGGGGTACAATTTTCGTTATTTTGGGATGGCTGGTGGGCACCACATAGGTGAACCCGTCCTCTTTGCCGGCGCTGGACCCGTCGGGGTTGAGCACCACCACCGGCACGGTTTTGCGATCCGTTCCGGACAATTCGCCGGAAAAGGGAGGCACTTTTACAGTAATTGTCTTTCCGTCGACGCTCACGGAAGTATCGCTTGCTGCCACCTCCACACCGTCGATGAAGACCCTGGATTTATTGGTCCCGTCATCATAGAACTCCTTTCCCACTATATCCACTGTATATCCGCCGTCCACAGAGCCGGAGTCTGGGACGATTTCGTCTATCGAAGGCCTCGACTGGGGCTGCGTGTAGTAATAAAACCCCTGTTCGTTTATGCGGCTGTCTTTTTTGGTGTCGGGATTTAACACCGTCAGATCATACCAGCCGTCTCCCAGCGTAAGTATGGGCACTCTGAATATTATGGTGTTTTTATCCACCACTTTTACCATGTCACCCACTATCACGCCGTTTTCTACTTTAAAGGGCGTCTGCAGCACCAGGCGCAGAGAGCCGATGACGATCTGCGTGGCACTGCTGCTTTGCTCCACCGTCAATATGTAATCGCTTCCGCCCACCTGGCTCGCCACTAAGCTTTCGCCTGATATGCTCACTTTGTAGGTGTTGCTCGCCCCGTCCGATATCACAGGGTTGCCCTGGGTGTCAAAACTTATAGTATAAAATTTGTTTGCGCTGGTATCTTTGAGCAGCACGCTGTGCCAGTAATCCGCCACTTTAACGAATTTGCTGCCGTCGGAATTTTCCCCAATGCTGATGATTTCATCGCCAGGCGGTGCCAGATAATCCTGAAGCACAATTTTTTTTGTCGAAGGGTCGATATTGTACTGATTTATGTCCTGCCCCTCCAGCAGAATTCTGGTGCCTATAAGCTTGTATATCTCATCCGCTGTGGCCGTGGGGTCCGGCAAAAGGAAATTATCTCCCTTTACCTGCACTAAAGTCCCCGTATTGCCGGCTTTTGGCGCAAAATCCGTAATCTTCGGGTCGGTATAAGTTTTTACATAGTAAAAGTCCCATACGGCCATACCGCCCCCGGGATTTAATATCTGCAGCTGGGTCTGCCCTTCTTTTCCTGAGGGCGCCTTGAAAGTAATGGTTCTGCCGTCTCCGGACCTTGTGATGCCGCCAACCTCATTGCCGGCAATGTATACCTTGACCCCATCCTGGAAATTGCTTCCTTTAACGGTCACCGTTTCACCGCCGTCTACTGTCACCACATCGGGGCTGACGCTTTCTATGACCGGGATTTTGTTTTCGCTGGGCAGCAGGAATTTTACGCTCACCGAGGCATCTGAAGAAAGCCCTGGTTGAGAAGAATTTCTTATGGGGTTGGTTATTATAACGGGTATGGCTGTTCCCACAAAGGCCTCGGGCACCTCCGTTCCGGCGGGGATCACCGCCACAATCCTGGTCCCTATCTCATTGCCGGTGCTGCCGTCCAGCACGTTCCCGCTGCTGTCTTCCACATAAACGCGAAGATCTGGATTGGTATTTTTATCCAGCACCACCTTGTTTGCGGCGTTGCTGAACTGAATTATGGGGTAACGGGTGACGAAACCTTCCGACTCGTCATTGTACCTGTGTATCAAAAAATTCTTGCCGGTTACGGCAATCAGAAGGTCCTGACCGACAACGTATTTGCCGCTGGCATCCTTTTTAACAAATATTTCATCCGGTGTTACGCTCTGCACTTCGGGTTTTACGGTGCTCGGAATAAACGTATACGCCTTTGACAGTTCCGCCCTCTCGGTAAACACGAACTGGCCGGTATCATATTTTAACGTGGTTTCCGTCTCCACCACTACATCCCTTACATAATCCCCATTATCGATGGTTATCGGGGAAACCATAATGCTGAGCTTGTCCAGCTCCGCGGAAAAGCTGGAATCGTCCTTGAAAGTAGCCATATTGCCTATTATCACGGTAATTTTTTTTGTAACCTCGGTTATATCCTTCCCACCGTAGGAGGCCACCTTCTCTCCGTTTTTTTGCCATGTCCTCACCAGCACGGGATGGTCCTGCTGTTCGTTGTAGCAGTAATCGGTGACGGTGACGCCCGATTCCATAATCAGGTTGTCTATATTCAGGCTCCCAAGATATCTGCCGGATATGACGGCGGGAGAACCGGTGTCGGGCCCAGTGTTGGGCTGTATGGCATCAATTCTGGCGCTCCTGTATCCGTCTATCACCGTAAACTTCTGGTCAAGCACCTTTTCGCCCGTGACATAATCCATGGGGTCTGCACCGTCTGGAACCTTATTGGTGAGGACAACATAGTATTCCCCCTTCTCCAGGTTAGGGACCTGTACGGTAAGAATATCCTTTTCCCCTTCGGCATCTATCTTATATGTGGGGTTTACGCCTTTATTCGAAGTGGTATAAGGATCAGTGCCGTCCACTTTCTTCAGGAAAAACACATCATAAAGGCTTAAAGTGTCTGCTTTAAAATATATCGTGCTGCCCACAGGCCCCCTGTTGGGGAACATCTCCAAATCACTCGATATGTTGAGAGGCGAAATAAGCCTGAACTGGTCAGAGTAGCGATAGTACAGGTTCACGTTCACCTTTTTCGTGTATGTACTGTTGAAGGTTATATCATCCGTCAGCCACTTGCGCTCTATGACTATGTCCTGAAGGCCCAGCTCGCCGGTGGGGTTATCCAGCGTTACACTGCTGTCGGATGTAAAGAGGCTGTTGTCTATTTTAGTGAAGGCAATGCCCCGGCCGTACGATACTGTGAATTCGTCGGGTGCAGAATTTATCAGGTTAAAGTCAGAGCCGTATATGGTGATGCTGCCTCCGCCCTTTGCCACCGTCACCGGGCTTACGCTGCTTATGGCCGGCATGCTCCCTTTTTCTCCAATGTCTATCGACGCGCCTCCCACCGTTATCTTGGTTATGCCTTTGAGCGCCTCCCAATCGGTTGGATTGGTGAATTCAAAATACAGCGTATCATCGGTGTTTATTTTGGGGTTTGTCAGCAGCCTGGGCTGCCCCGAGACAAATACCTGAACATTTGCGTCCTTTATGTTTCTGCCCTCCACTGTTATGTACATGGATGTCTGCAGCTGGCTGGAATCAAAAGTCTTTCCGATGGTCACATTGGTCACATAAAAATTGTCGGCGTCGAAAGCTGCTGCCGGTTTTGCTCCCCACGCCAGCAGAGAAAACAGAATTGCAATAACGAGGGCAAGAGAAACAAACCTAAAAGATGCACATTTTATTCTGTTACATTTTAATAATCGCATGTACGCCCTGTCTTTCCCTGTCAAATCATTCCCCTCCTTGCTCCACCACCACAAAAATGCCGGGGTTTGTGCTTGTTACGGTAACTGTCTTATCGGCTTTATCCACGACGGAATATTCCTCTTTCCACGCTCGAAGCTCCTCGTCGTACCTCAGGGCTTTCAGGCAGTCGCCGCTACTTGATGTGAATGGAATCACCACTTTTATACCGCTGACCTTGAAGTTTTCGCCCGCCACGCGGATAAAATCGGACTTTATTTTGCCCGCGGTCAGGCTGGATTTTAATTTCGCCGCCTGTACCGGCTCCGCGCGGCCCAGGATTATTTCTATGTTTCGGCTTTCAGCCGATGAATCCAGCGCAAGGCCATACAGCGTCACATCCGCCCATTTCGAATAGGTCTCCAGCATACCTATCTCCTTTTTAGTATTGCCTCTAAAACTTATCTTCCTCACCAGCACATTTTCGCCCATGAGGCTATCCAGATCAATAGTAACCCTGCTTTTATCGATGTAATCGCTGTCCAGCACCAGCGTGTCCTCGCTAGAGTTTATATCCCCCCGCACTTCACCCATTTTGCCGTCAGACTTTAGAACATATTCGCTGGTGGGAATAAAATCTCCCTCTTTTACGACGCTCAAAGCGCCGTATATTTCATATTCATGGTCGTCATCATTTACCACCCGGATTGTGTAAATGCCTGGGTCCAGCCGTCGACTGCCGGAAGGCAGGTATACCCTCAGCACCGGATTTCCGCTCTCGTCAGTGTCGGCTTTTACCCTGTCGGCCCGGATGTCATTGAAATACACCTCCACATTATCGGCGTCAAAAAAATCTCCCTGCAAAATTATGGGCACATCTTCATCGTAGTTTTCCGGCACGCTGCCGGTTACAACGCCGGTCACCACCGGATTTGCCGTGGTCGTGAAACTCCATTCGATGATATCGTTTCCCGAAAGAAGGTTGCCGGAGCTGTCGGTATAATACACGACACCCGCATTTATAGTAACCGTGTAAGTCGTCTGGGTCCTTAACTGTTTTACGGGTATGAAAAGGTAAGCTTCTTTTTGCCCGCTGTCTTTTACAAATATATATTTATCTATATATAACTTTTTCTGGCTTGTATCCTGTATATTCTGGATATATCCCAGGAATTCGGTGTCTATCATGGATGTGGCGTTTTCGCCCCCGGCATGCACGCCGGAAGATTTAATAAGGTCCAGGCCCCCGGATTCGTCAAAGGCCAGGCTGCCGTCGGAATCGTCAAAAGTAATTTTCAAAAAATATCTTGTGGTGCCGTCGATTACCTTAGGGTTCAAATTTTTCTCGTTTACCCATCCGTCTTCCGAAGGATATTTTTCTTTCACTTCAGGCTTGCCCCTGGGGGTAATCGTAAGAGAGACGCTGCTGTTTTCTACCGGTTCCGCCTGGTCGGAAAAATAGATTTTTATCCTGTACGTCCCGCTGCCGCTGTCTGCGCCAAGTTTTTTTACGACAGCGTCGCTTCGAAGTTTTACCAGAAGCTCGGTTACATTCACAAAATCAATGTCGGTTTTTTCAATAGTAACAGCTCCGCCGCCGGCCGCATTCCCCGCCACAGGCAGAAGTTCCACTTTCTCAACGCTTTCGTTGAAATTGTATCCGGTCACGGTAAATGCAGCACTGCCGCCCTTGACATCCAGCACGCTCAATGAAGAGGGGGATACGCCGTAAATGCCTCGGGATTCTCCGGATTTGTCCCTCACCACAAATTCCATGTTGATGGCTGGAAGGAAACGGCTCGACCTAGTCTCAAAAACATCGCCGCTTATGCTCAATTTGTAGAATTTCCCCCATCCAAGCTGCTCCTTCGGGTAAATCATGATTTTCGTCTTTTTTGCGCCGTTTTCAAAATAATATCCCAGCCGGATTTTCTCTATGCCCACACCGGCACTGCTGTTGTATCCTTCCGAAAGGACTATCCTGTCCAGCGCTGAGTCGTCCCCCGCTTTTACGATCACCTCGCCGTCGGCATAAAGAACAATGGGATTCGAACTGTCGTAGGCCGGAGCGCCGTACGTCCTGGAAGAACTCACCCCCGCCCAGCTTGCCGACAAAGTGCCGGACGAAGCGGTCCAGAAATAAAACTGTATATCCTTTTCCGGATTATAGCCGTACGCGTCTTCTACAATATCCCTGTCCACTATGAGTTTATATCGGTTCAGGCTGAGCAGCGAGGATTCGGGCTTTACCGCCAGAGTATTGTTGTTCACTATGCTTATGCTGCCCACCGGCACCCTCTGGGATTCATCGGGATCCGTGCCCGGAACGCCCTGCCCGTAAACGTATTCCACCACGCTGTCATAAGGATTCCCCGATGGATCCAGGGCCGTTTCCAGGGCTTTGGGGATCTTGTATAGCTTTACCGCATCCTGCAGGCTCATATCGTCTTTATCCTTGTCCCACTTTATATTCCTATCAAAACGTATATAAATGGTTCCTCCGTCTGAAAGCCGCGTGCCGGAAAGCGAAGTTATGTCGTCGCCGCCGGAAGGGCTCGAGGAATATCCGGACACAGCAGGCCGCTGCCCGTCTCCAGTGGTAACAAAATTCAATTCGGTTTTTTCATTGGTAATTCCATTGATGTCGATGACGCATCCCGCTTCCAGGACAACGGTGTAAGGCGTGTTTCGCCTTAAAGGGTATGGCTCATCGTTTATTTCGATATTCAGAGTCTTGCCGTCGTTGGAGAGGTAGATATCTTTATCATAGTCGAGGGGATAGGTTTCTTCTCCAAAGTTTATGCTGATTTTGCTTTTATCCAGTATTTCAACAGGGGAACTGAAGTTGAATTTAATGACAGGTTCTATTTCCACACCCTGTTGATTCTGGGCGGGATATGTGGAAACGACGATGCCGCTGTCAGCTCTTGCAAAATCTATTTTCAAGAAGGACAAAGAAAACGCCATCGCCAAAACAATTATGAGTGCCGGTGTTTTTTTTAGCCTCATGGCAGCAACCCCCTGCTGAATATTATATCCTGTAATTTCCATATCTGGTGTTAAATTAATAATTCGACACGAAAACCCAAAATCCTCTAATTTTTACACCGATTTTGAGCGGGTACGAACACTTTATTTGTCCATAATATTTATCCACAAAGTTATCCACAGGTGTTGATAAGTCTGTGGCTTGTCCTTTAGGTACGTCCTTTATTTAACCGAGTTTTCCCCATTGGGGATAAGTTATCCACAGTTATCCACAATTGATACGAGCTGATAAAGGTTGATTCAGGTGCAAAAAATCGCTTTCAGTGGTTGTGACGGCCTGGCACATGCAGTCAGCCAAAAAATTATTTTTCTACGCTTAAAGTAACTTTGATTTTGAATTATGGTATAATATTTCATGAAGATAATTGTCATAAACTTTTAAACAAAATGGAGCGCTGGGTAAATATGTATTTCCAACAACCGGACGACCGTAAAATATATTTGCAGATTCTTAAGCGAATGTCACCCGAAGAAAGACTTTTAAAAGCTTTCGAGCTATCAGAGTTTGCCAAGCAACTTTTTATTCATGGGCTTCACAAGAGATTCCCTAACTTTAGTAATGAAGAAATAAAAAAGATTTATCTGGAGCGTATAGAAAAATGTCACAACAGGAATTATTAAAAATAGTGGTTAAAGCTCTTGAAAATGCCAACATTCAATATATGATTACAGGTTCTATTGTCTCAAGTTTACAGGGTGAACCTCGTCTAACTCATGATATTGATTTAATAATCGCTATCCAAAAAAAGGATGTAAAAAAAATAGTTAAAGCGTTTTCTACACCTGAGTTTTACATTAGTGAAAATGGCATTTATAATGCTATTAAAGACAAAACTATGTTTAATCTTATCGACATTAAAGAAGGAGACAAGGTTGATTTCTGGATACTGACCAATGAACCTTTTGACATATCACGTTTTTCCAGAAGATACTCGGAAGATTTTATGGGAATAAAAATTATGGTTTCAAGTCCCGAAGATACAATCCTTGCAAAATTAAGGTGGGCAAAAATGGCCGGAGGCAGTGAAAAACATTTTATAGACGCTTTAAGGGTATATGAAGTGCAATATGAAAGATTGGATATGGGATATATAGATCGCTGGGCACAGAAATTAGGTGTGGAAACATTGTGGAAGCGTATAAAAGACGAAGCAGAAATAATATAGCACAAATCAGATGCCAGATGTCAGATATCAGATTAAAAGGAATTTGCGGCTCGCAAATTCCTTTTATTTTCCGACATCCGACTTCTGGCATCATATGAGAGCGGCAGAAAGCTGCGGTCCCGGACCATCTCCGGCAGGGAAGTGACTTTTTACACCAAAATCATCTGTTTCATTTATTTCAACACTGCGCCGGTGTTGGCGGATGTCACCATCCTGGCGTACCGGGCAAGGTATCCGGTCTTTATCTTGGGCTCCGGCATCTGCCATTTTGCCCTGCGGCGTTCCAGCTCTTCCTCGGACAGCACCACATCCAGGCGCTTGTTCTTTATGTCTATTCTTATAATATCCCCTTCTTCCAGGAGGGCAATCGGCCCGCCTTCCATAGCTTCGGGAGATACATGGCCGATGGAAGCGCCGCGGGTTGCTCCGGAAAATCTTCCATCCGTGATGAGCGCTACGTCTTTGTCGAGTCCCATGCCCGCTATGGCTGACGTGGGGGAAAGCATCTCCCGCATTCCCGGACCGCCTTTGGGGCCTTCGTAGCGTATTACCACCACATCGCCTTTGTTTATCTTTCTGGAAAATATGGCGTCTACAGCTTCCTCTTCGGAGTTGAACACCCTGGCTGGCCCTTCGTGGAACATCATTTCCGGCGCCACTGCGGCTTCTTTTACCACCGCACCGTCTGGTGCCAGGTTTCCCTTCAGTATGGCAAGGCCGCCGGTATCCCTGTATGGATTTTCCACCGGTCTTATTACCTCATGGTTCTGTACGTAGGCATCCTTTATGTTTTCTCCCACTGTCTCGCCGGTGACGGTGATTAAATCCAGGTGCAGCAGACCTTTTTTGGACAGCTCCTTCATCAAAGCAGGAATACCGCCCGCTTCGTGCAGGTCTTGCATATGATGATGACCGCTGGGACTCAATTTGCAAAGATAAGGCGTTCTCCGGCTGATTTCGTCGAAAAGCTCAAGCTCCAGTTTGATACCCGCTTCGTGAGCTATGGCCGGCAGGTGCAGCACGGTGTTGGAGGAGCCCGCCATGCCCATGTCCACCGTAATGGCGTTTTCGAAAGCCTCTCTTGTGAGGATGTCCCTGGGCTTTATATCTTTTCGCACCATTTCCATAACCTGCATACCGGCCTTTTTGGCCAGAGCAATCCTTGCACCGTGATAAGCAGGTATGGTACCGTTGCCCGGCAGCCCCATGCCCAGTGCCTCGGTGAGGCAGTTCATGGAATTGGCGGTAAAAAGGCCTGAGCAGGAACCGCAGCCGGGGCATGCCTCGTGTTCAATGGCTGAAAGCTCCTCTTCGGTAATTTCACCGGCTTCCAGGGCCCCTATCTTTTCTATGCAGGTGGAAAAATCGATGGCCTGACCTTTGTAACGGCCGGCAAACATGGGGCCTCCGCTTACCACCACTGAAGGAATATTTAGCCTTGCCGCTGCCATGAGCATACCGGGCACTATTTTGTCGCAGTTCGGTATGAGCACCAGGCCGTCAAAGCCATGAGCTATCGCCATAGCCTCAATGGAGTCGGCGATGAGCTCACGGCTTGCCAGCGGATACTTCATGCCGATGTGTCCCATGGCTATGCCGTCGCATATGCCAATGGTAGGAAATTCTATGGGGGTGCCGCCGGCCATGGCAACGCCAATTTTTGCCGCCTGGGCTATTCGGTCAAGGTGTACATGCCCTGCTACAATTTCGTTTTGTGAATTCACTATGCCTATGAGGGGGCGATTTATTTCCTCATCGGTAAATCCCATGCCGTAAAAAAGTGCTCTAGTGGTAGCCCTCATAGCACCCTTTTTAATGCTGTCGCTTCTCATTTTTTGAACTTCTCCTCTCCAAAATGTAGATTCATCTTCTAAAAGTTTTTTCACAAACAAGTTTCGGCATACCCCTACAAACCAATTTAATCCGCTCTCTCACAGCAACCACAGGACGTTTCCTTTGCAGGGGCCGGTTCATTGTGAATGCTTTCTTTTCCCCGCTGCAGGGCAATGATGCCGGTCCGAACACTTTCGATAATACCGTAATGTTTCATCATGTTCAGAAACGCCTTTACTTTATCCAGGTCCCCGGTAATTTCTATGATGATCGCCTCGGGCTCTATGTCCACAACCTTACCTCTAAACGACTCCACTATCTGGAATATCTCCGCACGGTTGTTATCCTGGGTCTTCACTTTAACAAGAGCCAGTTCCCTCTGCACCGAAGCTTTTATATCCAGTTCTACGACTTTAATGATATCCACCAGTTTCTCCACCTGGCTTTTTATCTGTGAAAGTTCCCTCTCGTCCCCTTCGGCCACGATGGTAATGCGCGAAATCCTGGGGTCTTCGGTCTCCTCGCCGGTAAAACTGGTGATGTTAAATCCCCTTCGGGTAAAAAGCCCTGATATTCTTGTAACCACGCCATATTCATTGTGAACCAGTACTGAAAAAATCGCCTTGCGCAAAAAAACACCGCCTTTCCGTTTTAATTAACCTTAAGGGGGAAAATCTGAGATTTTCCTTTGGGTCAATGCTATCTGCACCATTTATTAAAATTGTGTATTTTAATTTATCTGGTATAATTAGGACAGGACTTGATTAAAAAACAAAATTAATATATTTGAATTTTATTATAACACATATGATCGAACTGTAAAATATGTTTTAGGTCAAATTTTATGCAAAAGGAGGAAAATCAATGGCAGTCAAAAGATTGGGCATACTGACAGGAGGAGGGGACGCTCCAGGGCTGAATGCTGTTATCAGAGCAGTGGCCAAGGTAGCCGAATCAGCAGGCGTGGAATTGTACGGTTTCCTGGACGGTTACAGCGGACTGATACGGGGAAATTTTCGAAAAATGGAGAAACGCGATATATCAGGGCTGCTTCACAGAGGAGGCACGGTGCTCGGCACCAACAATCGGGACAATCCTTTTAATTTCCCTGTCAAGGAGGGCAATGAGCTGGTATTCAAAGACATGTCGGATACTGCCCTGGAAAATCTTAGAATGCTCAGCATCGACTGCCTGATTGTAATCGGTGGCGACGGCAGCCTTGCCATAGCTCGGGAACTCACCCAAAAAGGTGCTAGAATAATTGGTGTGCCCAAGACCATAGATAATGACATGCAGGGCACCGATCAGACCTTCGGATTCGATACTGCTGTGGCTACAGCAACTGAAGCCCTAGACAAACTGCACACCACCGCTGAATCCCATCATAGAGTCATGGTGCTGGAACTCATGGGAAGATATGCGGGCTGGATTGCACTATACAGTGGAGTGGCCGGCGGCGCTGATGTAATTCTAATTCCCGAAATTCCATGGAAAATGCAAAAAGTGGCGGAAAAAATATTCGCCCGCCAGAAAGAGGGAAAGCCGTTCAGCATCATTGTGGTGGCAGAAGGGGCAAAACTGCCGGACGGAGAAAAAGTGGTGCGCGAAACTATCAAAGGCAGCGGGGATCCCATAAGGCTGGGAGGAATAAGTTACAGGATAGCGGAAATGGTGGAACAAGTTACAGGCTTTGAGAGCCGGGCCACGATATTGGGCCATGTACAAAGAGGAGGGTCTCCATCGCCCTTTGACAGGATTCTGGCTACCAGATACGGCGAAGCCGCCGCAAAATTGGCGCTTGCCGGGGAATACGGCAAGATGGTCTCTTTAAAAAATGGCATTATTACTTGGATGCCATTTGAAGAAATTCCCCAGGGCTGCAGGACGGTACCGCTGGACCATCCTCTCATCCAGGCTGCCCGCAGCATCGGCATCAGTTTTGGAGATTAAGATATTGTTTTTGAAAAAAAAAGAAAGGGCCCACAGCCCTTTTTAAATTTTAATCTAAAACACGCCCAGGTACTGGTCAAGCTCCCATTTATGCACCTGAACCCTATAGATATCCCATTCGATGAGCTTTGCTTTCACAAAATGCTCATAAACATGTGGCCCCAGAGCTTCTTTAATGACCTCATCTTGAGACAGGTAGTCAAGGGCTTCCTTCAGGCTTCCCGGAAGCATTTCAATCCCCGCTTCCAGCCTTTCCACCGGAGTCATGTCAAAAATGTTGTTGAAGGTCTGAGGCCCAGGGTCTATTTTGTTTTTGATTCCATCAAGGCCGGCCTTTAGAATGACTGCCAGAGCAAGGTATGGATTTGCCGAAGGATCCGGGCTTCGAAGTTCTATACGGCTGGCATTGCCCCGGGCAGCGGGAACTCTCACCAGGGCACTGCGGTTCTTGCCCGACCAGGATATGTAAACCGGCGCTTCATACCCCGGTACCAGACGCTTATAAGAGTTTACCGTAGGATTGGTTATAGCAGTAAATGCCTTTGCGTGCTGCAGTATACCGCCTATAAAATATTTCGCCACCTGGGAAAGCCCCGTATCCTTTTCATTTTCATCATAAAATGCATTCACTCCGTCTCTGAACAGAGAAAGGTGTATGTGCATGCCAGAACCGTTTTCACCAAAAATTGGCTTTGGCATAAAGGTAGCATACAGCCCGTGCTCTGCAGCAATGGCTTTCGTCACAAATTTGAACGTAACTATGTTGTCTGCTGTTTGCACAGCCTTTGTGTATTTGAAATCTATTTCATGCTGGCCGGGAGCCACCTCATGGTGAGATGTCTCCACGTCAAACCCCATCTCCTGCAGGGCCAGCACTATATCCCTTCTGGCATTTTCCCCCAGATCCACCGGAGAAAGGTCGAAATAGCTGCCCTTATCATGGGTCTTCACCGTGGGATTGCCTTCCTCGTCCGTCTCAAAAAGGAAGAACTCCGGCTCGGGACCGGCGTACATCTCATACCCCATCTGCCGCGCTTCCTCCACCACTTTTTTAAGTATTCCACGGGGGCACCCCTCAAAGGGTTCATTGTTGGAATCATAAATATCGCACATGAGCCTGGCTTCAGCACCCTTCCTGGGCTTCCACGGCAGGATGGCAAAAGTGTCGTAATCCGGCCGCAGGTACATGTCAGATTCCTGTATCCGGGTAAAACCTTCAATGGAAGAGCCGTCGAACATTATCTTTCCGTCCAGGGCATCTTCAAGCTGTTCCACAGTTATGGTGACATTTTTTATTATGCCAAGAATGTCTGTAAACTGCAGCCTTATGAATTTTACATCCAGCTCCTGCGCCTTGTGAAGAATATCGCTTTTAGTGAACTTTGGCATTTTATCCCTCCCAAAAATTATGTGTTTGTAAGATTCATTTTAATAATTAATCGCATATATTAATATATCATCTTTATATCATATAGTCTAGCAAGTGTAAGATTATGTAGCGTTCATATCATATTATGTATTTTTTAAGCTGGTCTTTAAATTTCAACGATAATTTTTCCAAACGGGCAATATAATCGGTCAATTCTTTTATTCTGGCGGAATAATCGCTGATGCTGGCGCTCATTTCTTCAGATGAAGCCGAGTTTTCTTCTGCTATAGCTGCTAACGAATGAAGGTTGTCCACCACATTTCGTATTTTCATGTTTTCTGCATTAAGCTGTTCTACAAGGTCTACTACTGCATTGGTCACTTCCTCAGCCCTTTGATTGCTCAAGGCCATGCTTTTGCCTGCTTTATTCAGCGATTCGCCACTGCTCTTAAGCTTCTCGAACTGCTTTGAAAAATGCTGGGCCAATGTAAGCACCTTTCCAGAAAAATCCTGCAGGCTTTGGCTTATTTTTTTAACTGCAAGTTTTGCTTCATCCGCAAGGGCTCGGACCTCATTTGCCACCACAGCAAACCCCCGCCCCGTTTCCCCAGCACGAGCTGCTTCAATCGCGGCATTCAGGGACAAAAGATTTGTCTGATCCGCAATTCTTTCCACAGTATTTACAATTTCCATTATGGCTGTAGCGCTTTTAGCCAGCTCTTCTGACTGTACCCTAATATACTCGAAATTTTTAAGGGCATCTTCAATGCCGGATATGGCTCTTGCCACTTCTTCAGACACCTGTTTTGCGTGTTCAGCGGATTCAGCCAGAAGCACTTTGCTTTGCTCTTCTTTTTGAGAAATCAGGTTGAGACCGTTTATGTTTGAATCAAGAGTATTTACAGCGCTTTCAGTTTCCTCCGCCTGCTGGACTGCACCATTTGCCACTTCCTCCACGACCCGGGAGATTTCGTCGGAAATATTCTTCATCTGTTGCGCCACTTGGTTAAAATAGGTAGTAAAGTTGGAAAGGTCATCTGTCCCTCCCTTTAAGAAAAGCAAATCATCCTGAAAACTCTTTTTCGCTGTATTTATATCCCCAATAATGTCTTCGAAAACATCCATGCTTTTTATTCTGGGCATTTCTTGAAACTGCAGCTTCGATAAGGCCTGTATCTCCTGCCTGATATCGCGTATAGGCAAAAGCAATAAGCTTGAGATTATATAAACCAACATTGAAACCAGAACAGCCAGAATAATAGCTTCTAGCGGCGCAGCGCCCGCCGCCAAAAATGCCCCTGCTCCCGTTATTACAAAAGTTGCTAAGGCAATTTTTGCAGCGATGGAACGAAGGAAACCGAAGGAAAGCAAAATATTTGTCAAAAATTTCTTTTCTGAGTAGTAAGGTGTTTCAAATCTGAGTCTAACAGTCATGAAATTGCGGCCATCTCGGGAGCCCTGTTCTATCTTTTCAATTTCCATTTTTTCTTTAAAAAAATTCCGGCTGCCTTCTAACAGGCCCAAGAAATAATCGTACATTTTCCTGTGAGATTCATATCTCATTACCACCTCGTAAGGAGTTTCGCTTACTATAAAAAGTCGCGGTGGTCCTGCGCCCGGTATCATTTTTGTCAAAATTTCGTGGACTTTATCCATCATTACAAGAAAAGGTCTTAGTTTTCTGTGTTCAAAAAACGATGGAAACCATTTGGAAAACGTTGATATATTCTTCTCTCCTAGTTTTTTCCATATTTTATCGGGTGGGTTTCCGGTTTCCCGGCTGACAGCATCTATGAGCAAATTAACTTTTTCATCCGGCACATCGGACAGCGGCGAATGAAGGTCCTCGGTTTTTATCTGAACCTCTTCTACCAGTCTCTGCACCAGATCATCGCCATACATTTCTCCCATTGTTTTAACCCATGTCAAAACCACAGTGGCTTTCATTGAAAAGGGCCTCCTTTTTCAACCTACTGGCAAAAGCCAATTAAAATCGATAGTAATTATTAATAAGTATACCATATTTTTCAATATTAAACCATAAGATAAATCATAAGTGTTCTTATGTATTTTTGCAAAAAAAAAAAATAAAGGAGCGGACAGCCGCTCCTTCCGGGAAAAAGATATATATAGAGGGAGTTAAAGGGTGCCGGGCCACTTTCCAGACTCCGGCACTTGCGGAATAAAACTCATTTTTTGCATCAATAGGTTTCAGCGTATTGTTCCAGCTCCCAGGAATGTACCTTTGTTCTATAAATATCCCATTCTATTTTCTTTGCCCTCACAAAATGTTCATATACATGCTCTCCAAGGGCTTTCTTTATAACCTCATCCTGCTCCAAAAGCTCAAGAGCTTCTTTAAGGCTGCCGGGAAGGCTCTTGATACCGGCTTTTTCTCTTTCTTCGTCAGTCATATGGTAAATATTGTTGTAAACTTGATGGCCGGGATCAATTTTGTTCTTTATTCCGTCAAGGCCTGCAGCCAGAATAACTGCTAGCGCTAGATATGGGTTCGCAGCAGGATCAGGGCTGCGCAATTCTATTCTCGTCTTTACGCCTCCAGCGGCAGGCACCCTCACAAGTGCACTCCTATTTTTCGCCGACCAGCAGATATATACCGGAGCCTCATACCCAGGTACCAGCCGCTTGTAGGAGTTCACGAGAGGATTTGTTATAGCCGTAAATCCGGGGGCATGTTTTAATATACCGCCTATATAGTATCTGGCGATTTCGCTCAGGCCTGCTTCTCCATTTTCGTCCGCAAATGCATTTTTGCCGTCCTTAAATAGCGATTGATGTATGTGCATCCCTGAACCGTTGATACCGAAAACCGGTTTAGGCATAAACGTTGCATGCAACCCGTGCTGTTTTGCTATTATTTTGGTAACAAAACGGAATGTGGCTATATTATCAGCAGTCTTTAGTGCATCTGAATACTTGAAGTCGATTTCATGCTGGCCAGGTGCCACTTCGTGGTGGGCAGCCTCTACCTCAAACCCCATTTCCTCCAATGTCAATACAATATCCCTGCGAGCATTCTCACCCAAATCAATGGGTGACAAATCAAAGTATCCTCCTGTGTCTTGCGTCTCAATGGTAGGTTTCCCCTTTTCATCTGTCAAGAACATGAAAAATTCAGGTTCCGGCCCGGCATACATGGTAAATCCCATGCTCTTTGCCTCTTCAATTACATTTTTCAAAACCTGGCGGGGGCTTCCCTGAAAGGGAGTGCCGTCAGGATTGTAAATGTCGCATATCAATCTCGCTTCCGCACCATCTCTAGGCTTCCACGGGAATATAGCAAAAGAGTCCAGATCAGGCTTTAAATACATATCCGATTCTTGAATTCTGGTAAAGCCTTCGATGGAAGAGCCGTCGAACATGAGCTTCCCGTCCAGCACGTCCTCCAGCTGGCTTATGGGAATGGCTACATTTTTCACCACTCCAAAAATATCCACAAACTGAAGCCTGATAAATTTTACCTTGAGATCTTTGGTAAGACTTATAATGTCTTCTTTTGTGTAACTCATTTTTCTCCCCTCCACATTCGTTAATTTTATATTAGAATAATAACAGCAAATCTGCCAAACGTCAACTAAATGTCAGGTTTTTTTATCAAAAAAATTTATTTCTTACATTTCGTTGACATTAAAGTTTTGATGTGTTAGTATATTGTTAACATTTCAGGAGGTGGTTGCAATGGCTGCTTACACTTCTTTAAAGGGGATCTACCCTATCGGGATGGTAGAAGAAAAGACCGGGCTTACAAGCCGTCAGATCCGGTATTATGAAAATATGGGCTTGATTTCCCCCATCAGAACTCAGGGAAAGCAGAGAAGATATACAGAAAAGGATGTAATCAGGCTGACCAGAATCAAGTACTTAAAAGACAACGGTTTTGATTTAAAAACCATCAGAGAAAAAATCGACCTGCTCGAAAAGAGCACCAAAGACCTGGACCTGATGATAAATTCCGGTACCACCCAGGGTAGATTAACATCCCTGTATCCGGTTTCAAACCGAGCCGTGCTGATGAAACTGCTTGAAAAAAATTAATCCTTGCGCAACGCAAGGATTTTTTTTAATTAAAATACTTTATGGTTTTCAAGAAATGGATATAAGTTGGATCTGGCTTTGTCAACATGCCTAATCATTGCTTTTTCAGCAGCATCAGGGTCGTGGGATGCTAACGCGTTATAAATTTTGCGGTGTTCCTCCAAAGAAACCGGCGCTCTTCCGGTAGATTTTATGGATACCAGTCTTGCCCGCTGAATGAAATGATGGAAATTCGTAAGCACCGATTCCAGCGGCCTGCTGTCACATGCCCTGAAAATGATGTCGTGGAACTGGGTGTCTAGTTCTGATACCTTGTCTATCTCACCTTTTTCAGTATAAAACTCCATGAGATCAAGTATATCTTTCATTTCCTTCAGCTGCTCATCGCTTATCTTCTCAGCAGCCCACCTTGCTGCCAAACCTTCTATCATCTTTCTTATCGTGTATATATCTTCCACATCCTGCTCTGTAATGCCTTCCACCACTACTCCTTTATTAGGAATGCTAGATACCAATCCTTCTAACTCCAACTGGCGGATGGCTTCTCTAACAGGGGTGCGGCTGACTCCCAGTTCTTTTGCCACCTTTAGCTCTATAAGGCTCTCTCCCGGTTTATAAACTCCGTTCAAAATAGCATTTTTTAGGTGGTGATATATTTTGCTTCGAAGCGAATATCCAGCATCCTGCAAGTCGGTCAACATATATTAAAACCTCCCTATCAATACACCTATCTTTACTTTTATTTTACTATAGTTTTTATATTTTTGAAAGAGATTGTTCGCAAATAGATTGCATAAATGTATATGGCCGCTCGCTTTTCGTGAAACATAACATCGCTCGGTTTCCTTACTCAACCCTTACTCAAAAGCATTTCAAATGCCTCAGGGAAAACTGAGCTGTCCTCGTTGTTGAACCTCGTTACAATTCCCGCTTCTACCATGATTCCATACTTATGAAAAGCGGATATGGTTCCCTATAACGGCTAGCTTGATTTTAGTGTTTATTGGCCTCTTGCATGCTCTCTTGAAATTCAGACTCAATTCCAATGAATAACCTATTGCATCCACTCCTTTGAGCCAGATCGATAATTCTGAGTCGCAATCCACTATTTTTTAAGGGAATCATTAGCCGGAAAAGTTTATTGGAATATTCAATTCTTTATAGGGAGGCTAAAAACCGAACTGCAGCGGATTGCGCTCGATGAGCTGCATCTGTTTCAATCCCTCTTAGGGAGGCTAAAAACTTTTCGAGGCACTCACAAAAGAGTGCCCGGAGGCATGTTTCAATCCCTCTTAGGGAGGCTAAAAACGAATAGACCGCCCTCCGCAGGCATTGGCCGCTGCTGGGTTTCAATCCCTCTTAGGGAGGCTAAAAACAGAATTGATCCTAAAAGAAAAGTGCAAGGACATGAGTTTCAATCCCTCTTAGGGAGGCTAAAAACTGTGGCGTGGGGTTGTCGCTGCCATGTCCTCCCTGTGTTTCAATCCCTCTTAGGGAGGCTAAAAACGACCAGGTTGTTGACCAGGCCGGCCTTGCTGAGACAGGTTTCAATCCCTCTTAGGGAGGCTAAAAACAATCAAGCGGCTTATTGTGGAGATGCCGCCTCGCCAGTTTCAATCCCTCTTAGGGAGGCTAAAAACGGTGAAAATGTGCACGAGGGCTTACGTGACCTGCTGGAGTTTCAATCCCTCTTAGGGAGGCTAAAAACTTGCAAATCGTCCAATCATCCCGCAAGTGCATACCCATGTTTCAATCCCTCTTAGGGAGGCTAAAAACCCGTCGGCGCTATCCTGGACCTTCACATCTACTGTCGTTTCAATCCCTCTTAGGGAGGCTAAAAACTGGACAACGACGGCAGCTTGTCGACCGACCTTTATTGGTTTCAATCCCTCTTAGGGAGGCTAAAAACTCATCGCTTTCTTCTGATGCACCGCCGCTGGTGGCCGTTTCAATCCCTCTTAGGGAGGCTAAAAACTGCTGGTCCTCCCGGTGAACGGAGGGCAGGATTTCGGTTTCAATCCCTCTTAGGGAGGCTAAAAACTGCAATAAGCCAGGGCCTTTTCCCTGGGCAAGTCGAGTTTCAATCCCTCTTAGGGAGGCTAAAAACGGAGGGCACTGCTCCGAGCGCCCACTCGGATAACGCGTTTCAATCCCTCTTAGGGAGGCTAAAAACGGTGGTGCCCGAACCACCAAAGAAGTCAACGACCACCGTTTCAATCCCTCTTAGGGAGGCTAAAAACAACGTTGAAATCGTCTCTCGCCTGGCCCCTCTTGGGGGTTTCAATCCCTCTTAGGGAGGCTAAAAACTTCCAAAAGCTATATAGCCAAGGCAAGATTAGCTTGTTTCAATCCCTCTTAGGGAGGCTAAAAACGCAAACGATATTACAAGAAAACAACCCTGGAAGACATGTTTCAATCCCTCTTAGGGAGGCTAAAAACCAGGGCCAATGGATGACGGCGGAGGAAATCGAAAAGAGTTTCAATCCCTCTTAGGGAGGCTAAAAACTGTAATCTATAAAGTGCAGGTAGGCGCATTTACTCAGCGGTTTCAATCCCTCTTAGGGAGGCTAAAAACCAAAACACCAACGGCATAAAAATGGTGGTCGGAAAACGTTTCAATCCCTCTTAGGGAGGCTAAAAACCCGAAGGATTTCCTTCAAGCCCTGGGTGTCAAGAATGCGTTTCAATCCCTCTTAGGGAGGCTAAAAACAGAAGAAAAAGCAATCCTGACAAAGTGCATCCTGAAAGTTTCAATCCCTCTTAGGGAGGCTAAAAACCCTGCAGGCCCCGGTCCGCAAGCTGGGTGAGAGTCCGTTTCAATCCCTCTTAGGGAGGCTAAAAACCGTTCAGAAAGGCTCTACCCGCCACGGCAATTGCAGGTTTCAATCCCTCTTAGGGAGGCTAAAAACCCTGTCGAAGGTGAACTGGAGGCCCTGCATCTCCTCCGTTTCAATCCCTCTTAGGGAGGCTAAAAACGCAAAGGGCCTTTTTCTTTATGAGCTCCCGCTCTATCGTTTCAATCCCTCTTAGGGAGGCTAAAAACCAGGTCGTGGGAGACAAACAGGGGTTTGTCGAAGGCCGTTTCAATCCCTCTTAGGGAGGCTAAAAACTCTTTTACACTCGCCAGAAGCGTATTTGCTATATTTGTTTCAATCCCTCTTAGGGAGGCTAAAAACGTAAGTAGCTATTATTGTCGTTCCAGGTTTTCCACGTTTCAATCCCTCTTAGGGAGGCTAAAAACAATGAAACTTTGGAATGGTTCGGCATTTCAAAAAATAGTTTCAATCCCTCTTAGGGAGGCTAAAAACCTTCTGCCGTGCTTCTTCGCTGGTGCGAACGCTCCAAAGTTTCAATCCCTCTTAGGGAGGCTAAAAACGCAGAGCAAGGCAAAGGCAAGGCGGCGCTATGCGAAGGTTTCAATCCCTCTTAGGGAGGCTAAAAACATAAGTAATTTTAAAAATGATAACTCGAAAATAGGTGTTTCAATCCCTCTTAGGGAGGCTAAAAACGGGCAATTAAATTCCAGGGCACAATCCGCAAGCACGGGTTTCAATCCCTCTTAGGGAGGCTAAAAACTTTCTCAGAAGTTCCATTCTGTCCCTAGCTGTCACAGGTTTCAATCCCTCTTAGGGAGGCTAAAAACTTGTAGGAATCCTGCCGCCGGAGATAGCGGAGCAGAGTTTCAATCCCTCTTAGGGAGGCTAAAAACTTTTTGTGAGAAAGATAACTCCCGCCCCCTGGAAAGTTTCAATCCCTCTTAGGGAGGCTAAAAACATCAATATTGCTAACCGCAGGATTTCAAATGTTCAATGTTTCAATCCCTCTTAGGGAGGCTAAAAACAAATTTATCGGGAGTGCCGAAATCACTCCCGATGGGCTGTTTCAATCCCTCTTAGGGAGGCTAAAAACGCTGTCTCGAAGCACAATCACGCCGAGAGGATTCATGGTTTCAATCCCTCTTAGGGAGGCTAAAAACTTTACAATACAAACGGCGTCAATTGTCAACCAATTTAGTTTCAATCCCTCTTAGGGAGGCTAAAAACCCAATGTAAACAACCGGAGAAAGAGTGTTGGGAAGAGTTTCAATCCCTCTTAGGGAGGCTAAAAACA
>JARRBK010000038.1 GCA_029982615.1 Tepidanaerobacteraceae bacterium | reverse complement strand
GTGCGAGCTGGACCACCTGCTGGCGAACATCATCCGGAATAGTGTGGGCAGGTTTTCGCCCACGGTTTCCGTGCGCCAGTGAGGCAGGGCCCTGGGATTGTAATCTAGCCTTAAGCCGATACACTTGACGTTCACTCAGCCCCAACACTAAAGCAGCTTCCCTAATTATCATCTTTCCATCCAAAACCTTTTGCAGCACCAATACCCTTTTAAGTTCCGTCTGTGACAACGTTACTCTCTCCCTACTCATACTGATGACATTTTTACAGAAAGATTTCACCCTGACAATATCACAGACGGATAACATTTAAATTTAATACGTATTGGCTTTTTTGTTGTACTGAATTATAATAATAAAGTAGCTAATACTATTAATTGGCGCTCGTCAAATTATGACATTTTTAGACTTCGCAATAATACCTATTTTCTCTTTACTTTTTTTACAAAAAATTGCAACATATATAAAGAAGCTATGGGGAGTTGATGAGTTTGCCAACAGATGAAATCTTCAGAGATATCGGCAAAAAAATCAGACAAATTCGACAGAAGCAAAATTTGACACAGGAAGAATTGGGCGAAAAAGCAAACCTGCACTACAGCTACATCGGTCAAATGGAAAGGGGTGACAAAATACCATCATTAAAAACATTAAATAAAATAGCAAAAGCGTTAAATGTGGGTCTGGATTATATTCTGGAAGGACCACTGAAATATAGCCCTGCATCCGAAGCTGAGGAGGCAATTAATGAATTTGTCCATATTTTGAGGACAAGGCCAGCTCGGCAGACGGAAATGCTCATTTCGATATGCAGAAACATCATTGAAGAACTCGATGCGTGTGAAAGAGACGAAAAGAACAAAAAAGATAAAGCCCCGAATGTTTAAAGCCTTTCGGGGCTTTTTTACGTCATCAGCGGAGCATGCTGTTTACAATCTTTAAATCATCCTTGGGAGTGAGTTTCCTCCCGCTAGGACCTGCCATAACCCATAGATAATACAATTTAAAACCCGGTGCAGCCGCTACAGGATGATATCCTTGAGGTATTGCCACCATATCGTTATTTTTTATAATATAAGCATTTCTCATGGAAAAATCATCGTTATACATTACCTGGACTCCAAACCCTTCTTTCGGCTTCACTTTAAAAAGATATATTTCCTCCATTTCTGTTTCATTGGGCGGATCAAACTTATCGTGCTTGTGAGACGGATAGCTGGACCATTCTCCAGGATATGAAAAGGTTTCTCCTACTACTATTTTATCGACCCTGCCTTCACCATTTTCGACGATTATATCATGCACTTCTCGCCTGTATCCAGGCATTCCGCGCAGATTTGCCACAACTTCGCCGGGAGTTACCACGAAAGGCGCGAATTTTTTTTCTGCCGGTGATGACAGCACGGCAATCTCCACCTGGCTCCCTCGAGCTTCCGTCACTTCATAACTGCTGTCTTTAGGTATATATACTGCCGTAGCTTTTCCGGAGAATACATCATCCCTTTCCCCGAGGTTTTCAAAATAATTTCCATATACCTTAACATGGGCTTTGCCGGATAATATCACAAGAACGACTTCATTGCCTTCAGATTTTGCACAATAGCTTTTATTCGCATCCAGTTTCAGCACTCCGGCTCCCACGTATTTCATCACATCTTTTGCTTTAATAACATCAATGTACCCATCTTTCTCCTCATAATGGTAAAAATATTGCATATAAATTCCTCCTGTTATGTTTGGTTTGCCAATAAGATATTAAACTCTGATTATGATGGTAAAATTTTACTCTTCTGCGGGAGACGGCCCAACTTTTGGTAAAAATTAAAGAATATCCTTTACTGCTTTGATTATATTTTCACCAGTGAGCCCGTAATACTCCAGCAGCTCATCAGGAGTTCCCGATTGACCGAAAACATCGCTGATTCCAATCCTTTTCATTCTTACCGGCATGTTCTCAATCAGGATTTCAGCCACAGCCGAACCCAGTCCGCCGATTACGGAATGTTCTTCCACCGTAATTACTTTTTTTGTTCTGGCCGCCTCTTTTAACACCGTTTCGGCATCCAACGGTTTTATCGTATGAACGTTTACGACAGAAGCGCTTATGCCTTCCTTTTCCAGCTCTGCCGCGGCTTCGAGCGCTTTTGCCACCATGAGCCCGGTGGCAAATATGGCCACATCACTGCCTTTTCTCATAACATTTGCCCTGCCGGGTTCGAAATTATGATCCTCATTTGTTATTATAGGAGCAACAGGCCTTGCGATTCTGATATAAACCGGGCCGTCTATATTACTTGCAGCAAAAACAGCCTTTTTTGTCTCTATTGCATCACACGGCACTAGCACCGTCATGCCGGGAAGGCTTCGCATCAGGGATATGTCTTCCACAGCCTGATGGCTCCCTCCGTCTTCACCCACTGTAATCCCTGCATGAGTTAGCACGATTTTAACGTTGAGCGCATTGGGGTAGCATATGGTGTTTCGTATCTGTTCAAATGCCCTACCTGCCCCAAAAATGGCAAAAGTGCTGGCAAAAGGAATAAAGCCGGAAAGCGCAAGGCCCGCCGCTACACCCATTAAATTCTGCTCAGCTATGCCCACATTAAAAAACCTGCTTTTGAACCTTTCGGCAAAAATAGCAGTCTGGGTGGCATGGGCCAGGTCTGCATCGAGCGCCACGACTTTTTCGTTTTTTTCTCCGAGCTCTGCAAGAGCTTCTCCGTATGCGAGTCTGGGTGATTTCATGTTTTCCATTATATTTCCCCTCCCAGTTCCATGAGCGCTTTGTTTACTTCTTCAGCATTAGGGGCTTTGCCGTGCCACCCCACCTGGTTTTCCATAAAAGAAACGCCTTTGCCTTTTACAGTATTCGCTATGATGAATTTGGGCCTGCCAGCATTATTTTCTGAGCGAAGGGTTTTTATCAAGACATCAAAATCATGCCCATCCACATCATACACATCAAAGCCAAAAGCAGTCATCCTATCGTTTATATTTCCGAGAGACATTACCGTATCGTTGGGCCCGTCTATCTGAAGTTTGTTGTGGTCCAGAATGATTGTTAAATTGTCCAGCTTATAATGAATTGAAGCCATTAAAGCCTCCCATATCTGGCCTTCCTGCATTTCTCCATCTCCTATTATGCAAAAAACCCTGTAACCTTTTCTCTTTAATTTCGCTCCCAGTGCCATACCTACTGCCACAGACAGCCCCTGACCCAAGGAGCCCGTAGATGCGTCTATACCGGGGGTTTTCTTCATATCCGGATGGCCCTGTAGTATAGAACCCAGCCGCCTCAATGTAGCCAGCTCATCGGTATCAAAGTACCCTCTGCGCGCCAGTACCGAATATAGCGCCGGGCAACCGTGGCCCTTACTCAAGACAAGCCTATCTCTATCCTCCCAGCGCGGGTCTTCAGGCTTTATATTCATCACCTCATAGTATAGCGACACCAAAATTTCCACAATTGAAAGAGAGCCTCCGGGATGGCCCGACCCGGCTTTGCCTATCATTTTGATAATATCTTGCCTTACTATCTTGCTGATATCTTGCAATTCTTTTAGATTCATTTTTTGCTCCTCCTTAAATCGCTAACGTTATCCCTTAACAGCTCCAGCAGTTAAGCCCTCCACCAGCTTTTTTTGCACCAGCATAAACAGTATGACCACCGGGATTGTTGTGATTACACCTCCCGCCGTCAGCAGGCCCCACTGAATATCATACTGCCCGATAAAGGTCTGCAAAGCCACAGGTAGAGTCCTGCTCGCCTCATTGGTGAACATCAGGGCAAACACAAATTCATTCCATGCAGTTATAAAAATATATATACCGGTTGCCACAATCCCCGGTACGGTGAGCGGCAGAGTTATCCTGAAAAATGCCTGAATCCTGCTGCAGCCGTCTACCATGGCAGCTTCTTCTAAAGAAACGGGCAATTCTCTTATATATCCGGTCAGAAGCCAAACAGAAAAAGGTATAGTAAAAGTCGAGTAAGCCACCATCAGCGAATACGGCGTATAAAGCAGTCCGATTTTGCGCATGATTACAAAAAGCGGAATCAAAAGAAGCACAGCGGGGAACATATTTATCAACAAAAAGGAAACCATAAAATATATCTTGCCTTTAAAGTTAAACCTTGCAAAAGCGTAAGCAGCCAGCACAGAAACGAACAGGCTTATCACCGCGGTTACCGACGCCACAAAAAAACTGTTCATCATATTCTTAACAAAATTGGACTTCTGAAACAAATCCACATAATTTTTTAATGTAGGGTGCTGAGGTAAATACCGCACAGTGGACGTGTAAAGTTCAGTATCTGGTTTGATGGATGTTAAAAATGTCCATAAATAAGGGAATACGGCAAATGCAACCAGCAAAGTCAGCGGGATGTAAAATAGCAACAAATCATGAATTATATTTGATTTTTTCATTCTACCTTACCTCCTTCAGATTTAAATTCCTGATGTAGAAGAAAGCTATTGCCGAGAGCATTAAGGTAAGGTAAATAGCCAGGGTGGAGGCATAGCCAAAATCCATAGCCTTTTGAGCTTTCATATAAGTATAGACGCTCAGAGTAAGAGAACTGTAACCAGGTCCTCCGCCGGTCATTATATATATCACATCCACAGAGTTTGCCACCCATATAATTCTGAGCAGAGTGGACACAAGTATTGTAGGTTTGAGCATGGGTAAAGTTATATGCCAGAAAGCCTGCCAGCCTGTTGCGCCATCCACCTTTCCCGCTTCGTACAATTCTTCTGGTATAGCCTGAAGGCCTGCCAGCAGCATTATTGCAAAGAAAGGTACGCCCTGCCATATTATAGTGATTATTACTGCGAGAAGCGATGTCTGAGATTTTGCCAGCCACGGAATGAAATTTTGAATTATATGCAATCTTACAAGTATATCATTGATTACACCGTAGTTTCCATCATACATCCATTTCCACATCAGGCCGATTAAAACGCCCGGTGTAACCCATGGAATTAATATTATCGACCTTATAAAGCCTCTGCCCTTAAATCGCCTGTTTAACAATAGTGCCAGTATCAATCCAAAAAAGAACTGAAAAAATACTCCCCCGGCTATCCATAAAACGGTATTGACCAGGGCTTGCCTAAATACCGGATCTTTTAAAGCATTGATATAATTTGCAAACCCTATGAATTCCACATCTTTGGGTTTGAAAAGAATGTATTTTAAAAAGCTCATTCGGATGGAATTGGCTATCGGATACGCTATAATCAGCAGCATCAATAAAAGGGCAGGAGCGATCAACAAGTAAGGTGCGGATTTTGACCAAATATTTTTCATAGGTACACTCCTTGCAAGCGCAATGTGGTTTTACGCAACAATAACAGCAAAACAGGGTGCCGGAAATCAGATGTCAAATGCTGGATTGAGTACGATTTCGTAAAATCTGATTCCAAAATTTTTATGTGCCCTTCAACTTACCTCTTGTGGGGCTCTGATCCCGGCACCTGAAAGCATCATAAAAACCCCTATATTTAAAGTTTTATGGGTATACACAATTGATTTGATATATCTGAAATTACTTTTTGGTCATGCCTTCAGCAAGTTTTTCCATCATTTCCTCGCTGGTAATCTTGCCTTCCAGCGCCTGCTGGGTCACTGCAGGCCATAGGGATTCAATCCATTCTCCCATGTTTTCGTTTATGGGATAGACGTGTGCAAAAGGCATGGATTCAAAAGAAGCTCTCATAAATCGGTTGTTCTTAAAGTATTCCTCTTCTTGCAGGGATTTGAGCACAGGCACATTGCCGGTGGCTTTATCCCATCTCAAAAGCTGTTCTTTTTCAGAAAGCCAGGATATGAAGGTGAAAGCTTCTTTCGGATGCTTAGTGGATTTATATATAACATTTTCAGTATCGCCGAGAGAAGTCCACCTACCCTGGGGACCTGCTGGCACCGGGAATGCGTCCACATCATCTCCAAACTGCTCGATCATGCCGTTGGAAGACTTGATGTGATGCACCACCATCGCTGTTTTCCCTGCTTTGAAGTTCGCAATAATCTCGTTGAATCCGTCTGCAGGTGCCGTAGGCGGCACTACTTTGTATTTTCTGTACAAATCAATGAAGAATTGATTTGCCTTTACAGCTTCCGGAGTGGTCAGTGTACAATTTCCCTTATCATCAAAGAATGTATTGCCGGGAACACTGGCTAAAACAAAGCTAGCCCACGGCTCATGACCGCCTCTTGCTCCCCTCATGCCGAAGCCGTACTGGTCAATCTTGCCGTCTCCATCAGTATCTTTTGTCAGTTTTTGTGCAGCTTTTAAAAATTCATCCCACGTCTTCGGAACTTCATTTATCCCTGCAGCTTTGAACATGCTCGGCCTGTAATACATGTACAGCACCTGAAGCTCCCACGGCATCACATAATGTTTGCCGTCGCTGTATTTCATTACATCCCAGAGATTGTCCACCACATCATTTTTCCCTGCCCAATCCTTCAGAAAATCATCCAGGGGGAGCAGCGCATCCTGCCCTATGAACTCAGGTTGCCAGGTCAGCTTAAACGAAGATGTGTCCGGGCCGCTACCGCCTGTAACGCTGCTCAACAGCTTCGTATGAAAGTCGTTCCAGCCGATGACTTCCACATCCACGTGGATATTAGGATGAGTATCGTTGAATTCCTTTACGAGCTGCGCAAAAGTAGGATCATTGGGGTTATCGAGCCAGACCCAGTGTTTTAAGTTTACTACTTCCTCTTTGTTGCCCTCCTGCTTTGCAGGCTCAGAACTATTCCCGGAATTGCCCGAATTTCCGCAGCCTGCTAGCAGCACCAGCACCAGAAAAATAGAAACTGTCAGACATAACGCTTTAAAATATTTTCTCACCTTTTTCCCTCCCGAATATTCTTTTAAACAGTCATTTCATCCTGCGACCAGCCGATGTCCTTTAATGCTTCTTCTAGATGAAACTTCATTTCTCTTTCGGCTGCTGCAGCATCGTGATTTTTAATCGCCTCATAAATTTTTTCGTGACTTAAAACAGCTTTTTGCGCGCTTCCAGGTACGTTTATTGTCTCGTAATAGCCTTTGGTTATTGATTCGATGATTATCGGCACAATTCTTTCGATTATTGGGTTTTTCATTGCTCTGGCAATTTGAGTATGAAATTCTATATCCTTTTCTTTATGGCTTTGTTTCCCATTTATCACCTCCCTCATTTCGTCAACATGTTCCTTTATTTTCTTGATGTCTTCTGGAGTGGCTCTTTTTGCGGCAATTGATGCAACTTTTGGTTCGATTAGTATCCTTGTTTCAAAAAGTGAAAACAGTAAATTTTTATCCTCCATAAACCCTACTCCCAACGGGTCCTTTATTAAACCCGGCATCTCGCTGACGAAAGTGCCTTTACCTCTTATTATTTCCACTATATTGTTGGAAGCAAGCAACTTAATTGCTTCTCTAATTGTAGTCCTGCTGACATTCATCATTTCCGATAGCTCCGTTTCATTCGGCAGCTTGCTGCCGGGTAGGAACTTTTTGTTTTGAATCATTTTTTTAATTTGAGCGGCAACCTCATTTGATAAATTTTTTCTCTTAACCATTGTTGACAGTCCTGGCCTCCTATCATATTACGTAATACGTATGACGTATGATGTCTTTTTATATAATATTAATTCTACATCAAATTCAAAAATCCTTCTTTTTTATAAATTTATTTGATAAATTCATAATATGCCTCATTTGCAGTACTGCAAGTCCGGTTTGATACAAGGTGCGGTTTTGTATTGTTATATTAAACAAGGGAGGAAATAGTTCTGAGCAAGAGGGAGAAATTACTCAAAGAGATGAAAGAGAATCCAACAGGAAAAAGATTTGAAGAAATTGATAGATTGCTTATTATAAGTATTGGTTTTATGCGAAGACAGCCAGGGAAGGGTTTCAAGTCACTATATTTATAGAATGGGACCATATAAGCTAGTCATAAAACGTGAGAATCCTGTGAAACCCGTATATATAAAAAAGCTATTTAAATTATAGATTTAATTGAGAAACGGGAAAATCCTGGTATTATCTAAAATATCTCTTTACTGTCAGATCTGCGTTGGAAGACGAGGGCAAATGATATATTAATGATATATTAATGATATATTGTTGAATTTCTGGATTTACCATTCTGTATAGGCACCGGTAATACAATTGAAGAAGCGATTCATGATGCAGTTAAGGCAAAAGAAGCATGGCTGGAAGTTTCTTATGAGGATGGCGATAAAATTCCAGAACCCGAAGATTCACCTAAAACTGTTAAAATTCCAGGAGAGCTTTACAGAGTTATTGAAATCAAGGCCAAAAGAGAAGGCAAGACTGTTGAAAATTATGTGGAAGAGATGTTGAAGAAAGTTGTTTAGCTGCGGCTTTTGCCGCAGCTAAATGTTATTGATTGATCGATTATGTATGCAAACCATTCGTTTCTCCTCGGATTCTTCAACCTTGAGTTTCCATAAACACGGCCGGTTTGAATCGATCCTGAAGATTCGAAGCCTTTAACACGGGGTTGTCGTCCAGCAGCTTTCCAGCCAGGACTATATACGCATTGGATTCCAGCCTCTCAATTACATTGTAGGCTTCGTAAAGGCTCCTGCCTATCGCTACAATCCCATGCCTTGCCAGCATCACCGCCATGCCGGAATGTTTGATTTTTTCTTTTTTTGCATTGAAATATTCTATGACCTTTCCTGCAAGGTCCGGCGTGCAGGCTTTTTGATACGGCAGCACATCCACAACGCCGTATTTCCTTGTGGCTTCCGTCACAGAAGGCAGCGGGACTTCCAGGCAGGCAAATACCAGAATGTTTTTGGGGTGGGCGTGTATGCACGCGGCTGCTTCCGGCATATTTTTCAGAATTCCACAATGCATGTCCATCTCGCGGCTCGGCTTTCCGTTCCCCTCCAGAATATTCATGTCAAAGTCCACCAGCATGATATCTTCGGGACTCAGGCTGCAGAATTTTTCTTCAGCCATCAGTGCAGGGGTTATCAGTGCCAGATTTTCCCCCACCCTCATAGAAACATTGCCGCCCACTGCATTCGTGACGAACCTGTCAAACATAATCTTCACTAATTTGCACATCTGTTCTCTTTCTTCAATATATTGCAAAAAAACTCCTCCTTTATGTCCATTCTTCAATTTTTATTTTTTTAATAAGTTCTTGCGCCTTTTTTAAGTCAAATTTGGAAGTTTTAATTTGCATAGCTTTAGTTGCACTTAGAGCAGTAGCGAATATGAAACTTTCATCGAGGCTATTTTTGTCAGCGATTTTTTTCAGTGCAGCAGCCAGAAATACGTCTCCGCATCCCACAGTGTTCACAGCATGAATATCAGGGGGATATATTCTCCAGCTTTGTTCTTTTGTGACAATTATGCAGCCCCGCCTGTCCAGAGTTACGGCAACCACGCGTATCCCGCTTCCCAGCAGTTGTTTCGCATGAGCTGCAATCTCCCGCTCATCCTGCATGTTTTTCCCCATAATCTGTGAAAACTCGTCATGGTTCGGTTTTATCATGTACGGGCCCGACTTTATGCCTTCTTTCAAAAACTCTCCGCTTGCATCCAGCACTGATTTTACACCGTTTTTGTTCGATATCTCTATCAGTTCTCTGTAAATGCTTTTATCAAACCCAGGGCATACTCCTCCGGAAAAGACGATGTATTCGCACTTGTGCGAAAGCTCTTTAACTTTTGCCTTTAGTCTATCAACGGTTTCGCCGTCGACTTCTGCCCCTTTTTCCGTAAGCATAAAATGCCTGTGGTACCGGAATTCTATTACGATATAGCTTGTCCTTGTCTCATAATCCTGTTTCCATACGAAGTCGCAGGCGACGCCTCTGTCCATCAAAAGCCGCTGCAATTTTCGACCGGTGCTCCCTCCAAGAATACCGGTCGCAACATTATCAACCCCCAGATCCGACAGCACGGCAGAAACATGTGTCCCTTTTCCGCCTACATCTGTTTCGATATTTGACAACCTGTTGTTTTCGCCCGGCCGTATTTCATCTACAATCAAGATTTTATCCAGCGCCGGATTTAACGTAACGGTGCATATCAAAGCCATCATTCTCCTTTGCCACCTTAATTTCCAGCGTCCAGCCTTTCTTTTGCCTCTTTTTCACGCAGGCTCATGTGCTTTACATAATACCATATGAGCAGAATATACAGCGGAAGCATCAATATCCCTGGGAATAGCTGGCCCTTGAAAATCAAACCTATCTGGCTCATAAAATACCGAAACTCCGGGCACTCCATTCCATTCCATGTGACAAGCTGTCCCGCCGGAATATTTATAGTGCCCACATTTCTCGCCAAATCGGTTATAATCGGGGCAAAATAACTTGCTACCCAGAGATACAGCGGAGTTGATATAATCCCAAGGATAATCATTCTGAACAAATCGCCGCGAGTTATAATAAGGGCTGTTACAGCAAGGCATGTGTTTAGAATACCGCCAAAAGGCAGTGTGGTATTCCCAGGCAAAACCACCGACATAAGAAGGATGAAAGGAACGAGAATGATAGTAGTCACCCATAAAGAGGGCTGCCCTGCCAGAAAAGGCCAGTCCAGGCCTATGTAAAATTCTCGCCCGGGGAACCTCGATTTCATGAAGTCTGCTGCAGCCTCTGAAATAGGCGCCAGCGCCTTCATGAAAAGCGCCGCTGCCATCGGGAAAAGCACTAGGGCGGTAGCTGACTGAACCGCAAGAGTAAGCGTCCCCTTCAAATCGTATTTTGCAAATAGTGCTATAAATAAACCGACTATAAACCCCAGAACATGATTTTCTCCGAAAATACCCAGTTTTTCCTTAAGCACATCGGCATCGAATTTTATTTTATTGATGCCCGGCACAAAATCCAGCAGCCTGTTAAGAGGTGCCAGAATCACGCCTGTGAGCGCCATGCTGTGCGGCAGAGCAATGCCGGGGATGTTCGTTATTTCATAAACCTGCTTCTGAGTAAGGTCAGCATTTTTTAATTCAAACACGACCATTATCGCACAAACTATGAAAGCTATCGGCAGGCTAGCTGTTACACCGGCTACCAGAACTCCGGTGAAGACTTTGTTCCAGACATTCCACATATCCACATTCAAGCAGTTTGTCCAACCCATAGCCAGCATAACAATATTTATCACTATCTGGAGTGGAAACATGAAAAAGGCATACGGCCAGGCCCATGCGATGGCTGCATTAGGGGTCCAGCCAAGGTCCAGCGCGTTTAGCTGCAAACCGGTATTTTTTACAAAGGCGCTGGCGGCGGGAGAAATGGCTCCCGTCATAAAATTTAGTATCACAGACATTCCCATAAAAGCTACGCCAAGTGTTAAAGCCGATGAAAATGCCTTGGAAAGTTTCATCCTCATAATAAGGCCCAAGATTATCATCACAAATGGCAAAAAAATGGCGGCACCGAGGTCAAGGATATATTGAATTACATTTTTTAAAATATCCATACGACATCCCCCTTCTTATTTTTTCAGCAACTTTTCCAGTTCGTCCATAGCCTCATCACATTTCACACCCGTGAGGAAAGGTATCCCGCTTATGGTGGGCACACCGTAGTCTGTCTTATCATATGGTGCGATGGAAATAAACACATCGGCGCCTTTGAGATAATCCTTCAGCGAACGAAAATCAACCGCCTGGACGTCAACTTCGATTTTTCTCTTTTTGCATAAATCTTTCACCTTTTCCGCAACGGTATTCGAAGTGGCGACTCCCGAGCCGCATGCGACAACTATTTTTTTCTTCAAACAGCATCACTCCTCCAAATATTTTAGAAAAAACACATGCCGATTATTGCTTTATCCAGCTCCTTTCATGAAATTTTTTCAACAAGAATCCGAATTATCTTTTTGCTTTCGGGCTCACAGGCAATTTCTTTTAAGTTCTGTCCATCTACAAAAAAATCCATCAGCTTTCTTAAAAGGTCCAGATGATTTTTCGAGTCATTGAGGGCAAGCAGAAAAATCAATTTGCACTGGATTTGCCTGTCGCTTGTGCCCATTTCTCCGAAAGCCACCGGGTTTTTTAGGACCCCCACCGCTACAGCGGGCTTTATCACATAGTCCGGATTTGCATGAGGTATGGCAGCCTTAATGTCTCCTTCCACCGGCAGCCCTGTAGGGAAACTTTTTTCCCTCTCCACCAGCGCCCGATAAAAATCATCTTTTACATATCCCTTTTCTTTCAGCCGGCTGCTGAGAATCTTTAATGCTTCTTCCCAGCAGTCCGCCTCCATGCCGGTTATCACCAGGTCTTCATCAAGCCAGGATTGTAAAACATTCCGCTGTAAATCCATCACTGAACCTCCAACCATTTTATTTGGCCGAAAAGAGCTCGAGAAATAAAGCTCTTTTTTCAGGCGGGTCTGTCCACAAGCTCTATTACCGCCACCCCCAGCGCATCCGCTATAATCTTCAACTCGTCGGCCTTCAGATACCTTTCATTGTTTTCTATTTTGCTGATTTGAGACTGATTAAAGATTCTGGTTCTCACCCCCAGCTCACGCTGCGACATCTTCTTTTTTTCCCGCAGCTTCTTAATTCTCTGGCCAATCACAAGCAACCCTCCTTCCTACCTTAAATATCTTATTCTATTCTCGCATAATAATCAATTGTTTTTTATTCTTTTTACGAATAATACATCTTATTGTTTAATATTTATCTAATAATTACTTGTTTTTTCATAGATTTTCATATATATTTAATCTGTAAATATTCTATTTTAGAATATGGGGCAGTAGCTTATGAACATTGGTGATAGAATACGGAAATTAAGGGAAAAAATGGGATTGTCAAACCGACAATTAGCTTTAAAAGCAGGTTTATCTCAACCAGTTATGTATCGGATTGAAAATGGCTCCCGCAGGGCTGACATAGAGACCATCGAAAAAATATGCAATGCGCTGGGTATCACGCTGGCAGATTTTTTTAATTTCGATGGCGAAAGAACTAATCCCGAATACCTTGAACTGATTAAAAATGCCAGAGACCTTTCTCCAGAACAGCTGAAAATATTGAACGACATCATAAAAAATTTTTAAATCTGCCGGCATTAATTCCAGTCTGTTTTCAGCGCAGGACAAAAAAAACCGCGTTTTAACGCGACTTGAATTATATTTTTTATAAATCTTTCCACGTCGTCTCCTCCTCTTGAGAAAGCCAATCTTTGGTCAAACTGCTTTCACTGATTACAGCTGTTTCATTCTTTTCCAACATCGATTTCAATAATTTACAATAATATCCCCTCCCATAACATTTATGGAATAACTGCCGCTTCCGAACACCGCTTCTCCCACAATACTATGGGGTGGATTTGTATCTTTTGCATCATTTCCTGTTATTTTCCATTCAGCGTTTCCTTCCAGCGACTCTCTGTCGTCAACCACAGCTTTTACCCTGGCGTCTGCACTGCCGGGCAGCCTTATTTCCACCTTTCCTGAATTTTCGACCAGCCAGTTGCTTTTCAAATTGTCGGCACTTATCTTCAAATAACGGCCATTGTTTATCTCTATATCTATGTCTTCAGGGACAATTACGGTATAGCCGGTCATGCGGGCGTAAAATCCATGGCCGTCTCCGGATGAAGGCGTGTTAAAAGAAATATACAGTGTATCGCCGGATTTATAAAAAACCACTTTCCGGGAGCTTAGAAGATTTTCGGCGGTCTTTCTGGAGTCAGCCGTAACCCGGGCGCTCCCGCGAGAGATAACCGAATGTTCCTTTCCGGTGCGGACCGTCAATTCACAGTCAGGAGATTCTATTATTATTTTCCTGACGCTGCCATCAATGTCAAATCTCTCGGGTTCCACCGCCAGAACAAAGTCTTGGGACGAAACCATCCGGCTTATCCGGCCAATAACTCCCACTTCCGATAAGGCGTAAATGCCCAGGCTGAAAAGTCCTATGACGCAGATTACAAATATGCTGAAGATATCGAAACTGACTGCGGTGTCTTTTTCCTTATTCCCCCCAGCAGAATCAAAACCACCGGCCACCATCTAATGACTGCGGCAGCTGCAGCCCTGCCGTTTATCTGAGACACGAACCGGTATCATCGAAAGGGCAGCGGCTATAAGCGTCCGGTTGGAAGTGGTCGCAGGGATAATATCGATGTCTGCTTTGCCTTGCTTACCTTCACAGGATACGCTTTCCACCTTTCCCCTATCCGAAAGGGATACGGCGTCTACCAGCGATATAAACTATATTAGCGGAATGCTTCTTGGTCACCCTCCATACACCTGGCAACCAACTGCTCATCAGAAACCATCGCTCCCCTCCTTTCCATTCCACTAATAAAGACGATGAAAAACCAAAAAACCCTGCAAAAAAAATTAAAAAGAGCCCAGCGGGCTCTAATCTTAGACAAAGTTTTTATGGCTGTCACCGACGCAATATGTTAGAATTCTAATAATCAATCAAGCGATATTGCGGCGTAAAATCCTTCTCGAATTGCGCCTCCGACTTTTCCGACCTTGTTGCAGTCACCTATTACACGAGTCTTTAAGTGGTATTTTGCATCTATAGCCTTGGCCAGTTCATCGTTCGGCGTCATTCCAAAAGCAGAAACGACTGTATCCGCCTCGATAAATACCTGCGTGCCATCTTTCTTCTCTGCTTTTACTCCGTTTTCCATTATTTCTAACACCTTGTGTCCTGTCAGAATCTCAACATTGTGTTTTTGCAACATGGGAATTAAAGATGCTTTATTGATGAAGTGTTCGTTAATTGCTACTTCATCCAGCATCTCGATAATGGCAACCTTCTTTCCATTCATTGCAGCCTCAAGCGCACTGTCACAGGCCGATAAGCCCCCGCCGCAGTATACAATCTTATCGCCTTTCAACTTTTCGGGATGGATATGTGCAGAAACCACATCAACGGCATTTTCAATCCCTTTAATCTTTGGAGTAATCGGAACTGCTCCGGTGGCAATGATGATTGCATCGGCAGCCCCTAGTTCGGGCGAATCTTCGGTTATATTAGTGTTAAGATGTACATCGACATTGTATAAGTTCATTTGGCCTTTATACCACTGGAGCAAAGATTTGTGAGTTGAGGAATAACATAGGTTCTATCAAGGTAACCCTCAAGCGAACCCTGCGCAAGTTCCTGGGTAAGGAACTGGCAACCCACGATGATCATGCCTGTGCCGCCTCGGGCCCGTTCCTCGAAATAATCGATTTCATCATTATCGATCGTTCCATCTGCATGCGCTGCATTTAACCCCATCGGAGACATGACGATCCTGTTCTTTACTTTCATCTTCCCAATGTAGAAAAGGGTAAAGAGTTTTTCATAATTCATGCTGATTCCTCCTCAATTAAAATTCAAGTCAGTCCAATACTTGATTAAAGCAAGTAAGTTGAATTCGTAAAAAAAAATGCTGTTTCATTATGATTCTATCTAACAATAGTAATAAGGCAGTCATTGACATTGACACTTAAAGCACCAGTTGATATAATATCGAAAAATTCCCCATCATTAGTAATTACAACTGGAGTTACAACTTCAAAGCCGGAAGATTTAATTTTATTTATGTCAAACTCCAATATACAGCATTAACCATATCGCCTTCTTTAATATAAGACTTGTAATATTTACCATTAAGCTTTACGGTATCAATGCCGATATGGATTAGTACTTCAACCTTGTTGTGCTCAACTATACCAACCGCATGTTTAGTTGGTAAGAGAGATGATATTCTGCCAGTTACAGGAGAAAATACCTTACCCTCTTCTGGTATAATAGCCAACCTTTGCCAACTATTCATTGTGAAAATACTTCGTCCTTCACATCTGACAAAGGGATAATTCTACCTTTTATTGTACTTTGTTTATGATAGTTTTATTCGTGAAAAATTCTCCATTTCCTGCTGTCGTTGACTATAAATCTTATTCCTAAAGAAATTAATCTTATTAGACATCTTGATATCTCATATTCAAAAAATAAATTTCCAGACCTGCAATTACCATTTTGTTGAACATTAGTGCAAACACGCTAGTCATCGCTATATCCAGTGGTATCGTGACTAAATTTAACCTTTTCATTATATCCTTCCTTTCTCTATTTGGTAGCTAAGTTCCGCATTTTTATTTCATGAGTTATGCATGTACAGCAAAATTATTCTATTCTTATATTTTGCTATAATTTCTCAACGAATTTTGAAAAATCTGTCGCGCGTTTTGTTATAATAGACCCGGATGTGCTGACCATCACAGTTAAACTGATAATTAATAACGACAATTCAATGCCCGTAGTGATTTTTTATATAAACTATACAGCTCATATTTATTTTATAAATACTATTTCACAGTTTTGTCACAGATATATGATTTTATATTTTAAATATAAATCGTCGTATCCCTTGCCTCTACTGGCTTCCCACCGAAAATGGGCCTAAAAGTATGGTATAATAAAACTGTTGTAGTTCACAGTATCACAAAATTATATAGGCAGTCATGGGGATGTGCTAGTCAGCACGAACTGGCGGCGAGGCAGATGATTTGGCGGCATGATATACATGATATACTTGATATACTTGAAGCAAAAGGAGGATTTTTTATGAAACAAAGAAAAAATCTTGTGGCTCTTTTACCTTTAGCAGTATTTCTGGTGTTATTTTTGGGTACAGGCATTTATTTCAATGTAAAAGGAGTAGATTTTGCCTTTTATCAGCTCCCCTCGCCGGTGGCAGCAATAGTGGGTATCATAATAGCTTTTATTCTCGGTAAAGGCAGTATTGAAGAAAAAATGGACACCTTTGTTAAAGGCGTCGGCGAGACCAATATAGTCATCATGTGCATGATTTACCTATTGGCCGGAGGATTCTCCACTGTGGCCAAAGCAATGGGTGGTGTGGATTCCACTGTTAATTTCGGCCTTTCCATAATACCGCCAAGTTTTATATTCCCCGGCATATTTATCATAGCAGCTTTTGTATCCACTGCCATGGGCACTTCTATGGGCACCATTGCTGCAGTTGCTCCGATTGCAGTGGACATGGCAACAAAAGCTCACCTTCCACTGGCCGTCGCGGTAGGAGCTGTGGTGGGAGGAGCCATGTTTGGAGACAATCTGTCAATGATTTCAGATACTACTATAGCAGCCACCAGAACCCAGGGATGCGCAATGAAAGACAAGTTTATAATGAACTTTAAAATTGCCATGCCCGCTGCCGTATTGACCATTATACTAATGGTATTATTTGGGATGAATGGTGAGATACCCCCTGAACTTCAATATAATGTATTAAAAATTTTTCCTTATCTTGCGGTATTAATACTTGCACTTGCGGGAATAAATGTCTTCCTGGTGTTAATTATAGGAACCTTATTGGCAGGCATAATCGGCCTGGCTGACGGCAGTTTCACTCTTATCGGGTTTACTCAAAAGATATATGAGGGTTTTGGTTCCATGCAGGAGATTTTCATACTTTCTCTTTTAATAGGTGGTTTGGCGGCATTAATAACCGACAATGGAGGCATAGATTACCTGCTGGATGTAATAAGCCGCAGGATTAAAAGTATAAAAGGAGCAGAACTTGGCATAGGCGCCCTGGTATCAGTTGCGGATATCTGCACAGCTAACAACACGGTGGCCATAGTCATAACTGGACCCATGGCAAAAAAAATATCCGACGAAAACGGCGTAGATCCCAGGCGCAGCGCCAGTATGCTGGACATATTTTCATGTGTATGGCAGGGTATCATACCTTACGGCGCTCAAATGCTGCTGGCAGGAAGCATATCAAAACTTTCTCCATTAGAGATAATGCCGACACTTTATTATCCGTATCTGCTAGGCATTATGGCACTTATCTCTATTGTCCTCGGAATCCCAAAAGCGAAAAATATATGAATTAGTATGTTTATAAATCAAAAAGGAACTCTGCGACACACGTTTCAGAGTTCCTTTGTTTTTTATCATTTTATGTTGTTATGCAGCCATTATGCCATTCACTGATTTAAAAAGCCTGATATATAACGATTTAAATAATTTAAATAAAAATAAAAATGGTGCCGAAGGCGGGAGTCGAACCCGCACGGTATTGCTACCACTGGATTTTGAGT
>JARRBK010000037.1 GCA_029982615.1 Tepidanaerobacteraceae bacterium | reverse complement strand
ATTATTCTACATCCTTTTGATAAATTTAGATGTGCCTCTATTTTCTTATATTTTCATTTATATTATATTATACTTTCATTCGAAAGTAAATATGTTTTTTATAAAAATTATTTTGTATTTTATTTGTAATATTTTGGAGCAGATAGGCAAATAGAAAAAGCTGCGTAAAACCGCAGCTTAAAATCTGCTTCACCATTATATATCTCTATACTTTAAACTTTCCTACCTGTTCTTCGAGCCGTTTTGCCACTTTCAATATTTCCTCGGTTGAAGAGGCTATCTCCTCAGTTGAAGCCGAAAGTTCCTGTGCAGAAGCAGATATCTCCTCAGCTGCCGTAGACGTTTCCTCGGCCACAGAGCTTATACTCTGGACGCGGTCCACCATCACGTCTTTCGCCTTTACCGTACTGTCCACCTGTCGGTATGTTTCTTCTATCATAGGCATTATGGCGACGGTCGAATCCAGTATATCGTCGAAAGCCTTTACAGTAGTTTCAATTTTGTTTAATTGCCCGACTACCTGTTTGCCGACTTCTTCGGATGTATTTACTGCTTTCTTCGTCTCCGATGCAATTCTCCCCAAAAGCACCTTTATTTTATCTGATGAAGTCCGGGATTGCTTCGCCAGTTTGCGTACTTCTTCAGCCACCACCGCGAAGCCGCGACCTGCTTCTCCCGCCCGTGCAGCTTCAATGGCGGCATTTAAAGCGAGGAGGTTTGTCTGATCAGTTATATCGTTTATTACTTGCAAAATTTCCCCGATCTGATTTACGGAACCATCCAGAACAGCAAGTTTTTGAGCAACTTCATTAAAGGCATTGCGCACGCTTTCAATTGAACCTACGAGCTCATCCAGCTCCTTCTTCCCGATATCGGTAAGACCCGCAGTTTTCTCGCTATTTTGGCGGACATTGCCGAGTTCCTTATAGACCTTATCCAGGCTGGATGTAATATTTTCCGTAAGCCTCAAGATGTCCTGCAGGTGGCCCGCCTGGTCGGAAGCGCCGGAAGCCACCTCCTGTATGGCCTGCGCCACTTCCTGGGAAGAAGACGCAATTTCTTCGGAAGTGCTGTTCAAGATTTCGGAGCAGCTGGCTAGCTGCGCGGCGTCTTTTTTCAAATCCGAAAGCAGCGGCCTTATATTCGCCTGAAGCTGTGCAAGCGCGGCGGCAAGCTTCCCGGTCTCATCCTTCATGCGCATAAATTTTTCCGGCACTGTTACAGTAAAATCTCCGGCGGCCACATGCCCCAGAAATGCTACAGCCATTGCCAGAGGGGTTGTTATGCTGGTAGAAAATGCATATGTCAGCGCAAGGGCTAATAATATGATAATCGTAGAAGCAATCAGAGCCCAGCGTTTCAGGCTTGCCGTTTTTTCCATCACTTCGCTCTCCGGTGCTACCACAGCCAGCGACCAGCCGGTGCTTTTAAGCGGCGCATAGGCGATTATGTACTTCTGGCCCTGGAGCTCATATGTTTCAACTTTCTCGGTCCCCTGAATCATGTTTCTAACCGCAGAAGCAAAGGAGGCCAGCGAAGCATCGGTTTTTGCCTTTTCAGTGACAGTTTCCTGCTCCAGCACTTTGGCCGAATCTTTATGTGCAATTATTTTGCCCCGGTCATCCACTGCGAATGCATAACCGCTGCGGCCATAAGTTATATTGCCCACCAGATCGCTGATTTTTTCGGCATTCACCAGCCCTATCATCACGCCGGTTATATCTTTGTTGACTTTGTTGCGCAAAGGAGAAGCCACTGCAAAAATTACCGAGCTGTCGAGTCTGCTGACAATGGTGCTCGATATATTCGTTTTGCCTTCTATTGCTGCTTTAAAATAGTCTCTATCGGAGACATTAGCCTTGCTGCCGTCCGAAAAGACGGCATTCCCGCTTTTATCGGCTATGCCAAACTGTTTAAAGCCTATGTTCTGCGCCCATTTCAGTTCATCGTTAAGAATCGACAGCGTTTGTTCCAGGGAGCCTTCCGACGATTCCGAAACGCTCTGAATGGAACTCATGTTGCTGATGGCGTCCATCACATATACCCGCGCATTTATACGGCTTTCCACGGTATCGGCAGCCTGCTTCGCGGCTCTGAGCATCGCCTCCCTCGCTTCGCTTTCCAGAGCGACAGACGCTCTCCGCTCTGTCACAAAGGTAAGAGCAAGGCAGCCAATGAGAACTACCAGACCAAAGGCCACGGTCATTTTTAATCTCAAACTTTCAAAACCCTTCCCATCATAACGCCCGGTTACCCACCTCCTTCAATACTGGATAACCATACCTCCTTTTCTTTCTTTTTTCGATATCTGATATTAATATCACGAATAATATCACGAAAAAAGCCTGTTAAATCTGAAAAAAGCTTCTTTGCAGTGATATTTAATTTATTCTACCAAAATTGTCAAATTTCGACAAGAGCTATTTTAAAAAAATTACAAGCATGTCCTTTATTTGATATATTCTTTATTTTCAGTTTTGTATCCGCTACTGTGAAGGAGTTCCGATCCCGAGCGGAAAAGCCGGAATACAGAAAGCCGGAAGATATCATGATGAAGAAATCCCTTGAGGAAGGCATTGCAAGAATGAGACAAAAAAAGCAAAGCCGGCAGTGGTATTACCACGCCGGCGCTTATGATTAGGAGGTGGAAAGTTCGATGCATCATGAGTTTCTGCTCACAAATTGCGCAGCATATCTTCAACAGACTTTCCAGTTTCCACATATTTTTTATAAAGGGAGTCATATTTCTCAGCATTGGCCGGGTCCGGCATAAACACCTTTGAATAACTGCAGCCCATCTTTTGCTGGGCTTTTTCTACAGTTTCATACAAACCGGCCACCACAGCGCCGAACATAGCAGCACCGAGGGCACAAGCCTGTTCCGATGCTGCCACTTTTATCGGCATGTTAAGGATATCTGCCGTCACCTGCATTACAAAATCATTCTTTGCCGCTATTCCGCCCAGAGCTATTACCTGTTCAATTTTTATTCCTTCTTCAATAAATCTTTCGTTGATGGCTCTCGCGCCAAAAGCGGTGGCCTCTACCAAAGCCTTGAATATTATCGGCGCCGTCGTGCCGAGAGTAAGGCCCATGATGGCTCCTTTCAACCTTTGATCTGCATAGGGTGTACGGCGGCCATTCAGCCAGTCCAGTGCCAGTAGACACGTATCTGTTTCATATATTTTTACCGCTTCTTCGGTCAGGGAAGGTATTATAAGGTCCTTTATTTCCTGACACAGCGTCTTTGCAGTATTGCCATCAATTCTTGAAGTGCTCATCAGGATCGTTTCTAATGGGCGATATATTACATCTCTAAACCATGCGTACACATCTCCGAATGCTGATTGCCCTGCTTCAAGACCAATCATGCCGGGTATGACCGAACCATCTACCTGTCCGCAAATTCCAGCTATCAGTTTGTCTTTTATTACATCCTTCCTTGCCACCATAATATCACAGGTGGAAGTCCCCATAATCTTTACCAAAATTCCGGGAATTATCCCGCCTCCTACGGCCCCCATATGTGCATCAAAGGCTCCTACGGCCACCGGAGTGTTTTCTCTTAATCCCAGGCGCTCGGCCCATTCTCGAGTAAGACCTCCTGCTTTTACATCAGAAGTGTATGTATCGATATAAAGGCGTTCACGCAGACCTGCCAGAAGCGGGTCAATTCTTATAAGAAATTCTTCAGGCGGTAATCCTCCCCATTCCTCATGCCACATGGCCTTGTGCTCCGCGGCACACCGGCTTCTTTTTATAATGGATGGATGTTCAGTCCCGGTAAGCAGAGCCGGTATCCAGTCGCAAAGCTCTACCCAAGAAAATGCTTCGCTTCTGACAGCCGGATCATGGCGCAATACATGAAGTATTTTCGCCCAGAACCACTCGGAAGAATACACGCCGCCTTCATACCGCGTAAAATCGGTGCCGCCCCAGCTGCGGACCACCTGATTTATTTCACCCGCCTCTCTTACGGCGGTGTGATCTTTCCATAAAATGAACATGGCGTTGGGGTTTTCTGCAAATTCCCTGCGTAGAGCCAGAGGGCGCCCTTCTCTGTCAACGGCTACCGGTGTGGAACCGGTGGTGTCGACTCCAATACCTACCACATGCTGTATGGCTTCTGGTGGAAGTTTTGACAGAGCCCCCTTAATCGATGCTTCCAATCCTTCTATATAATCCAGCGGATGATGGCGGAATTGATTTTTTCCCGGGTCGCAGTATCTGCCTTCGGCCCAGCGCCTGTAAACGGCCGTGTCGCAGGCCAGTTCCTCGCCCGTATTCGCATCTACTACTAATGCCCTGACAGAATCAGTACCGAAATCGACTCCTATCACCAGATGATTCATGAAAATCCCTCCTTTTTCACTTCCTTTGCATCATCTATTTTGCTCCTTCTGACCGTAATATGCATTTGCCCCGTGTTTTCTTAAAAAATGTCTGTCCAGCAATGCATTATTTATGGCTTTGATTTCAGGCTTTAACAAATAAGTATGGAAGGCCATTCTGGCCACTTCTTCCATAATGGCTGCATTGTGTACGGCATCCACAGGATCTTTCCCCCAGGCAAAGGGGCCGTGATTGTTCACCAGAACCCCCGGCATCTGAGAGGGGTCTTTTCCCTGAAAAGTTTCTACTATAACATCTCCCGTGTGTTTTTCATATTCTGTCTCTATCTCCTCTGCCGTCATTGTGCGTGTACAGGGAATTTCTCCATAAAAATAATCCGCGTGGGTGGTGCCCAGGACCGGAATCCCCCGGCCGGCCTGGGCCCAGCTCGTAGCCCAGGGAGAGTGGGTATGCACTATTCCTCCAATGTCATTAAATTCTCTGTAGAGCACAAGATGGGTGGGAGTATCTGAAGAGGGTCTCCACCTTCCTTCTATGATGTTACCATTCAGGTCGAGTACCACCATATCTTCTTTCTTCAGCCTGTCGTAGGGCACTCCGCTCGGTTTTATGACCACCAGTCCCACTTTTCTATCTATACCGCTCGCATTTCCCCATGTAAAAGTTACCAGGCTCAATTTGGGTAGCTCGAGATTTGCCTCGAGCACCCGCTTTTTTAGATCTTCCAACATATTTCATCGCTCCAGTAGAAATGTTTTAATTAACCTGCCCCTAAAATACAGTGCATATCATCCAAAAGGATTTTCGTCTTTGTAAAGCATCGAAGCGGGTAAATTGAACCCCACATCCTCTATGCCCAGCATCTTCATCGAAGCAAATAAGATTTTCCCCGCATGCTTAAATGCTACTGCCGTGTGATGCGGGAAGTGCTGAGCTATCAAGACATGCCTGTAGAACCGGGCCATTTCTCTGACGGCAAAGACCCCTATGCATCCGAAAGACCTAGGGTCTATGTCGAGGACTTCGCCTTCGGCCACATAGCTTTTCAACCTGCAGTCGGCGGTGCTCTGCAGCCTGAACAGAGTGATGTCACCCGGTCTTATGGCGCCTTCCAGAGTGCCTCTGGTGATATCTGGTTCTTTTTCGGGCTCCAGCAGCCGGTGCATTATGAGCTGGTATTTCATTGAACAAGCCTTCATGCAGGCTCCGGCGGTATTGCCGCAGTGAAATCCCATGAACAGGTCACTCAATTTGTAGTCACTAATTCTGTCTTTGCTTTCTTCATACATGTCTTTCGGCACCGTGTTGTTAATGTCCAAAAGCGTAGATGGAAGTTCTGTGGCACACGTGATTATATACTCACTCAATGCCCCGTATATGTCCGTTTCACAAGCAATGGGTATTCCCCTTGCGGCAAATCTTGAATTCACATAACAGGGGACAAATCCGAACTGCGTCTGAAACGCCGGCCAGCATTTGTTGGCAAACACGGCATAACGGCTGGCTCCAATATGTTTTTCCATCCAGTCCCGAAGAGTCAGCTCATATTGAGCAAGCTTCGGCAAAATTCCCGGGTATTGATTGCCGTTGGAAAGTTCCTGTTCCATCTCGCTGACAACTTCGGGGATTCTCGGATCATCTTTGTGATTGTTGAAGCTCTCAAATAAATCCAGTTCGGAGTTCTCCATAATCTCAATCCCAAGGTCGTATAGGGGTTTGATGGGGGCGTTGCAAGCCAGAAAATCCTGGGGTCTGGGTCCGAAACTGATGATCTTCAGGTGCTTCAGGCCGAGAATTACCCGGGCAATATTCTCAAAATCGCGAATCATTTCGGCAACCTCATCGGCAGTTCCCATTGGATACTCAGGGATATACGGTTTTATATTTCTCAGCCCCAGGTTGTATGAAGCGCTGAGCATACCGCAGAAGGCATCGCCTCTCCCCTGGACAAGGTTTTCCACCGTTTCCTCTGCAGCAGCTGCAAACATGCACGGCCCGTCGAACTTCTGGGCCAGCATGGTTTCAGGCCCCTCGGGCCCGAAATTCCCCAGGTATACTATAAGGGCGTTAATGCCGGCTTCTTCAAGTTCTTTCAGCGCTTTCAGCACATCCTTTTCACTTTCGACGATAGTCTTAATCTCGGTAACCAAAATGCCTTTTTCGCTGCATGCCTTTACTACCGCCTCCCGTCTTTTTTCGCTGATCGTAATCGGAAAGCAATCCCTGCTTACAGCCACAATGCCAGGTTTTACTTTAGGTGTGTTATGCATATGAATCCTCCTGAAAACAATTTTTAAAGTAAATGGAACACAATATTGAATAAAATTAGAGTTTCAATAATCTATAAAAAATCTATAAAAACCGTATAACTGAATTTAAATATAAATTCAAATTGCTTTTATTCTCATCAAGTAGATTTATGAGATGTTCTAGTCTTTTCATCAAGACCCTATTTTTCTAAACCTCAGAATTACAAGAACAGCTCAATCTATTTCTCGCTCTGCCTTGTTTTTCTGATTACATCTATAGCGACTGCTATGATTATTATCGCACCTTTGACCATCCTCTGTGGGCCCTGCGGTACAGTGAGAAGGTTAAGGCCGTTGTTCACCACGCCAATAATCAGCGCTCCGATAAAAGTGCCGAGAAGTTTGCCTTCACCTCCCATCATACTGGTTCCGCCGATTACAACAGCCGCAATGGCGTCAAGCTCATACCCATCCGCCGCCACAGGGACCGCCGAATCAAGTTTGGCGGTGAGTAAAACTGAAGATATCGCACAGCAAAGCCCAGATATGGTATAAACGATCATTTTATAAAGTTTTACATTTATGCCGGATAAAATGCTTGCAGTTTCGTTCCCGCCAATTGCATATGTATATCTTCCTAACTTTGTGTATTTTAAAACATACCCGGCAATCAAAAATACAAGAATCATTATAATAGCCGGGATAGGAACAATGCCAATTTTCCCACTTATTTCCAGAAAAGGTTTCGGCAGGGTGTATATGGGCTGCCCCCCAGAAATGGTAAACGCTGCGCCCCTGGCAAGGGACATCATGCCAAGGGTAGCTATAAACGGCGGCAACTTAATCTGTGCTACATTAAAACCGTTTATCAGGCCCAGCAGGCAGCCGCACAAAAGACCGATAATGATTGACAGCCAAACACTTACTCCTTCATTTTTCATCAAGCCTGCCATAACAAGGCCTGTAAGCGCCACCAGAGAACCCACTGATAGATCTATACCCCCGAGGATTATCACAAATGTCATGCCTACTGCGATTATTGAAATAATAGAAATTTGTTGCAGTATATTCAGCAGGTTTGTTACTGTCAGAAAGGTGGGTGAAAGAATCGCCATAATTATACACAGCACTACAAGCGCTGCTATAATTCCGATATCGCTCATGGTTCCTCGAGAAAATCCGGCTTTAAGCAACATATTTTCCTCCTCCAGTTGCAAAGTACAGTATCTTTTCCTGTGTGGCGTCTTCCCTCTTCAATTCTGCTGTTATTTCCCCCCGGCACATAACCAGGATCCTGTCACACATGCCCAAAATTTCAGGCAGTTCCGATGATATAAGAATGATACCGGCACCGTTTTTTACAAGATCGTTCATTAGATGATATACCTCTATTTTTGCTCCCACATCAATTCCCCGGGTAGGTTCATCAAATATAAATATCCTGGATTTTGACAGCAGCCATTTTGCCAGAACAACTTTCTGCTGATTCCCCCCACTCAAACTTGCCACTTTTTGTTCATGACCAGGGGTCTTTATGTTTAATTTCTTGATGTAGTCTTTAACGATAGAGGCTTCTTTTTTAAGATTAATATGCTGCCTCTGCGAAATGCCATCCAATGAAGCCAGTGTTATGTTGCTTCTCACACTGAGGGTTAAAACAAGGCCATGGCCTTTCCTATCCTCAGGCACCAAACCGATACCGCACTTTATTGCATCCCACGGCTTTCTTATGTTTACCTTTTTGCCATCCACATATATGTCTCCCCTGTCTATTCTGTCAAATCCAAATATCGCCCTGGCAAGCTCTGTCCTCCCCGCTCCTATAAGGCCTGCAATGCCGAGTATCTCTCCTTCCCTTACAGAGAAGCTTATATCTTTCAAAACATCTCCTCTTCTGAGATTGGCAACTCTCATTATATCTTTGCCTATATCCAGATGTATCTTCGGGAACTTTTCCTTTAATTCTCTGCCCACCATAAGTTTTATTAATTCATCCATCTTTATATCTTTTATATCCAATGTAGCTATCGTTTTACCATCTCTCATCACCGTCACTCTATCTCCGATTTCGGAAAATTCCTCCAGCCTGTGAGATATGTAAATAATCGATACTCCTTTCTGCTTAACCCTCCGTATTATATCAAACAAATTTTCTATCTCCTGTCTGGTAAGAGCTGCCGTAGGTTCATCCATTATAATAATATCCGAATTTAACGAAAGAGCTTTTGCCACCTCTACCATCTGCTGTTTCGCAATGCCCAGACTTTTAACAATTGCCCTTGCATCAATATCCACATGCAGATTATTTAATATCTCCTGCGCTGAATCAAACAGCCTTTTCCAGTCTATCTGGCCGGGTATTCTTTCTGATACAGGCTCGCGACCTAAAAAGATATTTTCGGCCACAGTAAGATAAGGAATAAGGTTTAACTCCTGGTATATAATGCTGATACCCAGTTCTTGAGCATGTTTTGGCGAAAGTGTTTCGATTTTTTCTCCCTTGAAATATATCTCGCCTGAATCTTTTGTATACGCCCCGGCCAATATTTTCATAAGTGTGGATTTGCCCGCTCCATTCTCTCCTACCAGAATGTGTACCTCTCCTTTTTTCACCTCAAGCTGTGCTTCATCTAGCGCCAGAACTCCGGGAAATTTTTTTGTAATGTTTTTCATCTGCAATATTATTTCATCCATTTTTATCATCCCCTGCAAGTTATAAAACCGCAAAAGTCCTACAGAGGGGAATGCCCTCTGTAGGATAAAGATTTATTATTTAAGGAACTGGTCAACATTCGATTTATCGGCAATGATCGAATCGGTCACTATCATCTTATCCACCGTTTCACCTTTTAAAATCTTATCCAGAGCCTCAATGGCCTTTGCCCCGATGACATCAGGATAAACGTACAGTGTCGCCGTCAGTTCACCATTTTTAATGGCCTCAAGAGCGTTGGGATTGCCATCTATGCCGATGGTGAGAATGTCATTTCTTCCCGCCGCCTTACATGCCTGAGCGGCGCCAAGAGCCATCTCATCGGAAAGGCCGTAAAACACCTCGATTTCCGGATGGGCCTGCAACATATTGGTGGCAGCATTCATCGACTTTTCTCTCTCCCAATCGCCCGGCTGGAACGCTACCACCTGGATTCCTGGATAGCTTTTAATCTGCTCTTCGAATCCACCTTTTCTTTCAGTTGTATGGTATCCGGGCAGACCTTCTATAATAGCCACCTTTGCTTTACCGTTTTTGACTTTGTTTACATAATCTGCAACTTTTCGCCCGCCAGCTCTCTGGTCATATCCGACATAAGCTTTTACTTCACAGTTTTGAAGTTCGGTAAGCGAATTAAATACTACCACGGGTATATTGGCTTCGTTCGCTTTTCTTACTGCAGCTGCAATGGCATCGGCGTTTATGGCGCAGAGGGCAATGCCTTTAACCTTTCTTGTAACAAGGTCTTCAACAATTTTTACCTGACCCGCAAAATCGCTCTCCCTTTCAGGGGAAAGAACTGTAAATTTGTAGCCCAGCTTTTCCGCAGTTGGTTTTGCACCGCTTATGGTACCTGCATAAAACGGGCTTACCATTCCCGGTGGAACAAAGGCTATCTCTCCCGCATTTCCACCGCTTCCACCGGTCTGTGCCTGACCGGAAGATGAACCTGTTTCGCTTTGTTTTGGAGAGCCACAAGCTGCCAGGGAAAATACAACAAATAGGGTCAACAATAACACCATTATTTTCTTTAATCCTTTATTTTTCATTATAAAGCCCCTCCCTTTCATTTTCTAATTAAATACAAAATATAACCAACTACTACTTTTTTAATAGCCAGCATCACCTCTTTTATCGGACTGGACACAGCAAATTCCCCGTATCAAACGTACTCAAACATATGGTGTTTAAACCGGATGGGATCGTCCGGGCGAACCGACCCCATATATTCAAAAATTTGTTTTGCCGATAGATTTTTCTATTTGCTGTAGTAAAAATCGGCATTTTCCTTGGTAACCACCGTTACGCCGGTATCGACCGATGGAGGCAGCGGCAGGACATTGGCGGTTTTCCAGTCGCCTTCGATGGGTTTAAGGAGGTCATGTTTCAAGTGATAGAGGTACATCATGCCCCAGTATCCCATATGCCATGTCCCCTGGGCCAGGGTAGCATCTATGACTCCCGCCTTTACGTTATCCAGGGTGCCTTTGTCTGTGTCAAAGCTAACTATGTGCACCTGCCCGACTTTATTGGCCTCCTTTACTGCAGTGGCCGCACCGACCCCGGTAGAGGCTTCCGTGCAAAACACTCCCACAAGATTCGGGAAAGTTTGCATGATGGCGCTCATGGCTTGGGCGGTAGCCACCTGATCCGATTTGCCGTCCTGCACCGATGCCAGTTTCATATTGGGGAATTCTTTAGCCAGGGTATCTTTAAACCCTGCCGCCCTCTCTTCGTGATTTAGCTGCCCGGGAATGGTAATTAACGCTACCTCCCCCTTTTCTCCTACCAGTTTTGCCAAGTATCTTGCTGCGGTAACCCCCGCCTGATAGTTGGATGTGGCAAGAAAAGAATATCTTTTGGAAGTGGGGGCGTCGGCGTCAAAAGTAACTACCGGGATTCTCTGTTCAATGGCTTTATTGATGGGCGCCACCAGAGCGTTGGGATTTATACACGTAACCAGGATACCGTCCGGCTTTTGTGCAATTACCTGTTCTAGTACCGTCACTTCCTGATTGATATCATATTCGTTGGCCCCGGTATACTGAGCTGAAACACCTAAATTTTTCGCTGCAGCCTCCATACCTTTAAAGGCGCCTTTCCAGTACTCTATTCCGGATATGAAAGTTACCATAACGTATTTTTCATCTTTCGACCCTGCCAGAGGACTGCCGGATGTTTCAGATGCAGCGTTTTGCTGGCTGGTGGCTGAAGCCTGTTGATTAGAATTTGCGGTATTGCCTCCGCAGCCTACCAGGCTTATGGCCATGGCAAAGATTATTAAAAAAACCAGTGTTTTCTTAAACATTTTTCTGCTCCCCCTTTTGTGATTTTTTCATTAAGTTTAAACTTAAGGAATTGCCCGGAAATTCCTTAAGAGGAACGACGGCGATGGGCCAGCATGTCGATAGTAACGGCACCTATCAACACTATACCTGTTACAAGACTCTGCCAGTATACTGATACATTCAGGAGAATCAAGGCGTCATTCACCAGCGCCACCAGCATTACTCCCAGTAAAGCCCCCAAAACGGTCCCTTCTCCGCCGGATAGACTTGCTCCCCCAATGACGGCGCCGGCAATTGCTCTCATTTCCGCTCCAGTGCCTGCCGTCGGAGTCGCAACACCAAAGCGCGACAGAGTTAATATTCCTGCAAGGCCGGAAAGCAAGGCACTGAGGGTGAAGACTCCAACTTTTATCAAATCGACATTTATGCCCGACAGACGGGCGGCTTTTTCATTAGAACCGACATAATAAATCTCGCGAAATATGGCAGAACGTCGCATTAAAAAGTCGAAAATAATTACTATAAAGATAAGTATTAGGATGAGATTTGGAATCCCCAGTATACTGCCCTGACCGATAAAGTCAAAGGCAGGCGAAATAACCCCTAAACTTAAGGGAGAGCCTTTTGTTAGGACATAGGCCAGGCCTCTGGCAATGGACATCATGCCAAGAGTTGTTATGAAGGGACTTAACCCGACTCTGGTTACAAAATACCCATTTATGATCCCTATCAATACTGAGGCCAGTACAGTTATAAATACCGACAACCAGATGTTGAAGCCCGCCTTGACTGCAAGAATGCCGGCCAGTACGCTGGCGAAGGCCTGAACAGACCCCACTGAAAGATCTATTCCACCCATTACCAAAACCGCGGTCATGGCCACAGCGATAATTCCGTCCATTGACAGACCTATAAGGGTTGTGAGGATGTTGGACTTTGTCAAGAAGCCGGGAGTCAGAAAGGTCATAATAATAGCCGTTACGATTATAATTGTGGCAAGAGATGCTTCGCGAATGGCAAACAAGCTTCTTAAAAAATTAAAACCTGCATTTTTACCGGTAATTGTCACCATGTTATCCACATTTGTCTTTTCCATGACACCAGGTACCTCCAAATAAAGAGTATTTGAAACTAGCATTTAGGACGCCCTACCGGAGGCATACCTCATAATATTCTCCTCGGTGGCGTTTTCCGAGGTCAACTGAGCTACCAGTTTTCCTTCATGCATTACCAGGATACGATTACATATACCTAAAATTTCGGGGAGTTCCGAAGAAATAACCACCACACCATAACCATCATTTGCCATACGGCGCAAAATATGGTGTATCTCCGATTTAGCTCCTACGTCGATGCCTCTTGTGGGTTCATCCAAAATAAGCACTTTGGGTTTAACGGCCAACCATTTCGCCAGAAGCACTTTCTGCTGATTGCCTCCGCTTAAACTGCTTACGGATTGATAAAGATTTCTATACTTCACATTAAGTTTCTCTAACATTTCTCTGGTGTAAACGCTCTGGCTCTTTCTGTCAACAAGTCCGAAGCGGCTTACTGCTTTCAAATTTGCGGCAACAAGATTTTCGCAAAGGTTCATAGGTAGAAATAAACCTAGAAGCTTACGATCTTCCGGAACATACACAAGCCCGCTATCTATGGATGAACGGATATTATTTAGAGGAATGGTTTTTCCGAACATGGTCACATTTCCATCGTCTACAGGATCTATTCCGCACAATCCCCGGGCCATTTCCGTCCGCCCTGCACCCATAAGGCCGAATATTCCCAGTATTTCGCCGCGGTAAAGCTCAAAGGATATTTTTGAATAAACCCCCTTCCGGGTCAAATTGTTAACTTTGAGTATTACCTTCTCCGATGGATTACCTTTATACGGGTAAATATTATCTAACTCTCTGCCAACCATATAAGAAACCACATCATCTGGTGTTACCTCGCTCGTAAGCCGTGTAGTAACATGCCTGCCGTCCCGAAGGACAGTTATCCTCTGGCTGATTTGAAATATTTCCTTGATTCTATGACTTATGTACAGTATCGCTATTCCGTTGTTTTTCAGTTCTTCGAGTATTTTAAATAGATTCCAGGATTCACTTTCGGTAAGAGCTGAAGTTGGTTCGTCCAGAATAAGAATCTTGCAGTTAAGAGTTATGGCTTTTGCTATTTCAACTATTTGTTGCTGGGATACACTTAGATCTTTAACAAGGGTCCTTGGTTTTATATGGGTGTGAAAACGGTCAAGAATTGCTTTTGTTTCTTTCTCCATCGTTTTAAAATCGACCCTGTCCCCGCTCAACCTGGGCAATCGACCTATAAAAATGTTTTCCGCCACGTTCAAATGAGGGCAAAGGCTTAATTCCTGATGCACGATGCTTATACCGTATTTTTGAGCATCTTTTGGATTATTTATGTGTATTTTCTCTCCATTCAAATATATTTTACCTTTGTCAGGCATGAGAGAACCCGATAGGATGTTCATTAAAGTAGATTTTCCCGCACCATTTTCTCCGCAGATGGCATGGATTTCACGCTGAAAAATATCCAGCGACACTTCCTGCAAAGCTTTTGTACCGGGAAATTGTTTGTCGATGCCTCTGACTGTCATAAGGGGTTTTTCGGTTTGCATATGACGTAGCCTCCAAAATTACTTAAAATTGACTTTAAACCAACTTACTATACCCAATTAAATAATTAATATCTCAGCCAAGGGAATCCTATAGCTATTTTTTTCATAAAATTTAACCGGCCAGTTTTTATCTAGAGTTATTAGTTCCGGCCCTTTTGAAGAAGTTATAATAGTATCCTCGGATTTCACATCTTCAAGAAATGGATTCCAGGCAAAGCCCTGATTTTCCATCACTATTTCTTCACAGTCCGGATCGGCCAGATATTCTCTGGTATCGTAACCTATGGCGCCACCCTGATGGTGTTTTTCCCATTCGCCAGGGTATCCGGCGTCTTCGTAAGCCCTGCAAGCCTGATTGAAAATATCCTTTACGCACGTACCCGGCAGAGTTGAGCCGATAAGCTCTGCTTCAATGGAACTTACCATGTTATGACGTTTTCTTAAATCTTCGGGTAAAGCTCCGAAGTGCACTAGCCTTGTTAAAGCCACCGTTAAACCCCAGCGGCGTGCGCAAACTATCACCATTACCGTTTTTTTGATTTTATTTTCCGTAGGCAGCGGGTGACGGAATTTCTTAATCCTGTCATCAAAAGCCACCAGAATTACCGGCACCGAAATGCCTGCCTTTGCCATTTTGCTTTTCAGCTTACCCGCAACTTTTATCTCACTGTCGCCAGGACGGATCTGTCTTGCTACCTGTCCTACTATTTCTGCAGCCTGTATTCCCAGTTCACGCATTCTGTGCCTTTCTTCCGGCAATAATTCAAACCGCAGGGCTTTCACTTCCCGGCACATTTCCCTGCATTCGGAAAGGGCTGTATCGCTGCCTGCCTTTTTATCCTTTAAAAGATTTTGCAGGACCGAAAGCCTGTCGCCCCGCCAGGAATATACTACGGGCTCATAACCCTGGTCGCCTAGTACTTCCTCAAGCAATCGGTCCATCTCATTATTGGGTGCAATTACATAAGCTTTGTTCTGAGTAATGACAAGATCTGCAGCACCTGTCTGCATAGACTCGTCCACGCTGCTTTCTCCCCCGTCGGTCAACCACGCAAAGCTCGAACGAAGTGAAAACACAAAAGCTTCAAGTCTTTTTTCTTCTAAAAATCTCCTCACTTTCTGTTGTTTTATAACCCAATCCGGCAAACTACACCACTCCTTACATGTTAATCTAGTTGTCCGTACATCTATATATAATTTCGCCAAATCTTTTGAAATTCCTGCTTAATAAATCATAGTAATAAAAAAAATTTTTCAGACAAACGTTTAAAATTACAAACAAAGAAAAAAGAGGCAGCAAAGCCTCATGATATAGTTATACGGAACCTTCTCAGGGTCTCTCAAAAAAATCGGTTGATAAGTTATGGCAAATGGTTCCTATAAAATGATTGATGCTCCTGAATGCACCGTTATATACTTCTGCATGATGAGCGTACAACAAGTTCCGGTGTATAAACAAGCTTCGGTTTTTCTACCCTTCGTTCCACCATATCAATGATAAACCTTGCTGCCTGACGTCCCATTTCAGCTTTGGGGTGCTTTATCGAGGTGAGTTTTACTTCCGATGCAGTAGCCAGATTAGAATCGTCATACCCCACGACAGAAATATCTTCGGGCACTTTCAGGCCTTTGTCCCGAATGGCTTGCAATACTTGCATAGCGATCTGGTCATTATAGCAGACTATTGCTGTTGGGCGTGGAGTTTTATTTAAAACACTGCATGTGAACTGATATGGATATGAAAAAAGCTGTTCCGTTTCGTAGTTTCCCAATAGAAGAGATTCGGACTTAAGGCCGTATTCATCCATAGCTGCCATGAAACCCGCCTGTCGTTTTACTCCCTGCAGGTCATCGGATTTAAAAATGCCTGCGATCCTCCGGTGTCCTATCTGCAATAAATACTTTGTTGCAAGATAACCCCCCTTCTCGTCATCCATAATGATATATGCAGGGTCCAGTTCCGGGTATAGTGCATGTAACATCAAATAGGGCACTTGTCTTTTTTCCAGTTCGACAAAGTAATCTGAATTGACATTTTCTCTGGCGCTTTTTGTGGGCTCTACAATTAATCCCGATATGTCTTTCTCAATCAGGCTCTTTATGCACTGCGCTTCTTTTTCTTTATTGTTGTTGGTATTCATCAGAATCAGAGTATATCCCGCAGCGCTTAAGACTTCTTCTATTCCTTTGATTATATTGGGAAATATATAATCTGAAATATAAGTTGTAAGTACCGCAATACTTCCTTTTTTTCTTTCTCTGAATGCACAAAAAGTTCCCCTGCCCTGCTCTCGATATATCCATCCCTCGTTTTCCAGATCTCCCAGAGCCTGACGAACAGTATGACGGCTGAGATTAAACTGACTTGCCAGGGCATTTTCTGATGGAAGCTGTTCTCCAAACGTTATTTTCCCATTAAGCATCAATTCTTTTAAATACTCTTTTAACTGGTGGTATTTAGGCATCGAGTCGTTTTGTTCAAACATTTCATATTTCCTCCGGTTGTTTAGCTTGTGCGTACATGTATTTTTATTATACATCAATTAAGTTTTTTATTCAAGGAACAGATAATTTTTTTATCTTTACATCATATTATGCTTCCATGGCTTCGATGCAGGGTCAGGGAGAACAAAAAAATCGACAATCAGGCTTTCAACATCTGTACTAAATCTGGACATACACCACTTTATTCTTGCACCAGGCCAAATATTTCTCAAAATCTCTGTAGGAAATTGTCAATGTCGCGGTGTTTATGTTTGGATGAAAACTGACTTCGCCGATGCTTTCCAAATCTTTGTCGATCACAACTCTCACTTCCTTTTGGCTATCGTTGATTAAGCCAAATGGGGAAACCGATCCGGGCTTTAGACCCAGATATTTTTCCAGCCTCTTCTCCGAAGCAAAGCTAAGCTTGCCGCTGCCTATCTGTTCTGCAAGTTTTGCCAGGTCTGCCCTTTTGGAATTTTCCAGGATGATAAGGTAATGCCTGTCCCCCTTCTGGTTGCGTACAAAAAGGTTTTTACATACCGATTTGGGCATGTTCCCAAGCTTTTCGAATTCTTCAATGGTATAAACCGGAATGTGTTCCATCCTGGTGTATGGTATATTCAATTCTTCCAGGACATCCAATACTCTTTTTTCTTCCTGAGCAATCATGAATATGTTCCTCCAAACCTTCTCATTATTTTAGCGTCACACCCATTTTGGGTTGTCCCACAAATGAATCACGCTGCCGATTCCAAGGTCTTTAGCCCTTCTATATATATAATCTGCTACCATTATGTCAAGGCAGCCCATTCCCCGGGATTTAAAGAAAATAAATTCGTCGCCTTCTCTGCCGGGGGATTTCTTACTTATTATATTGTACAGCGGCGTCACATCTTCGTCGCGCAGTTTGCCTCTTTTTATTAGAGGCTGAAATACTGAAAAGGGATCATGTTTTATGGGTTCCCAATCGTCCACCACTATGCGGTCGGCACCGGCCGGAATTTCTTCATGGGCTTCAAAGGAACCCACCTGTAAAAACAATCTCGCTCTGTTCACCCATTCTTTTTTTACAAAAGGCTTCTGGCTGGTGGTCATGGTGACGACTATATCCGTATCTTTTACGGCTGCCTCGACGCTACCCACAATTTCTACGTTTACTTTTTCCTTAAATTCTTCCGCTAGTTCCTGCGCTTTTTTCGCATTCAGGTCAAACAATTTAACCTTTTCCAGTTGAGTTAGAACCCTGCTCAACGCCCAGATGGTGGTTCTGCCGATTATTCCTGCGCCTATGCATCCAGCGGTTTTCGCATCGGGTTTTGCAAGATATTTTGCAGCAACGGCCGTAGAGGCTCCTGTCCTCATGGCGGTAATCAGTGTCCCGTCCATTATGGCCACCGGCAGCACCGTATCCGGATCGCTCAGAACAACCATATCTATGCCCATCGGCAACAGTCCCGTCTTTTGATTCAACGTGGACTCCGCCGCCCATTTAATACCAGCTCTGTTGATATCGCCGCCTATGTATACCGGCATCGACATGAACCTGCTCTTCCAGACTCCTTCATCGGAATCAAGGCTTATCATGGTCTTGGGGGGATTCTTAATCTCTCCTTCGGCATACATGAAATAAGCC
>JARRBK010000036.1 GCA_029982615.1 Tepidanaerobacteraceae bacterium | reverse complement strand
TATACATTAAAGTCGCTTTAGGTCCCCCTGGGGTACCTCGAAAATTAATATTCGTGTTTGTATAACCTTTTATGTCTAACTATATCTTACAAGGAGGTAAAAAATATGGAATACTTTGACCTAATCAAGCAGAGGCACAGTGTGCGCGCATATAAGCCAGACCCAGTGGAGGAGGAAAAATTAAACAAAATCTTGGAAGCGGCAAGGCTTGCACCCACTGCATGCAACCTGCAGGCGTTCAAAATCTTGGTAATACATACAGCAGGCCGGCAACAAGAAATCAGCAAGATATACGGCAAGGAATGGTTTTATAAAGCTCCAGTTGTGTTGGGTATATGTGCAATTCCTGGTAAAGCCTGGTCCAGAAGCGACGGTAAAAATTACGGCGATATTGATGCTGCCATCGTCATGGACCATATCATACTTGCTGCAACGGACCTAGGGCTGGGCACATGCTGGATTGGAGCTTTTAATCCCGCTGCTGCAAAAGAGGTTTTAAAACTCGGGGATGACATGGAACCCATAGCGTTTACACCTATAGGCTACCCTGAAACCCATGATTTCAAAAAGGTTAGAAAAAATTTGGATGAACTGGTTATAAGAAAATGATGGGGCAGAGTTCGTGTCTGCCCTGGATAAGGGCGAGACCTGTGGCTGATATTAGGTTTTTTCTAGCTCTGCTGAGCTGATTATGAGCTGATTAGCTATGATAGAGAGCGAGGTAAAAAATGATATTTCATCTGGAATTGCCTTCTTCTGTTAAAGAAATATGTGAAAAATTAAATGCCGCCGGTTTTAAAGCCTATGTGGTGGGTGGGGCTGTTAGGGATTTAATACTGGGGCGCAAAAACTTCGATTACGATATCGCCACCGATGCTTTACCGCACGATATAGCATCCGTGTTTCCCGAGGCAATACCTTACGGGAATTTTGGTACCATGCTGGTGTTAAGAGAAAAACCTTTCGGACTGATGGAATCAAAAAATAAGGAATTGAATGGCTGTAAAAATAATGACAGTCACCATGATGACATGCTAAAAATAGAAATTACCCCTTTCAGAAATGATGCCCCAGGCAGAAAGCCCCACTACACCTTTGGCGGCACCATTTACTCCGACCTTGCCCGCCGCGATTTTACAATAAATTCCATCGCATACGATATCATATCAGGAGAATTCATCGACCCATTCGGCGGTGTGAAGGATATAAAAGCCAAACTCATCAAGTGCACTGGCTCCACCAAAAGGATATGGGAAGACCCCTTGAGGGCTATAAGAGCTGCTCGTTTCCAGGCTCAACTCGGTTTTTATATCGAATCTTCCACTTTTTATGCGTTAAAGGCTCAGGCCCCTGAACTGGCCAATATTTCCCGGGAAAGAATCAGGGATGAACTTTCAAAACTCATAACTGGAGACCATGCTTTCGACGGCCTTGTAACTCTGGTCGTGACCGGCCTTATGGAGCACATAATACCTGAACTGATGGACGGCATGGGGATGATGCACTTTAACAAGCCGGTGGACGTGCTGGAACACAATCTTGTTGCCTGCAGTATTGTCAGAAATGCCTTACAGCTACGCCTTGCCGCACTGCTTCACGATGTGGCAAAACCCATTACAGCAATTCATGGCGAAAAAGGACTGGAATTTCCGGGGCACCATTCAGCCTCATCGAGGCTTGCTGAAAAAATACTCTCAAGGCTTCGCTTCGATAAAAAAACCACAAAAAAAGTGGTTCTTTTAATAGAATATCATATGTTTCATTACACACCGGAATCCCCTATATCAGATGCCCGCCGCATTATATCAAAAGTCGGGTGGGAAAATATTTATGACCTCATCGACTTAAGAGTGGCTGACAGACTGGCCAGCGGATTTGAAATGGCTATAGGCAAGGGGTTAAAGAAGCTTTTACACGATTTAGATGTTTTGAAATCAGAACACAGTGATTATAAAGTTAAAGATTTGGCGGTAAACGGAACAGATATTTCCAGAGAACTGGGCATCCCTCCAGGTAAAAAAATAGGAGATATTTTAAAATATCTCCTTGAAAAAGTAATAGAAGACCCTAATATAAACAATAAAGAAACTCTGCTGCAAATTGCCCGGGATAATTTTTAATCAATATTACAAAACTTTGCCGATATCTTTGCGGTAATGCATTCCTTCAAATTTTATTTTCGATACGGCATTGTACGCTTTTGTTCTTGCTTCTTCTCCATCTTTTCCCAGAGCGGTAACTCCCAGCACACGACCTCCAGAAGTGACCAGCATGCCATTCTTTTCTGCAGTGCCGGCGTGAAATACCAATGCGCCATGCTTTTCTGCCTCTTCAACCCCTTCTATGGCTTTTCCCTTTTCATATGCACCGGGATATCCTTTAGATGCCAGCACCACGCACACAGCTTTTTCATCTTTCCACCGTATGCTCATTTTATCAAGTTTTCCATCAATGCATGCCTGCATAATGTCGATAAGGTCGGTTTCCAATCGCGGCAACACCACCTGAGCCTCTGGGTCCCCAAACCTACAGTTGTATTCCAGAACTCTGGGCCCTTCATTCGTGAGCATAAGCCCTGTGTACAATACGCCCTTGAAAGGTATACCTTCTTTCGCCATGGCATCTACGGTTTTTTTTATGATTTGATTTTCCACCATTTCAGCCAGCTCCAGACTATATGCCGGCGCAGGGGATACCGCTCCCATACCTCCAGTGTTTGGCCCTTCATCATTGTCAAAAACACGTTTGTGGTCCCGGCTCGATACCATGGGCACACATGTTTTGCCGTCGCAAAAGGCCAGCACCGTAACTTCGGGGCCTTCGAGAAATTCTTCCACCACCACCCGCAAACCCGCATTTCCGAACACTTTTTCTTCCATGATGGATTTTACGGCTGATACAGCGTCCTGCTCTTTTCTTGCCACCACAACGCCCTTGCCTGCTGCTAGCCCATCGGCTTTTACGACTAAAGGAACTCCGATTTTTTCAATATAATTTATAGCATCAGCTGCAGTTTCAAAAACTTTGAAATTTGCAGTGGGAATATTATATTTTTGCATGAGTTTTTTGGAAAAAACCTTACTGCCTTCTATCTGAGATGCCGCTTTGCTCGGCCCGAAAATTCTGAGGCCGCGGGCTTCAAATTCATCCACTATACCGAGCACAAGGGGAACTTCAGGCCCGACCACCGTTAAATTGATCCGCTCTTTTTGGGCAAAATCCGCCAAGCCCTTGATATCTTCCGCAGATATGTCTATACATTTTACTATCTTTTTAATACCTGCATTGCCGGGAGCGCAAAAAATTTCTTCTACTTTTGGGCTTTGCGATATCTTCCATGCTATGGCGTGCTCCCGGCCCCCGCCGCCTACCACCAATACTTTCAACGTCTCGCACTCCTTCCGTGTATTTTAAGTATCAAAAGTTTATCCATCAATGCCTGAAATGCCGTATGCCGCTAAATACCATAGCGATACCGTGTTCATCCGCGGCCTTTACGGAATCCTCATCCTTGAGCGAGCCGCCGGGCTGGATAATGGCAGTAATTCCGGCCGCTGCTGCTGCTTCCACCACATCGGGGAACGGAAAAAACGCATCCGAGGCAAGCACAGACCCCTTTGCCTTTTCCCCCGCATGGGATATGCTCTGTTGTGTGGGCCATATGCGGTTTACCTGCCCTGCTCCAATGCCGACCGTTGCCAAGTCTTTTGCCAGCACTATGGCATTCGATTTCACGTGCTTTACTACCTTCCAGCCGAACAAGAGATCTCGCATTTCATCCGCAGAAGGCGCTCTTTTCGTGACTACCTTCAAATCCTTTTCATCAAAATCGCGCACATCGTCCTCCTGCACGAGAAGTCCGCCGGAAACCCTTTTCATATCCCATTCCGCTCTACTTTGCGCTTTCGCTTTACTCATGTCTATTTCCAACAGTCTCAGATTCTTTTTAGACTTTAAAACCTCTAAAGCGTCCGGATCATACCCCGGAGCAATGACTATTTCTAGGAAGATTTTTATCATCTCTTCCGCCACAGCTCTGTTTACAGGCCGGTTCAAAGCCACAATGCCGCCAAAAATGGATACCGGGTCTGCTGAATACGCCTTGAGGTATGCTTCATAGATATCTTTCCCGCATGCCACACCGCAGGGATTGGTATGTTTTACGCCCACCACAGCCGGCATATCGAATTCCATCACAGTTTTTAATGCCGCATCGGCGTCATTGATATTATTGAAGGAAAGCTCCTTACCGTGAAGCTGCTTCGCTCCTGCCAGCGTACCCCCAATATTTCCTATTTCCCGATAGAAAGCGGCTTTCTGATGTGGGTTTTCACCATACCTCAAATCCTGGACTTTCTCAAAGGCCAGAGTAAGGTTTTCGGGAAATTCGATTCCCTCGCCGGCCGCTTCTTCCCCATTTTCCTGATCCTCGGCTTTTCGCAAATAATCCGATATTACAGCATCATAATGCGCAGTGTGTTCAAAGACCTTTAAAGCAAGTTTTCTTCTGTAGTTTTGATCTACATCGCCCTTTGATTTTAAAAATTCTAGCACTACCGAATAGTCATTCGGATCGCATATCACTACCACATCCCGGTGGTTTTTTGCAGCAGAACGCAGCATAGAAGGACCACCGATGTCTATATTTTCTATTGCCTCTTCAAAAGTTACACCGGGCTTTCGCACCGTCTCTTTAAAGGGATACAAATTTATTGCCACCAGATCAATGGGCTCAATGCCCAGGCTTTTTATCTGCTCCATGTGCTCTGAATTGCCGCGAAGGGCCAGAAGCCCGCCGTGAATTTTTGGATGAAGGGTTTTTACCCTGCCTCCCAATATTTCAGGAAAACCGGTTATATCGGATACAGGTGTCACACCTATACCGGCTTTTTGCAATACTGCTGCTGTGCCACCAGTAGAAATTATTTCTACACCCATATTGTAGAGTTCTTTCGCAAAGTCCACAACACCAGTTTTGTCAGAAACACTGATTAATGCCCGCTTTATCATTGATACTCCTCCTTCCCATATATTTGCACAATATTTCATCGCTTAATAATTACCCGCCTGCCGCGTATTTCCAGCCGTCCCTCTGAATAGAGTTTTACGGCTTCTGGATATATTTTATGTTCTTCTTTTAAAACCCTTGCGGCCAGGGTTTCCGGAGTGTCATCGTCTTCGACGGGAACTGCCTTTTGAAGTATGATAGGCCCAGTGTCTGTGCCCTCATCCACAAAATGCACGGTCACGCCGGTTATTTTCGCTCCGTAATCAATAACGGCTTCATGAACCTTCATCCCGTAAAATCCTTTTCCGCAAAAAGATGGTATCAGTGAAGGATGAATGTTCATTATCTTGCTTGGAAAAGCCCTGACGAAATGAGGAGAAAGTACTTTAATAAACCCCGCCAACACCACCAGTTCCACGCTGTGCTCTTTCAGCAGTTCAATAATTTTATCTTCATATTTTTCCTGTGAATCAAAATTTTTGCGCTCCACCGCATAGGCAGGGATATTATGCCTTTTTGCCCTTTCTAAGGCATAAACGCCTTTTTTGCTGGATATCACCACCGCAACCTCAGCCTTCAGATACCCCGCTTCTATACTGTCAATAATGGACTGCAGGTTAGTCCCGCTTCCGGAAACCAGCACGCCCAGCTTCAGCACAATACCACCTCGCCTTTCCCGGAGGCTACTCTTCCTATAATTATGGCTTTTGTATCCTCCATGTCCAGTGTATCGTCGCTCCGATTATCTCTGCCGGCGCTAGTCTGATTTTCGTTTCCCAGCGGTTTATTAATCGCACTCAAAATCCCATCTGCCTGGTTTTCCGGAGTTACTATCACATATCCTATGCCCATATTGAACGTCCTGTACATCTCCATTTCGTCTACATTACCCGCTTTTTGAATCATTTTGAAAATGGGCGGCACCTCCCAGGAGTTTTTATATATGTCAAATTCCAGCACAGACGGCAATATCCTGGGGAGGTTTTCAATAATGCCCCCTCCGGTGATGTGTGCCATCCCGTGAATATCAAAACCCGAAAGTCTCCGGATATCTTTCACATATATGCGGGTGGGGGTCAGCATTTCTTCCCCCAGCGTCTTTCCCAGTTCGGCTATATACTTCGAAAGAGCAAGCCCCTCTTTTTCCAGCAACGCTTTTCTCGCCAGGGAATATCCGTTGCTGTGAAGGCCAGAAGAGGTTAGGCCTATTACTACATCGCCTTCCCGAATCCTGGAACCGTCAATTATGCATCCCTTTTCCACAACCCCTACGGCAAAACCCGCCAGGTCATATTCATTTTCTTCATACAATCCGGGCATCTCTGCTGTTTCACCCCCTATGAGGGCACATCCAGCCAGCCTGCATCCTTCTGCCACGCCGCTCACTATATCTTTCACTTTTTCAGGTATCAACCTACCCACTGCCACATAGTCCAGGAAAAATAAAGGTTCTGCTCCATGTACCAGAATATCATTTGCGCACATGGCAACACAATCTATTCCAACGGTATCGTGTTTATCCATAGCAAAGGCTATTTTTAGCTTCGTACCCACACCGTCAGTGCCGGATACCAATACCGGCTCTCGGTATTTTTTTATGTCCAGTTGAAAAAATCCGCCGAAGGCGCCAATATCCCCCAGAACGCCCGGGCGATATGTGGATTTTATATTTGCCTTTATGAGTTCCACAGCCCTGTTGCCCGCATCCACATCCACCCCGGCATCCTTGTATGACATTTTCTCTGTCATAATATCTCCCCATTCTTTTGGTTCAGTATTATGTGTTTCAAATCTTTGAAACTCGTCAACTTTTTTCAAACAAATATTTTTTTCCTTCCGCCGGGACCTGCATGGGGTATTTTCCGCTAAAGCATCCCGTGCAGAATTTTGTTGCGGGAAGCCCTGTAGATTTCACAAGGCCTTCCAGGCTTAAATAACCAAGGCTGTCAGCGCCGATAAATTTCCTTATCTCTTCCACCTGCTGCCGGGCACCGATGAGTTCTTTCTGGGTAGAAGTGTCGATGCCAAAATAACATGAATAGCGTATGGGTGGGGAACTCACCCTCACATGTACTTCCTTGGCTCCAGCGTCCTTTAATAACTTTACAATCTGGCCGCTGGTGGTTCCCCTTACAATAGAATCGTCTACCATCACCAACCGCCTGCCCTTTATTACTTCTTTCAATGCATTGAGTTTGAGCCTTACACCCAGTACTCTGGATTTCTGGCTGGGCTGGATGAAAGTCCTTCCGATATATCTGTTTTTTATCAAACCCACATCAAAAGGAATGCCGGAAGCTTCAGCATATCCCATCGCTGATACGGTGCCGGAATCAGGGACTCCCACTACAATATCCGCATCTGCTGGATGTTCATGCGCCAGATGCCTTCCTGCCTCCCACCTGGCCGTATGTATATTAATTCCGTCAATATTGCTGTCCGGCCGGGCAAAGTACACAAATTCAAAAATGCATAATGAAGATTCGTCATCCCTTTTTGTTTTAATGCTTTTAATTCCGTTTTTATTTATAACTACTATCTCTCCTGGTTCTACATCTCTTACAAATTCCGCCCCCACCGTATCGAGAGCACAGGATTCCGAGGCCAGAACATAACATCCGTTGTACTTACCCAAGCACAGGGGCCTTATTCCTTTCGGGTCCCTCACCCCAATGAGGCTGTCCTCGGTCATTATCACAAGTGCATAAGAACCCCTGATCTTCTCCATACATGCCATGGCAGCTTTTTCTATGTCACCGGAAGTCTCCCGGGCAATTAGGAATGCGATGACTTCGCTGTCCACAGTGGTTTGAAACACCGCTCCGTGTTGTTCCAGCTCCTTGCGTATTTCCAAGGCATTCACCAAATTGCCATTGTGAGCCACAGCCAGCGAACCGTTTCTGTATTTCACGACCAGCGGTTGAGCATTAATCAGTGTGTTTGAGCCAGTGGTGGAATAGCGCACATGGCCAATTGCAATATGCCCGCGCAAATTGTCAAGTATTCCGTCATTGAACACTTCTGAAACCAAGCCTAGCCCCTTGTGATAATTTATACCATGCCCGGAAGTCACAGCAATCCCTGCGCTTTCCTGCCCGCGGTGCTGAAGAGCGTATAAGCCGTAATACACTGTCCGGCTTAAAGCGGAATCGTTACTCACGCTGTATACTCCAAATACTCCACAGGCTTCCTTCGGTTTATCATTTTCAAAGGAATTTTCCGCGCAGAATTTTAACTTTCGACTTTCCATTTTATAGCGTTCCTCCAGCCTAAAGCTAATTTGTCCACTGGAATATCCAGTTTTCTGACATTATAACCCTTACTCTTAACTTCCAATCTAAAATTCCCACATTTGACAAATCCAAGCACGGTTATCTTTACCCCCAATTCCCTCGCAATCTGTTGAAGCAAAGAGAGGTTTTCTTCCGGAAGGCTCAGTATTATCCTGGCCTGCGCCTCCCCAAACAGCACTGCATCGGGTCGAACTTCTGTCTCGATTTCTCCCGAAAAACCTATGTTTCCCGCAATACAACTTTCCGCAATAGCCGCTGCAAGCCCTCCTTCGGAAACATCATGGGCGGAGTGGACAAAGCCCAACTCTATAGCCTTCAAGCAGCAATCCTGCACTTTCTTTTCCATATCAAGATTCACTCTGGGCGGCCTGCCACCGGGCACCCCTATTATTTCCTTCAAGTATAAAGAACCCCCCAATTCTTCCGTGTTTTCTCCCAACAGTACCACGATATCGCCATCTTTTTTAAATTCCATGGTGCAGCGTTTTTCCACATCTTCCAGCAGACCCACCATTCCCACCACCGGCGTGGGATATATAGCTCTGTCCTTTGTTTCATTGTAAAAACTCACATTTCCGCTTATCACCGGAGTATTAAGGAAAGAGGCCGCTTCGGCCATGCCGTTTACGCATTTTTCAAACTGATAATACACTTCCGGCTTTTCAGGATTGCCGAAATTCAGGCAGTCGGTAATGGCAAGAGGTTTAGCGCCGCTGACAACCAAATTTCGTGCAGCTTCAGCCACAACCTGTTTACCCCCCTCATAAGGGTCCAAGAAACAATAGTATCCGTTGCCGTCGGTGGTAAGAGCTATACCTTTCTTCGTACCCTTTATCCGCAGTACCGCTGCATCGGAGCCAGGGGAGACCACTGTGTCCGTCCTCACGCTATAATCATACTGCTGATACACCCAAGCCTTGCTGGCTATATTGGGCAATGACATGAGTTTGAGTAAAACGCTATTGAGGTCCGCGGGAATTTTAATTGAAGATAAATCCAAGTCTATATTTTCCAAATAAGAGGGTTTTCTGCTTTCCCTTTTTATTGATGGAGCACCGTCTGCCAGAGATTTTGCCGGAACTTCAGCCACTATGGTGCCATTTTCCTTGACTCTAAGCATACCGTCGGCAGTAACAGTGCCTATTTTCACCGCATTCAGATCCCATTTTTCAAAGATTTTTTTGACCTCTTCTTCATGGCCCTTTTCCACTATCACAAGCATGCGTTCCTGAGATTCCGATATCATGACTTCATAAGGTGTCATGTTTTCCTCGCGCCTGGGCACAAGGCAAACATCCAGTTCTATGCCGCTCCCAGCCCTAGCCGCAGTCTCACAGGAAGCCGAAGTAAGCCCTGCTGCCCCCAGGTCCTGAACACCTATCACCCACTCATTTTTCAGGAGTTCAAGACATGCCTCAAGAAGCAGCTTCTCAGTAAACGGGTCGCCCACCTGTACCGACGGCCTTTTGGCTACAGAATCCTCCGAAAGTTCCTCGGAAGCGAAGCTGGCTCCGTGCATTCCATCCCTTCCAGTAGCGGAACCCACCAGCATAACGGAATTCCCAACGCCGGCTGCTTTTCCCCGGACAATGCGGTCGCGGCGGATTATTCCAACGCACATGGCATTTACGAGGGGGTTGTCCCTGTATGAATCATCAAAATAAACTTCGCCTCCCACTGTGGGAATGCCCATGCAATTTCCATAATCTGCAATGCCGGACACTACTCCGCCAAAGAGGTACTTTACCCTGGGATCATCCAGATTGCCGAATCTCAAAGAATCCAGCAAAGCAACCGGCCGGGCACCCATGGTAAATATGTCCCGGATTATTCCTCCAACGCCCGTTGCAGCACCTTGATAGGGTTCCACCGCTGAAGGATGGTTATGGCTTTCAATCTTCATAACCACAGCCAGGTTATCACCTATATCCACTATTCCAGCATTTTCTCCTGGGCCCTGCAGCACCCTCGGGCCTGAAGTGGGAAACCTTTTCAAAACCGGTTTGGAATTTTTATAACTGCAGTGCTCCGACCACATCACGCTGTACATGCCTAATTCCAAGTGGTTGGGCATCCGGCCGAGAGTTTTTACTATTTCGTCATACTCATAATCAGCCAAACCCAGCTTTTTTGCCTCTTCTCTACCGGCCATAAATAGTAGTCCTCCCTTCAATACACCTCAAAATGGATTTGAACAGCCTCTTGCCGTCAACACTACCCAAAATATCCTCCGAAGCTCGCTCAGGGTGAGGCATCATGCCGAGTATATTCCCCTGTTTGTTAATTATGCCAGCAATATTTTTCACCGAACCATTGGGGTTGGCTGCATCCGAAACATTTCCACTCCTGTCGCAGTACCTAAAAACAATCCGGTTTTCAGCCTCAAGTTTTTCAATTGTTTGGGCATCAGCATAATAATTTCCCGCTCCATGGGCAATGGGAAGCCTGATAACCTCTCCCTTTTTGTAAAGCCCCGTAAAAGGCGTTTCTACGTTATCCACCCTCAAAAATACATCATGGCAATGGAATTTAAGGTCTTTGTTCACTTTCATAGCCCCTGGCAACAGCTTTGCCTCAAGCAAAATCTGGAAACCGTTGCATATGCCTATGATTAGTCTTCCAGCTTCAGCGGCTTTCAACACTGAATCCATGGCCGGAGAAAACCTGGCAATGGCCCCAGCCCTGAGATAATCTCCATAAGAAAAACCGCCCGGCAAAACAATGAGGTCAAAATCCCCTGGACTGAATTTTTCTTTGTGAAAAACATATTCTGTGGGTTGCCCCATTACCTCGCTTAAGACATGATAGCAGTCTATGTCACAGTTAGAACCCGGAAACATTATTACGGCGCATTTCATGGCAAAACCTCCAGATATAAAATTGATTGTAACAATTCAGCATCTTACACAGATAACTCGAAACTGTAATCTTCTATCACTGGATTTGCCAGGAGTTTTTCGCACATTGATTTTATCTCATCTTTTGCATCTTTCTCGTCTTCCACATTCAGTTTCACTTCTATAAGTTTTCCTACTCTGACGTCCACAACATTTTCAAAACCCAGCTGCTTTAGCGCACCTTTGACGGCAGTACCCTGGGGGTCAAGAACTCCAGATTTAAAACGCACATGAATCCTGGCATTTATCATGCTAAATCTCCTCTCTTTTTATTATTGTAAATCTATTTCTCAATCAGTCTCTTCAGGACCTCCTGATAAGCCTCCTCAACCTTCCCGAGGTCTCGGCGGAAACGGTCCTTGTCAAGCTTCTCTCCAGTGCCGGCGTCCCATAAACGGCAGGTGTCCGGAGATATCTCGTCAGCGAGAAGTATTTCGTCGCCGAACGTGCCGTATTCCAGCTTAAAATCCACAAGTATTATGCCCTTCTGCATGAAAAAGGCCTGCAAAATTTTATTTATCTTAAATGATGTTTCTTCAATAAACTTTAACTGTTCCTGCGTAGCAATACCCAGCGCCATGGCATGAAAATTGTTTATCATAGGGTCTTGCAGTTTGTCGTTTTTATAGCACAATTCCAGTACAGGCCTCTGCAGCTTTTCCCCTTCATTCAAACCTAGTTTTTTTGCCAAGCTGCCTGCTGCAATGTTTCTTACAATGACTTCCAAAGGCAGAATCCTGACCGCTTTAACCAGCATTTCCCTTTCGCTCAGTAGTTTTACAAAGTGAGTTTTGATTCCATTTTTCTCCAATAGTTCAAAAAGAAAGGCAGAAATCCTGTTATTCACAATTCCTTTATCGCGGATTTTGCCTTTCTTTTGGCCATTGAATGCTGTCGCATCATCCTTGAATTCCATTATAAAATATGATTTATCTTCTGTGCTGTAAACCTTTTTTGCCTTTCCCTCATAAACCAAGTTCAATTTATCCATGATTTTACACCTCCCGAATTATTTTTCGCTTTTTTAGTTAAATTAACAATACCATATTCCCTAAACTGAATAAGGGCCTATGAAGCCAATATTTATTTTTAAGCTTTATATCACAATCTTACCATAATGTAATTTTTTTGACAACAGGATTTCCGAACATTTTTGACTGTTTTTCATTAATTATACGGATTTATTAATTACTAGTTTCGTGCCGCAGTCCGGTTACCCTCACTGAGCCGGGTACTGTGTCCGGGGCTGCGGGAAATCCTGATAGAAGCAATCAGACAATTGTTTTCACCTTCACTGCAGTGTGATATAATAGGTGCGGGGACACTCTTCCTCTTCTGGGGTATGCATCTGGGGTAGTCGGAGGAATGTCCCCAATGTAGAAAATCAGAATTTTTTGGAGGTGACTTTCATTGAAGCCTCAAGAGAGATTGCTGGATTATAATGATTACCTGAAACTACCCGATGACGGCAAGAGATATGAAATTGTAGAGGGGGAATTGTTTGTGGCTCCAGCACCGAATCCTGTTCACCAGCGGGTAACGAGAAATCTTGAGTTCATACTTCATAAGTTTGTTTCTGAAAAAAATTTGGGAGAAATATTTTTCGCGCCTCTGGATGTAATACTGGGCCCCCATGCTATAGTTCAGCCGGATATCATTTTCATATCAAAGGAACGATTAAATATTATCGGCGAGGCCAATATACAGGGCACACCCGATTTGTTGATTGAAGTGCTTTCGCCCTCCAATAAAAGAATGGACCTTAAGACAAAGCTCTCTCTTTATGAAAAATATGGGGTTGAAGAATACTGGGTGGTAGACCCTCATGAAAGATTTGTGACGGTATTTACGCTGAACAATGGAAATTACAGGATTTTCTGCAATGGAGCCGACGATGAAACCATAACCTCTCATGTGATAAAAGGCCTGGAGATAAATTTATCACAAATCTGGAGTTGAATTTGATCGGCGCTGTCTGACAAATACAAAAAATGGTGCAGGCGGTTTTAAGGTCGAAGAATTGCCGCTGCACCGGCAAATAATTGTGTACAGTTACAAGCTATAGCCCGGTTATAAAATTTTTTATTCTTTTTACCGCTTCTTCAAGATTTTCCATGGAAGTGGCATAGGCCATCCTGACGAATCCCCGTCCGTTTTCGCCGAAAGCAGTCCCCGGAACCACCGCCACCTTTGCCTCATACAAAAGCCTCTGGGCGAACTCTTCGCACGGGATGCCGGTCTTTTCTATGGAAGGAAATACGTAAAAGGCTCCCCTAGGTTCAAAGCACTCGAGCCCCATATTCCGCAAACTTGATAAGAGAAAGAGCCGCCTCTTGTCGTATTCTTCTCTCATCCTTGCGATATCCTCGTCGCCGTTTCTCAGGGCTTCAATGGCAGCGTACTGACTCATGGTAGCCGCACATGTGACGCTGTACTGGTGGACCTTAAGAATCTCTGCGGCAAGTTCCTGCGGAGCGGCGATATAGCCCAGCCTCCAGCCCGTCATGGCGTAGGATTTCGAAAGGCCGCTTATGGTAACGGTCCTCTCCCACATACGGGGTATGGATGCAAAAGCCGAATGTTCCACACCATAAGTAAGGTCCCAGTAAATCTCATCTGAAACCACAATTAAATCATGTTTTTCTACCACTTGGGCTATAGCCTCCAGCTGCTGCCTGCTCATTACTGCTCCTGTGGGGTTGTTGGGATACGGCAAAACCAGTATTTTTGATTTTGGGGTAATATATTTCTCCAAAACATCAGGCCTCAAAGCAAATTCGTCTTCCATGTATGTGGGCACATATACCGGCTGGCCTCCTGCTAGTATGGTGCATGGGCCATATGCCACAAAGGAAGGCTGGGGTATTAAAACTTCATCCCCGGATTCTATCAGGGTTCTTATAGCTACCTCGATGGCTTCGCTGGCTCCGATGGTGACGATTATTTCGTTCTCAGGATTATACTCAAGCCCAAATCGTCTGCTTAAATATTGTGATATTTCTTTCCGAAGCTCCAGCAGCCCTGCATTAGGCGTATAAAAGGTCTTCCCTTCATCCAAGGCTTTTTTTGCGGCTTCATTGATGTGCGCCGGGGTAGTGAAATCCGGTTCTCCGATGCACAAGGATATGGCGCCTTTCACCTGGTTCACCATACTGAAAAAATATCTGATGGTAGAAATCTCAATTGCCTTTACATTTTTAGCCACATATTTTTGGTATTCCATATATTACATCCTTTCCTTAATTTTTATTTGATTTATATTTGGATATATTTTAAATCTACTATATTAACTATAGATTTTGGGATGGTAAGTTGCTCTTCTGCCGAGTGCCTCGGCAGAAGATTGCCTCGCCTTACCATAGCCGATTATTTACTCAACAGGAGGAACCTTATGGAACTTCAAGCGGAAATTATAAAATTAATTCAATCCATATCTTCACCCGTTCTTGATCTTTTCTTCATTTTTGTCACAAATCTAGGCAGTGAAGGATTTTATTTTCTGCTCATCCCCGTTTTCTACTGGAGCATAGATAAGAAAACGGGAATCAAAATAAGCAGCGCGCTTTTATTGTCCATATATATAAATGCTGCCTTCAAAGAAATTACCGCCATTTCGCGGCCTATAGGCTATCCCGGCATAAGATCCCTTTACACTTCCTCGGCTGGCGGATACTCTTTTCCCAGCGGCCACGCTCAGGGCAGCGCCACAGTGTGGGGAATAATAATGAACCGCTATAGAAAAACGTCGGTTTATATACTGGGCACTGCCATAATAATCCTTGTGAGCCTTTCAAGATTGTATCTAGGCGTTCACTGGCCTGTCGATGTCATCGCCGGAATAATTTTGGGGCTTTTAATAGTGCTTGTAGTGCTCGGCTGCGGTAAACTCAGTCTACCGCCAGACAATTTGTTAACCTTTGCCGCTGCAGTGGGCGTTCCCGCAATACTTCTCGCTTTATTCCCCCGACCACCTGTATTTAAATATATGGGAATGCTGTCGGCCTCTTGGCTGGGATTTTTAATTGAAGAAAAATTCATCGGTTATGAACCGAAAAAGTCAAATGCGTTAAAAGCCGTAGTAAAGTATTCCACTGGCGCCGCCGGATTTCTATTGATATATATGGGGTTAAAAGAAATCCTGCCGGATGGGAATACAGCCTCCGCCGCCAGGTATTTTTTTTCGGGGCTATGGCTTACCGCTGGTGCACCATATCTATTCAAGAAATTTTTTGGGACATAATTCATTCAAAGGGCATTTCCCGCATGCAGGTTTTTTTGCCCGGCATACCTCTCTGCCGTGATATATCAGCCAGTGGTGAGCTTTTATCCACAGCTGTTTTGGGATTTTTTCCATAAGGTCTTTTTCTACTCCGAGGACGTCCTTTTTATCAGAAAAGCCCATCCTTCGGGCCAGCCTGAACACATGGGTATCTACCGCAAAGGCCGGAATGCCAAAGGCATTGGCGAGAATTACATTGGCTGTCTTGCGCCCTACTCCTGGAAGCTTTACGAGCTTATCAAAATCCGCCGGCACTTTGCCGCCATATTTTTCCACTATTTTCCGGGATGCTTCAATAATGCTTTTGCTCTTGCTTCTAAAAAGTCCACATTCCTTTATGTCTTCCTGCAGTTCAAGCATGTCTGCGCATGCGAAGTCCTCTGGTGTCTTATATTTTTTAAACAATCTTTCCGTCACGGTATTTACCCTCTTATCAGTGCACTGAGCCGATAAAATCGTAGCCACCAGCAGCTGAAAGGGATTTTCATAGCGTAAAGCTGTGGATGCATTAGGATAAAGCCCTCCCAGAGCTTCAATAAGTCGCAGCAGACGTTGTTTTTCCAGTTTTCCTGTGCCGTCCTTTGTTTTATCGATTTTTTTATAGCATGTCATGCCATCTTTTAAAACATCAGCATTTTTTCCCAAAACCCATCACTCATTTTCTTTTATGCATTTATTTCTTAATTTGCCATACCTTTAAGCATTTCTATTTCTTTTTTATAATTTTCAATACCTCCGGGTGTCTCGAGAAGAAAAGGCTTATCCCTTAATGCCGGATGGGTTATTATGTTTTTTATGGCTTCACTCCCTAGTTCTCCCTCTCCCAAATTGGCGTGACGATCTTTACGGCTTCCAAGGGGAAACTTGCTGTCGTTCAGGTGAATTGCTTTAATCCTTGAAAGCCCCAAAATCCGGTCGAATTCAGCCAGCACCTCATCCAAGCTGCCGATGACGTCATACCCTGCTCCCAAAAGGTGGCAGGTATCTATGCATACCCCAAACTTTTCAGGCATACCGGTCATATCCATGATATCATACAGCTGTTCAAAGGTATAACCCACCTCGCTTCCCGCTCCAGCCATGGTTTCAAGAAGAATCATCACCTTTCCCCGCCCTGTCATTATATGTGCGAGCCCAGAGGCTATTTTTTCGGCGCCCTGTTCAAGGCCATCACCCAGATGACTTCCGGGATGAATTACCATATAAGGCACTTTTGCCTGTTCCAGCCTTTCAATGTCGTCTTTTAAAACCATAAGTGCAAATTCCCTGGCCCTTTCTCTGGAAGAGGCTAGATTGAGAGTATAAGGCGCATGAGCCACCAAAGGCCCGAAATCCAGGTTTTTGCACAGATTTTCGGCCTTTTCAATATCTGAAAAGTCCAGTGCTTTTGCGGCACTGCCCCGGGGATTCCTGGAAAAAAACTGCATAGTATTAGCCCCTATGGAAATTGCCTCTTTTATTGCATGTTCATAACCCTTTGAAATAGATATGTGGGCGCCGATGCGCATAAACTTCAAAACTCCTTTCAATAAAAATTCAGATATTAATTCTCTAAACAAATTGATGAGGCACTGCCATACACCCTCAGGAAATTTTTCCCCAGTATTTTCTCAACTTCCTCATCGGAATATCCCCGGTATACCAGACCGCGCGTTAAATTTATCATTTTTTCACACGATTCGAGTCCACTTACACTGCCCTCATATCCGTCAAAATCAGAGCCGATTCCCACATGATCTATCCCCGCCACGTTTACAAAATAATCTACAACATCTAGTATGTCTTCAATGGAACCCTGCCGCCCCCCGTAACTTGAGAAGTAAAAGGTAGCGCCTATGACACCATCTTTTTCTGCCACAGCTCTAATCTGCTCATCATCAAGGTTTCTGGGGATATCCATGAATTTCCTAGGCAAGGCGTGGGAGACAATCACAGGCTTGGTTGCCACATCCATCACATCCCAGAATCCTTTAGGAGATATATGGGCGATATCTACAAGCATGCCAAGTCTTTCCATTTCCTTTACTACATCAACGCCAAAATCCGAAAGGCCGCCGCCGCTTCTTGCATCCTGGGCTCCGTCGGCAATAGCGTTTCGGTGATTCCACGTCAGTACAATCGAACTTACGCCCAGCTCTCTGTAAATCCTCAGCATATGTATATCCTGCTGCAGAGCCTCGCCACCCTCTATGCTTATCAAAGCGGCTATTTTGCCCTCTTTTGCGGATTTTTCGACATCCGCCGCAGAAAATGCAATACGCGCTTTACTGCTGTTTTGCTCTAATTGACTTTTTAATATGGATATACCCTTCATGGTCATGTGAACCGCATCGAAATACCACTCCGGCCGGACAAAGACCGCAAACACCTGTGCGTTTACACCGCCGTTCCTGAGCCTCGGTATATCAACATGCCCCTTCTCGGACTTTTCTCCTAAAGTCCTTTCCCCATCAATGACAGACAATATAGTGTCACAATGAGCATCAAAAACAATGCTTTCTGCATGTATCCGGCGAGCCCTTTGCTCCTGCTCTTCATTTAAAGCAAACAATAGAATCCCTGCCTCCAGCAAAATTAAAAGAATGCCAATAATAAATAAGAAAAGGGAAAATATAAAAGGTATAGATAAATTTTATCAGAAAATATGACAGTTTAAAAGTAGTCTTTTTAGCAGTTGTATTTTTATTTATAAATATTGAAAATCATGGCAAAGAGTTTATATTTATCCATGTGGAATAATTAAAACAGCAAAATTTTTCAAGGGAGAATCACCATGGGCACAATAAAAATTCTCGAATTTGTCCGGGATGCCGAAGGCGGTATGAAAAAACACGTGGAAGCAATACTCACCGGGCTCGATAAAAATGTATTCGATGTAATACTTGCATGCCCCAAAGGCCAGTTTGACAAAAATATCTTCAAAAACAAAGTAAGAAATATTTATGAAATCAGCGTGGGCGATAAGAGAAACCCTTTGTCAATGTTCGTATCTCTTTTGAATCTTATTCAAATAATAAAAAAGGAGAAAATAGATATAATTCACTGTCACGGCATCTTGTGCTGCATTCTGGGCACATTTGCGAGCATATTGTCAGGTCATGGGCTGACAGTTACTACTTTACACAACTTCCCGGCCGCAAGGAAAACAGCGCTAAAGCAGCACCTTTGCATTTTTTTGGCAGGTTTTTGCATCAAATTCAACCGGCGGATAATTGCGGTGTCATCAAACTTAAAACACCATGTATCAAAGCTATGGAGAATATCAGAAGACAAGATTCAAGTCATTTACAACGGAATAGACGTAAAAGAAATTTCAAGCAGTTTAAAAGAAAGTGAATATACCTCAAATGAACTGCAGTATCCGATAATGCATGGATTGCTTTCCGGCACAGAAAAAACCGATTATGCAAAAAATTGCCGCAGCGCGCTTAAGCAAATAATAATATTAAACATTTCCCGCCTGATTTTCTCCAAAGGGGTAGACGTCTTTTTAAAAGCATCAGCACTTTTACTGCAAGTTACCGCCAGTAAGGGGTACGAACCCGGGCAAACCTCATCCAACCCCTTTTTCCTGCCCTTATTTCTGATTGCCGGCGACGGACCGGAAAAACCAAAATTAAAAAAAATAGCCCATCAGCTGGGCATTGAGAAAAACTTGAAATTCCTGCCGTTCCGAAGGGACATATATAAACTAATCGATCGCTCAGATATGGTAGTGCTATCCTCTCGCAGCGAAGGCCTTGGCATTTCGATCCTAGAGGCCCTAGCTCTCTCAAAACCGGTCATCGCTTCAAATGTGGGCGGCATCCCAGAAATTGTGGCCCACGGGAGCACAGGCCTTTTAGTGCCCCCCGATGACCCTGAAGCCCTCGCCAGGGCAATGCTTTACTTTATCAACCATCCAACTGAAGCAAAATTAATGGCAGAAAAAGGTCGACAGATGGTATACGAAAAATTTACATCAGAAAAAATGATAAATAACCTGCAGCAGCTATTTTTAAGCATTAAGGATATTCATTCATAAAAAGCCGATTTTTACTTTCACTAGGCTCTTACACTACGCTGCCTTTTTATATGGAGTTTTAAATTTTTGCTTTAATATCTCAATTGCCATCCTGAGCTGGTTGTCTTCCTGGGAATTCAAGTAATCGTAAACCGCTTCGTCAAGCG
>JARRBK010000035.1 GCA_029982615.1 Tepidanaerobacteraceae bacterium | reverse complement strand
GTAATTATACATTAAAGTCGCTTTAGGTCCCCCTGGGGTACCTCGAAAATTAATATTCGTGTTTGTATAACCTTTTATGTCTAACTATATCTTACAAGGCAGGTGCATAATATTGACCCATGTATTTGTGGGAAATCGCAGATTAAAGCTGACGAATCTTTCCAAGGTGCTGTGGCCGGATGACGGTTTTACAAAAGCGGATTTTATAGATTATATGGAAAAGGTTTCCCCCTATATCCTGCCCCATTTGAAAGACCGGCCAGTTGTATTTACCCGATATCCCGACGGCATATACGGCAAAGCCTTTTACCAGAAGAATATTCCAGAATATGCTCCGAAATGGCTCAACACCTACGAAGTTGTTTCCGATAGGGATAAAATCATAAGATATGCTGTTATAAACGACAAAGACAGCCTGATATGGGCTGCCAATCAGGCAAGCATTGAAATTCATCCATGGCTTTCCAGAAAAGGTGCACCGGGCACTCCGGATTTTGCAGTATTTGATTTTGATCCCATGGAAAAAACGGATTTTGAGGATGCCCGCAGGCTGGCCCTTGCATTAAAAAGACTTCTGGACATGGAGGGCCTGAAAGGTTTTGTCAAGACCTCTGGGGCAACAGGGCTGCAAGTATATATCCCGCTGGAGCCCGTGTACACCTATGAGGATGTGCGGATTTTTACCAGCTTTTTTTGCCGGGTGCTGGAAAAGGCGTTTCCGGATGATGCTACCACCACAAGAAAAGTGGATAAAAGGGGAGGCAGGGTGTATCTCGATTACCTGCAAAACATCAGGGGCAAGACCATCATTGCTCCGTACAGCCCCAGGCCCAGAAAGGGCGCTCCGGTATCCTGCCCGCTGACATGGGAGGAGCTGGAGGAAGGAGTGGCACCGGATATGTTCACTATAAAAAGCGTGCCTGAAAGATTGAACAGGATGGGCGATGTTTTTGCCGGTGCGCTGATTCACAAGCAGCGCATTGACAAATGGCTTAAATAATTTTTCAGCGGGAGTGATGAGCGTGAACATAACCTTTGGATGGTTTGTGGACCTTTTGATAATTTCGCTTTTGGTAATGGCTGGAATGGGAATGTTTTATATCATCAAAAACATATTGATGTTTTTTGTGGACAAATCCAGGTGGTGAGGTGGGAAGATGGGAAAAGTGCTGGTTATAGGCGGCGGCCCTGCCGGGCTTTTTGCTGCAGAAGAAGCTGTGAAAAAGGGTTTTGATGTAACTCTCATGGAAAAAGGCAGGATAGGCGAAAACATACGGTGTGCAGAAGGCTTTTTTGACGTGCTGAAGCTTTTGGGCAAGCCCTGCGCCGGTGTAAGGTTCAAAGTTGACACGATTGTTTTTGAAGCCCTGTCCCTGCATAAGTTCGATTCCAGAAGGCTCAATCTGTGGATGATAGATAGAAGCACCTGGCAGAAAGAGCTTGCCAAGAGAGCTGAACAAAAAGGGGTGAGAATAATTGAAAATTCGCCCGTTTTGCCCGAAGACATGAAAAACTTGAAATCAAAATATGATTTTGTAATAGATGCATCCGGAGCACCTTCCGTAACTTCAAAGTTGTTAGGGTTTTTAAATTTTTACAGGCAAAATTCCGGCAAGACTGTGCAATACCTGATGGAAGGAGACTTTTCCCATCTGAAAAACAGCATAAAAGTTGGATTTTTGCCGGATTTCTGGGGATATTACTGGATTTTTCCGAAGGGAGGGGATGAAAGCGGCCGCCAGACCGCCAACGTGGGGATAGGTGATTTTAATCCGGATTCTAGGTCAAATTTGCGAAAAATGCTGGATGATGTCCTTAAAAAAGAGGGGATTGATACTGCAAATTATAAAATTATTAAAGTTATAGGAGGAATCTGCCCTACCCGGATGCTGGACCGATTGGCATATGACAACATTATGCTGGTGGGAGATGCCGCCGGGCTTACATCGCCGCTCCACGGTGGTGGTATAGACATGGCGGTGCTCAGCGGAATGATGTGCGCTCGGACTTTGCCGGATGGCCCTGAAAGCTACGAGAAGGCGCTCAGAAATCTCCTTTACGGCAGATTAAATTTTGAAGAAATGATCGCCCGGGCGTGGAGAAAAAGAACTCTGGAACAGGTGGATAAAATCCTGGCGACAGCAGGGACCCTGGGGCTCCATAAACTGCTGGCGCACCCCCGCCTTATGAATCCGCTGACAGCAAAATTTTTGGAATTTGTATTTTAAAAAATCCTGCGTTTTAGCGCAGGATTTGGTTTCCTCTTATTTCATTTTTCCCTTGGGCAACATCCTCCGTGTTATTTCTGTGAGCTCTTTCGTAAAGCTTGAAATGGGTTTGCCGGCCCGTATACCTTCTGCAATCTTTTTCAATCTTGTTATGAGATTGGGGTCTGTGGTCACGTTAACGGCTTTTATGCGGGCATCCGCCTTCTTTACTGCGTCAGCCACCTTTGTTTTTATTTCATCGGTTTTTTTGGCTTCAACGCTGGGTTTTATCTCCAGGCCCACAAAGGCTGTAGAACCAGAAACAACCACAGTAGCCGATTTAACTCCTTCCACTTTTTCGGCCGCACTGGCCAATTTAGAGGCGAGAGTATGGGCAGCCGGGGCGGCAGGTTTTGGAGCGGGTGTTGCAGGAGACGGCTTTACCCTGGCGGGAGGAGCGGGCTTTGGTGCAGGTTTGCGGCTGGCTGAGCAGCCGTTTAATGTGAAAGAAAATACTGCGAGCAATATGAAAAGACAGCACAAAAATCTTTTCATTTAAATTCCCTCCTTTATAATTTTATAATAATAACTTTGGGCTTTTTTTATGCTGTAAGTTTAAGGACCGATGCTGGCAAAAGATTACCATTTGTTATTTGTGATATAATATAATAGAGGTATATAATAGAGGTGGTTTTTGTGTACGAGCTTGTGGTTCAGTTGGCGAAGTTTATAATAATAGGAATTATTTATTATTTTTTATATAATTTTTTAAAAATCATGGTTGTGGATTTATTAATTGATAAACAGAATCCGTCAGAAACGGGGTATTGCCTGTTGGACGAAGATGGAAGGGAATATCCGCTGTTTCCTGTAAATACTGTTGGAAGGGCATCGGATTCGGACATCGTCATAGAAGATCCGTTTCTCTCCAGCAAACACGCTCTCATAACCAGGAGGGGCAGAAGCATGTTGATTCAGGACTTAAACAGCACCAACGGCACTTTTGTGAACGGAAAAAGAATAAAGAAGCCTTACAGATTGAGGGAGAATGATGAAGTGGTGCTGGGGGACAGGAAATTTAAGTTTTTGAGGAGGGAGAATATTGGAATTAAAAATGGAAGCCATTTATAACAAGACGCTGAGCGCCACCGCACTGATAGGCTTTATAGCTTTTACCCTCCTTTCCATGAAAACATCGCCTTTTTCTCCCGAGCCATTATATGGTGCCATAACTTTTTCCGCCATAATGCTTATGGGTTATTTTCTCACCAATTATCTGCTCAGCGGCCAGGACCCAGCGCTTTTCATCCTTTCAAGTTTTATAACCCAATTGGGTCTTATTATGCTGTATCGAATAAACCCGGCTGCTTTTTCCAAGCAGATAAACTGGTATGCCATCGGGGTTCTTACATTTATTTTGAGTTCAGCAGTTGTCAGGTATTGTATCAAAATTCGTATAAATCCTTATTTTTTTTTAGCGGTTACCGTGATGCTTTTGGCGATGCCCCTTTTGTTTGGAGTTGAAAAAGGAGGTTCCCGCAGCTGGATACAGTTGGCAAATTATTCATTCCAGCCGTCAGAACCGGCAAAGGTGACATTTGTTCTCTATCTTGCCGGGAAATTGAAACATGGCAAAGTTGAAAACCTTCTGCGGCTGTCGGCGGAGATTCTGGTGGTCGTCGGCCTTCTAACGCTGGCAAAGGACCTGGGAGGCGCCATGCTTTTTTACCTGGCAGCCGTCGCACTGGTTTTTGCGGCTACTTCCCGTATTGACATTACCGCAGCAGGCCTTGCGGCTGCAGGGATTGCGGCAGTATCCGGATATTATTTTTTCGCTCATGTTAGAATAAGAGTGGAGGCATGGCTGAATCCGTGGCAGGATGTGCCCGGCAGGGGATATCAAATAGTTCAGTCCCTTTTTGCCATTGCCCAGGGAGGTTTCTTCGGAACCGGCCTTGGCATGGGCCATCCGGAATACATCCCGGCGGTTACAACAGACTTCATTTTTTCGGGGTTTTCCGAGGAATTCGGGTTCCTGGGGGCGGCAGCTCTGACTGTGGTGTATTTCCTTTTAGTGTACCGCGGCATCAAAATTTCCCTTTCCGCAAAAGAAAGCTTTTCGGCTCTTGCAGCGCTGGGCATTACCACAATGTTCGGGCTACAAATATTTACCATTATAGGTGGAGTAATAAAGCTTATTCCGCTGACGGGAGTAACCCTGCCTTTTATGAGCTACGGAGGAAGTTCAATGATTATGAGTTTCATTTCCTTGGGTATTTTGAACGGCATCCGGCAAAGCGAGAGGGGAGAAGAGGCCGATGGATAAGCTCAGAAAAAACATTAAAATTATTTTTGTTATATTTTGCGGCCTGTTTATTTCTCTCATCGTATATATGTCTTACTTTACAGCTTATGAAAGGGACAGGCTAATACAGAGCTCTTATAACAGAAGACTTTGGGAACAGGAAGATAAAGTTTTGAGGGGGACTATCTATGACGCCAAAGGAAGGCCTCTGGCAGATACCGTCGTAGAAGGGAATATCAAAAAAAGGGTATATCCCGGCGGCGAGGCTTTCGGCCCGCTGATAGGATACTCCGACCGGAGGTTCGGCAGGGCCGGCCTGGAGGACGCTTTAAACAGTGAACTGCTGGGAGTGGCTGAAAAAGACCCGATGGTGCTTTTAAGGCAAAAGATACTGGGTGTATCGGACAGAGGAAGTGGTGTATATCTCACCATTGATTCTCAATTGCAGGGCACAGCCTACAGATTGTTTCGGGGCAGGCGAGGGGCTCTGGTTGCAATGGACCCAAGCACCGGTGCGCTGTTAGCTGTAGTAAGCTCTCCGGGGTATGACGCTGAAAATCTTTCAAACAAGTGGGAAGGGCTGCTGGATAATCCTGATAAGCCTTTGATTAACCGGGCAACCCAGGGCCTTTACCCGCCGGGTTCCGCATTTAAAATAATAACGCTGGCGGCAGCACTTACCAGCCATCCGGAAATAGAGAAGAAAACATATTACACGCCGGGATATGTCAAAATCAATGGAAGAATTATAAGGGACTATGAGCACCTGAGGCCAGGCGATTATGACCTGAGAGCAGCCTTCAGATATTCATGCAATACAGTCTTCATACAAATAGGGCAGGAAGTGGGGCCGGACAACCTTTTCTCAATGGCTGAGGCCTTTGGATTTAATGCTAAACTGGACACTGATATTCCCATTGCGACCAGCACTATGCCTAAGCCGCCGGCACTGGGTGGAGAAGTGGAACTGGCCGAGGATTCCATAGGGCAGGGGAAGATACTGGCCACGCCGCTTCAGATGGCCAGGGTGGCTTCGGTGATAGCGAGCGGGGGGAAGCTGGCGACGCCGTACATCGTTCAAAAGGTCGTTTCCCCTCTGGGTTTTGAAAAATCCTACAATGTTCAGATGCCCAGGGAGGTGCTGGATAAAACCGTTGCGGATAAAGTCAAAGCCCTTATGGTGGATGTGGTGAAAAACGGCACCGGCAGACCGGCAGGCATAAACGGCATAACAGTGGCGGGCAAGACCGGTAGCGCGGAGAACCCTCATGGTAAGACCCACGCGTGGTTTGTGGGGTTTGCTCCGGCAGAAAACCCGAAGATTGCTGTGGCAGCAGTAGTAGAAAATGCCGGTAGTGGCGGAGCCAATGCAGGCCCCATAGTGAAACAGGTGATACTACAGTATATTACTGGTTTGAAAAAATAAGAAAATATTCTTGTATTATGCGAAAATGCGTGATATTATATAATCAAGCATAATGAAAAAATGCAATATTAGAATATGGTACTACCTATTCCTGGGTGTGAAGGCGCGAGAATATTAAAAAAGAGGAGTTTAATATGAAAAAAAGCCTTGCGGCGGATGGGGCCCTTTTATTGGTTACTATGGTGTGGGGCCTTAATTTCGTTGTAATGAAAAATGCTTTGCTAAAAATTACTCCTTATATGTATCTTGGCATAAGGTTCACACTGGCATCGTTGTTGCTGGCACTAATTTTCAAACGGCAGTTGAAAAAACTTACAAAAGAAGAGCTAAAAGGCGGCCTAGTCATAGGCCTATGCCTTTTTGGCGGATTTGTAGCCCAGACCGTAGGGCTTCTTTATACAACGCCCGCCAAGTCCGGTTTTATCACCAGCGTGTACGTGGTGCTGGTACCTTTTCTGGCTCTTTTTCTGACAGGGCAGTTTCCGGGATGGTTTCAGGTAATAGGGGCTGCCATTACTTTTATAGGGCTTGGGGTTACTTCCATTAATCGGGACCTTAGCATAAATTTCGGAGATGCCCTTACGCTGGTGTGCGCCCTGTTTTTTGCCCTTCAAATAATTTACACTGAAAAGTATGTGAAAAAGGACAATCCCATTAATATTGCGATTTTGCAGACGGGAGTAACCGGCATATTGAGCCTTTGCATGGGCATTGCGATAGAACCCTTCCCGGTAGGGATTGATTACCAAATATGGGCAGCCATATTATATGCTGTGATTTTCTGTACAGCTGGTGCTTTTACCATCCAGAACATAGCCCAAAAATATACTAACTCCACCCATGCGGCAGTAATTTTGGGGATGGAGTCAGTATTTGCAGGGTTGTTTTCCTTCATTTTCTGGGAGGAGACCATTACCCTAAAGACATTATTGGGGTTTGCCCTGATTTTCAGCGGCGTCCTGATAACGGAGCTTGCTCCGGCCGCAGATAATAGAGAAAAATGCGAAACAATGAATAAACCGGCAGAAGCCGGCCAAAAGGTATAATACTAACAATAAATTTCCAAGTGTATCTCATAATTTAGCAAAAAATAGCCCTGTCATTATTCTCCAAGATAAGCCTTTTTTACTTCTTCATTTTGCAAGAGATTTTCAGCGGTATCTTCCATTACTATCCTGCCGGTTTCGAGCACATAGCCTTTGTGTGCGATGGATAAAGCCATCTGAGCGTTTTGCTCTACCAGAAGGATAGTGGTGCCGCTTTGATTTATTTCAGTGATGATATCGAATATGCTTGAGACGATCATGGGCGCCAGACCCATGGATGGTTCATCCAACAGCAAAAGCCTGGGTCGTGCCATCAGGGCCCTTCCTATTGCCAACATCTGCTGCTCTCCGCCAGAAAGAGTGCCTGCCACTTGCCTCAGGCGCTGCTTTAGTATGGGAAAAAGTTGAAAGACCCTTTCCAGGTCTTCTTTCACATCGTTTTTATTATTGTTCAGGTATGCGCCCAGTTGAAGGTTTTCCAGCACTGACATGCGCGGAAAAACGCGTCGACCCTCCGGCACCATGGCTATGCCCGCGCTCACGATATCCGGAGTTGGCTTGCCCGTTATATCTTTTCCTTCAAAATAAATCTTCCCCGACGTTACACTAACCAGCCCGCAGATAGTCTTTAAGGTGGTGGTCTTACCAGCTCCGTTGGCACCGATTACCGTTACTATTTCGCCGCGGTTTATTTCCAGAGAAATACCCTTCAATGCCTGTATGTTACCATAATGTGTCACGATGTTTTCCAGCTTTAACATGCCTGGACCTCCTTGCGCGTCCTGTCGCCTAGGTAAGCTTTTATAACTTTTTCATCGTTGCGGATCTTTTCGGGCGGTCCGTCAGCTATCTTCTTGCCGTAGTCCAGCACCATTATTCTCTGGGATATGCCCATCACGAGCTTCATGTCGTGCTCGATGAGAAGCACTGTTTTTCCCATGTCGTTTAGCTTACCGATGAGTTCTATTAGTTCGTTGGTCTCCTGTGGGTTCATGCCTGCAGCGGGTTCATCCAGCAGCATGAGGTCAGGCTCAGTTGCCAGGGCACGAGCCAGCTCCAGGCGGCGCTGTTTGCCGTAAGGGAGATTTTTAGCTTTTTCTGCCGCTTCATTATCGAGGCCCACAAAATTCAATATTTCCATCGCCCGGTCGTGCACCTTTTTTTCTTCCTTTTTAACGGCGGAAGTTCTTAAAATGGCACCGACCACTCCTGTTCGTGTTCGGCAATGTTGTCCAATGATGACATTGTCCAGCACGCTCATCTCCCCAAAGAGCCTTATATTTTGAAAGGTACGGGCAATGCCCATTTTGGTGATGTCATAGGGCTTCATGTTTATTATTTCCTTTTGCTTGAAGCATATAGAGCCTCTGGTGGGCGAATAAACACCTGTTATGAGGTTAAAAAGGGTGGTCTTGCCCGCACCGTTGGGGCCTATAAGGCTCAAAATCTCCCCCTCTTCTATGGTTATGTCCACAGAGTCAAGTGCTGCCAGCCCTCCGAAAATCATGGTGAGATTTTTCCCTTCAAGAAGTGTCATGCTCATTGCCCTCCTTTCCCGGCGCTTTTTTCAACAGAAAGTCGGCGAGGATAGCGGGGATAAAAAGAAGTGCCGCTCAATAGGCCTTGAGGCCTTACTATCATCATGATGACAAGCAAAAGCCCGTAAAACACCATGCGGTACTGGGAAATCACCGGAGAAACGGATCTTAAAAACTCCGGCAGCACTGTAAGCAAAGCGGCACCTAATATAGCACCGGCAGTATTTCCCATGCCGCCGAGCACCACCATGCAAAGGATTTCAATGGATTTCATGAAACCGAAATTGTTGGGGTTTATATACCGAAACAGGAAGGCATAAAGACCGCCTGCGATGCCCGCATAAAAGGCGCCGATGACAAATGCCAGAATCTTGTAATTCGTTGTATTAATCCCCATAGCTTCGGCTGCCAGCTCATCTTCCCTGATGGCTATGAAGGATTTACCTACCCTGGATATCATTATTCTGTTCAGAGAAAAAATTACAATAACCACTGCGACTGCCACAATATAAATATTGGTGACTTTGGGAATGCCGCGCAGCCCCATGGGCCCGCCGGTGATTTTCATGTTTAAGAGGATATTCTTCATGATTTCACCAAACCCTAGAGTAGCAATGGCCAGGTAGTCTCCCTTTAGCCGCAGGGTGGGAACACCAATGATGAAACCGAAAAGGGCGGCCACAGCAGCTCCGAAAATCAGGGAGAGCAAAAAAGGAACGTGGAGCTTTAAAGTCAGCAGCGTGGCTGTATATGCGCCTATACCCATGAATGTAGCATGCCCTAGGGAAAGTTGCCCGGTGTAACCCGATATGAGATTCAGGCTCACGGCCAGGATAATGTTTATTCCCAAGACTGTTAATACCTGTAAATAATAATTCATCCGCATCACCTACACTTTCTCCTGAATCCTTTGGCCCATGAGACCCGTGGGCTTAAATAGCAGTATGAGTATTAGCACTGCGAATGCTATAGCATCCTTATACTGAGACATATATACCGCTCCGAAGACTTCTGCCATGCCTAGAATAAGACCGCCGATCATTGCTCCCGGGATATTGCCGATACCTCCCAGCACTGCTGCCACAAAACCTTTAAGGCCAGGGAAAAAACCCATCATGGGGTCTGCTGAATTGAAGTATACTCCCACCAGCACGCCCGCAGCGCCGCCCAGAGCCGACCCTATAGCAAAGGTAAAGGAGATGACTCTGTCTATTTTGATGCCCATGAGCTGGGCTGTCTCCTTATCCTGAGCAGTGGCGCGCATGGCTTGCCCTATTTTGGTTTTATGAATCAAAAAATGAAGCGTTACCATGAGTAAAACTGAAATCACCAGAATCAAAAGCTGTAGTGAAGAAATCTGTACAAGGCCGAAATTTAAACTGACTGAGTTAAAATTAGCAGGAAAAGCCCTGGCCTGCGGCCCGAAAATCAGGAGAGCCGCATTCTGCAAAAAAATGGACACCCCTATGGCACTGATGAGCGGTGCTATGCGGGTTGCCTTCCTTAATGGCCTGTAAGCCACTTTTTCAATAATCACTCCGAGAATGCAGGAGCCAGCCATACCCGCAAGAAGTGCCGCTGCAAATGGAAGTTTGTATACTGTAACCATAATGAGGCCTACGAAGGCTCCAGTCATATATATCTCGCTGTGAGCAAAATTAATGAGTTCCAGTATGCCGTATACCATTGTGTAGCCCAAAGCTATGAGAGCGTATGTGCTTCCCAGTGTAAGGCCGTTCATGACTTGTGCAAAAAACTGCTGAAAGAACATGTTAGTATCCATTCCTTTCTAAACGGGAAAGTCAATGGACGCGGAGCGTCCATTGACCTGTATTTTTTAGGCAAACTGTTTTAACGAAGTTTTGTGAATTTACCGTTTTCAACCTTTAAGATTATGATATCCTTTACTGCATCGCCGTTTCCGGCAAAGGATGTGTTACCGGTTATACCCGGGAAATCTTTGGTTTTTGCCATTTCTGCCTGAAGCGCCTCTCCGCCTTCGCCGTTGGCGTTCTTGATGGCAGCAAGGAGTATCTTTGCAGCGTCATAAGCCTGAGCGGCGAACATGTCGGGTTCGCTGTTGTATTTTTCTTTGTATGCTTTCACGAAATTCTGCACGCTTTCGCTAGGATCGTCGGCAAAGAAGCCCGCAGTGAAGATGGCTCCTTCCACGGATTTGCCTCCGAGTTCAACCAGTTTGGGCGAATAAAATCCGTCTGCGCCGAGGATCTGCACCTTCAAACCCTGCTCCTGAGATTGCTGGGCGATTTTTGCAGCTTCAGTATAGTATCCCGCTATATAGAGGGCATCGGGTCCAAACCCTTTTATTTTGGTGAGCTGAGCCCTAAAGTCGCTTTCGCCGTCATTGTATGTTTCTACATCCACCACTTCAGCCACTTCCTTAGCCTTGGCTTCAAAGGCGTTTTTGAGGGAGAGGCCGTAGTCGTTGTTGGTGTAAATTATGGCGAATTTTTTCAGCCCTAAATCCTTGGCTGCGTATTCCGCCAGCTGGGTGGCTTGCACATCGTCGGAAAGACAGTTTCTGAAAATGTAGCTTCCGATATCCGGGATTCCGGAAGCAGTGGAAGAAGACGAAATCATGACCACCTTGGCATCGTTGGCGATGGGGCCGGCGGTCATCGTTTCAGAGCTCAATACGCCCCCCACTATGGCTATGACCTTATCCTGTTCGATAAGCTTCGTTGCGGCATTGGCGGCTTCGGTCTGATCTCCCCTGGTGTCTTCGGAGAACAGCTTAACCTGCTTTCCGTTGATTCCTCCGGCTTTGTTTATTTCATCCACAGCCACTTCCACGCCGTTCTTGGTGCTGATGCCGTAAGTTGCGGTGTTGCCCGTTAGCGGGCCGATGGTGCCTATTTTTATGACGTCATCGCTGCTGGCTTGTTCGGAAGAATTCGAAGAATCCGACGAACTTGAAGACCCGGATGAGCCGGTGGATTGAGGCTGACCACAACCAGCCAGAGCAAGAAGCGTTAATGCTATTACGATAAGCAGAATCAAGGTTTTTGACAATTTAAACATAAAGATCCCCCTTTTTAAGATTTACAAAGTCAATAAATTAACGCTGTAAACAAACGAAAAAATTACAACCATACATCACCTCCGGCAAATAAAAACGGCGGTTTGCCCATGACGAAACACGGGTGGAACCTGCCGCTGGGGTCTTTTATACCCACGGTGTACAAAACATTTGCTGTACCGCTCGGACCTGCCGCTCATCGCCGGAACCCTAGGTACACTCCCACCTCTTACTTGGCCGTAGATGCCTGTAAAACCGAGTTTTTTTATATTATAATCTAATTTTTACAAAATGTCACTAACAAAGTAAGGTATTTATCAAATTTTTTGTATAGATTATCTTTTTCCTAACACAAAAACGTCCTAAAACATGGTGGGATATGCCGTTTAAACCGTACCATTTTTGGATTAATATTCTATTAATACAAGGCCATTAATATAGAAGGATAATATAAAAAAATATAGAATATTAATATAGAATATTATTAATATGGGATTTTAGACAATTATTGCTGAAAGGAATGAGCCTATTGCCTTTGTTCAGCGCCGTTACAGTGGAACAAGTGAAAAGCCTTTTAAAAAAACACCTAGAAGGCTTTAAGCCTGAAACGGAATGTGTAGACCTTATTTCAGCCTACAATCGCGTGCTGGCGGAAGATATTTTTTCCCCTGAAGACATACCTGGCTTCAACCGTTCTACAGTGGACGGCTTTGCGGTAAAAGCTGTGGACACCTTCGGAGGGAGCGAAGCAATGCCGGCACTTTTGACCCTGGTGGGCGAAATCGGCATGGGGGAGCGGCCAAACATAAAACTTTCCTCGGGCGAGGCTGCGAAAATACCCACCGGAGGAATGCTGCCTGAGGGTTCTGATGCTGTCGTTATGCTGGAATATACACAACTGCTGGACGACGTCACGCTGTGTGTCGAAAGGCCTGTGGCTCCGGGAGAAAACGTGGTGGCTGCAGGGGAAGACATGAAAAAGGGCGAGATAGTGTTTCGCAGGGGCCATACCCTCAGGCCTCAGGATTTGGGCGCCTTGGCAGCTCTGGGCATATGGGAAGTCAGGGTGGCAAAGCCTCCGGTGATTTCCGTCATCTCTACCGGAAACGAAGTGAAGCCTCCCGACCAATCCATAAGGCTGGGGGAAGTGAGAGATATTAACACTTATTCCATCTGCGGACAGGTAAAAAAATGGGGAGGCGTGCCGCTGCCTCTGGGTATAGTAAAGGATGATTTTCAGGAGCTTTCCGATGCCGTAAAATCGGCCGTGGAAAAAAGCGATGCAGTATTGCTGTCGGGAGGAAGCTCTGTGGGAAGCCGCGATCACACAGTAAAAGTCATCGAAAGCCTTGGAAAACCTGGCGTGCTGGCCCACGGCCTTTCGGTAAAACCTGGCAAGCCCACGGTGGTGGCGGTGGTGGGAGGAACGCCCATCATCGGGCTTCCTGGCCATCCCGTATCCGCTATGGTAATATTTGAAATAATAGCCAGGCCGATGATATCCATGATGCTGGGAAGAGACGAGGATTATGGAAGCGCAAAAATATTTGCCAGGATGTCGAGAAATGTGGCCTCTGCTGCAGGGAGACAGGATTATATCAGGGTTAAACTCGAACGCAGAGGAGAGGAAGTTTGGGCAGTGCCGGTTCTTGGGAAGTCCGGCCTTATATCCACCATGGTGGAATCCTGCGGCCTGGCGCATATTCCGCCGCACAAGCAGGGAGTAGCGCAGGGAGAAATGGTGGAAGTGGAACTATATTAATTTAGAAGGAGCTTTCATTATGAAAAAAAGAGATGTTTATCTTGATAATATGCCTCTGGACGAAGCGAAAAAACTCTTCTTTGAAGCCCTCAAGGATACGGGGGCTTTGAAACCAAAAAAACCTGAAATTTTGGATGTCCGCAAAGCCTTGGGCAGAATCACGGCGGAGCCTGTATTTGCCAAGATATCCTCGCCGCATTATCTCGCGGCAGCCATGGATGGAATAGCGGTGGCAGCCAAGGACACCTTTGGCGCTGATGAAAAAAACCCTGTGATATTGAAGGAGGGGGTTCATTTTAAATATGTGGACACCGGGGACCCGATCCCTGAAGGATTCGACGCAGTGATAATGATTGAAGAAGTGCATCCCTTAGGGAACGGCGAGGTGGAGATAATTAAAGCCTGCTCCCCGTGGGACAATATAAGGGGTATCGGCGAAGACATCGTAGCCACCGAACTCATCGTGCCGGAAAACCATCGGCTTCGGCCCCAGGACCTGGGGGCTCTTCTGGCCGGGGGGCATGTTCAGGTGGCGGTGCGAAAAAAACCTGTGGTATCCATCATACCTACGGGCACCGAACTTGTAGCTCCTGGAACAGAACTCAAACCCGGCGATATCATAGAATACAATTCCGCCATGCTAGCGGGCTTCATAGAAGAGTGGGGGGCAGAGGCGCAGGTGACCGACAAGGTTGCGGACGATTATGAAAGAATAAAGGAGAAAGTTAAAGAATTTCTGGAAAAATCCGATGTAATCATAATAAATGCAGGTTCATCGGCAGGATCCGAGGACTTTACTTCCCGGTGCATATCGGAATTGGGAAGGCTTATTGTGCACGGCGTGGCCATAAGGCCCGGAAAGCCGGTGGCACTGGGGATAATCGGAGAAAAACCGGTTCTGGGCATTCCCGGCTATCCCGTATCAGCGGCGCTCACCATGGAGCTTTTCGCAAAGCCCCTGCTTTATATAATGCAGGGCGTGCCGGCCCCAGAGGCTGAAAAGATAGATGCGGTCATGACCCGGCGGGTGGTATCGCCCATTGGCACGGAAGAATTCTTGAGGGTTAAGCTGGGGCGCATCGGGGAACGGGTTTGCGCATCGCCTCTATCCAGGGGAGCGGGCGTGACCATGTCGCTGGTGCGGGCCGACGGCATCGTCAGGATACCGGCTTTAAAGGAAGGTTTTGAAGCCGGTGAGCGGGTGGAAGTGGAACTTTTAAAACGGAGGCATGAAATAGAAAACACAGTGGTCATCATCGGGAGCCATGACATAACCATTGACCTTCTGGCAACGGAAGTTAAAAAATATTATCAGGAACTCAATATATCTTCTGCCCATGTGGGAAGCATGGGAGGCATCATGGCCTTAAAGCGCGGGGAATGCCATATGGCAGGCATACACCTGCTTGACCCTGAAACGGGGGAATACAATGTTTCTTACATTAAAAGGTATCTGCCGGACAAGAGCATTGTCCTGGTAAACCTTGTCCGCCGCCAGCAGGGCATTATGGTGCAGAAGGGCAATCCCAAGGGCATACAGGGAATCCAGGACTTGAGAAGGCCTGATGTGCTGTTTATCAACCGCCAGAAAGGAGCGGGTACGAGGCTGCTGCTTGATTTGAAACTAAAAGAGCTTGGAATATCTCCTGGCGAGATCCGAGGATATGAAAGGGAGGAATACACCCATATGGCAGTAGCAGCGGCCGTGGCAGGAGGCAGAGCCGATGCATGCCTGGGAATACTGGCAGCAGCCAGGGCACTGGGGCTTGACTTTATCCCGGTGTCGCCGGAAGAGTATGATTTAGCTGTTCCGGAAGAATATTTCCATATGGATTCGGTACAGAAGATAATGCATGTCATAAACACTGCGGAATTCAAGCAAAAGGTCGAAGCCTTGGGAGGTTACGACACCAGGGACACCGGTAAGATTAAGTAATTCAATGGACGGTTCCCTGACTTGTTTCCACTTCTGCTCAGCGCAATAAGGGGGGATTTTGATGAAAGATGCCGTTGGCAGAGAAATCAATTACCTAAGGATTTCCGTTACGGATAGATGTAATTTCCGCTGCCTTTACTGCATGCCGGAAAAAGGAATTGAGCCGAAATCGCATCCGGATATCCTCAGGTTTGAGGAAATAATTGAGTTTGTAAAAGCTGTGGCGCCTTTGGGCATTTCAAGAGTCAGAGTCACTGGAGGGGAGCCTTTAGTAAGAAAAGGCGTAGTGGAATTTGTGCGGCAGCTTCGAGCGCTGGACGGCATAAAGGATATTTCCATGACCACCAATGGTTCTATGCTCGCTTCCGTGGCGGAGGACTTAAAAAAGGCTGGTCTAGACAGAGTCAATATAAGCCTCGACAGTCTGAAGCCAGAGAGGTTTCACAAAATTACGCGCTGGGGCAGGCTAAAGGATGTGCTCGACGGAATCGAGGCAGCACTGGAAGCAGACCTTACGCCGGTGAAGATAAACTGCGTCGCAATCAGAGGTTTTAATGACGACGAAATAGAAGACTTTATAAATCTGACCAGAAACCATCCAATTTATATTAGGTTTATTGAACTCATGCCCCTGGGAGAAACAGTATGGGGGACAGACCATTATTTATCCGCTGAAGAGATTAAAGCTGAAATAAAGGAGGAGCTCCTTCCAGCTTCAGCCCCTGCCGGAGCTGGCCCTGCGGTATACTACAGGGTTGCCGGGGCAATTGGGGCCGTGGGGTTTATAACGCCAATTAGCAGGCACTTCTGCAATGCATGCAATCGGATGCGCCTCACCGCTGACGGAAAACTGAAACCATGCCTGGAGTCGGATTTGGAATTAGACGTTAAAACCGCCCTGAGGGAAAAAAGGGGAGAGGAAGAACTGCGGCGCATATTCATGGAAGCCCTTTCGAAAAAACCAGTGTGCCATCACATGGTGCCTGAATCAGGCGCTGGATACCTTCGGAGAATGTGGCAGATAGGAGGATAGGCTGTGGAATTTACGCATTTTAACGAAGAGGGCAGAGCCCGCATGGTGAATGTTGGAGAAAAACCGGATACCGAAAGGGTGGCAGTAGCCCGGGGTTTTATAGAAATGAAGCCGGAAACTCTAAAAATGATAGTGGCAAACAGGGCAAAAAAAGGCGATGTGCTGGCAGTGGCACAGGTGGCAGGAATCATGGCTGCAAAAGAAACGTCCAGAATCATACCCATGTGTCATAATATTTTTCTGACCGGCATTGATATAAAATTCAATATTAATGAGGAAAACAGCACTATAGGAATTGAAGCCAGGGTGACCACTGTCGGCAAAACCGGCGTGGAGATGGAAGCCCTAACGGCAGTGTCGGCCGCATGCCTCACTGTATACGACATGTGCAAGGCCGTGGACCGGGGAATGGTGATAAAGGATATACACCTTGTGGAAAAAAGCGGGGGAAAAAGCGGTATATTTAGAAGTGAGAAGCAAGATGTGTGAAGTGCGAATATACTGTTGCAATGGAGGTAAACTTATGGGGAAGATTATAGCTGTGTGTAAGAGCGAGCAAAAAGGTGAGCGCAAAAAAAATGTTGGTTCTGCAAGGCTTGTGGAAAAGTTTGGAGTGGAGGGCGACGCTCATGGCGGTGATTGGCACCGTCAGGTGAGCCTTCTTTCCATGGAGAGCATCGAGAAGATGATAAAAAAAGGCTTGAAAGTCGGTCCGGGAGATTTTGCCGAAAACATCACCACCGAAGGAATTGATCTTGTAACCCTGCCTGTGGGCACAAAGCTAAAAGCTGGAGAGGCTCTGCTGGAAGTTACCCAGATAGGGAAAAAGTGCCACGCAAAATGCGCCATATACGAGCAGGCAGGAGACTGCATCATGCCGAGGGAAGGAATTTTTGCAAAAGTGCTAAAAGGCGGGGTTGTGTCCGCTGGGGACAGCATAAGCGTGGTGGAAGAACAAGGTAAAGAAAAATGAATTTGAGGTGATTTTGATGATAAGAATAGCCGTCCTTACAGCCAGCGACAGAGGTGCCAGAGGCGAGCGGGAAGATGTGAGCGGGAAAGTCATAGAAGAAATGGTAAGTGCCATCGGCGGGGAGGTGGTGGACTACAGCGTTGTGCCGGACGACCTTGCAGTGCTGAAAGAGTCCATGCTCAAAATGTGCGAAAAGGGCGCTGACATCATATTCACTACCGGAGGCACCGGCCTTTCGCCGAGGGACAACACCCCTGAAGCCACGCTGGCGGTGATAGAGAGGGAAGTCCCCGGCATACCTGAAGCCATGAGGCAAAAGAGTCTGGAAAAGACTCCTCATGCCATGCTCTCCAGGGCCCGGGCCGGAATCCGAGGCAAAACCCTTATAATAAACCTTCCAGGCAGCCCCAGAGCTGTGCGGGAAAATCTGGAAATAATCCTTCCGGCCCTGCCCCATGCGGTGGAGGTATTAAAAGGTCGGGTCGAGGACTGCGGAAAATAAAAAAGCAGGTAAAACCCTGCTTACTTTTTTTATGAAAAGTCTTGGTCTTCATTTTTTTGTTAAAGTTATCCATCCCTTTTCCCTCAGACTCAATCTTACTATATTTTAATGAATGTCAACATATATTTTATTAATATGCGAACGGCGATAAAAAATAAAGACAATCTCCCAAGAACGACCTCCAGCAATCTTGTAAAAAATCATAACCAGATATATAGTATATATGTAAGGAATAAACACAATATATGGGGGTATATCCATGATATCATATATAATCAAGAGGGACGGCCATGTGCAGAAATTCGAAAAAGAAAAGATTGAAAGCGCCATATTCAAAGCAGCCAGGGCTGTGGGCGGCAATGACAGGGAAACTGCTGCAAAGCTGGCCGACGAAGTTGTAAGCGTACTGGAGCAGAAGTATAAAGATGCAACCCCTACCGTGGAAAATGTGCAGGACATAGTTGAAAAGGTATTGATAGAAAGAGGTCATGCCAGGACGGCAAAGGCCTATATTTTATACCGGAAGCAGCATCAAGACATGAGGGAGTTCAGAAAAGTATTCTTGGATATTGAAGACACCATCGATCAGTACATAGGCAAGTCCGATTGGAGAATAAACGAAAACAGCAACATGGGTTTTTCGCTTCAAGGGCTGAACAACCATATATCCACTGCCGTTATATCCAAATACTGGCTGAACAAAATTTATCCGGAGGAAGTAAGAGAGGCCCATGTAAGAGGAGACTTTCATATTCATGATTTGGGGCTGCTGTCGGTATATTGCTGCGGATGGGATCTCAGAGACCTGCTGCTTTCCGGCTTCACCGGTGTGGAAGGCAAAGTGGCAAGCAAGCCGCCGAAGCATTTCAGGACCGCCCTTGGGCAGATAGTCAATTTCTTTTACACCCTGCAGGGCGAGGCAGCCGGTGCTCAGGCCCTCAGCAACTTCGATACGTATCTTGCGCCGTTTATTTATTACGACGGATTGACCTACGATGAAGTGAGGCAGTGCATTCAGGAATTCATATTCAATTTGAACGTTCCCACGAGAGTTGGATTTCAGACACCTTTTGTGAATATAACAATGGATCTGATGGTCCCCCAGATGATGGCAAAAGAACCGGTGATAATAGGCGGAAAGTTTATGGACAGGACGTACGGGGAATTCCAAAAGCAGATGGACATGCTCAACATGGCCTTTGCGGAGGTTATGATGGAGGGGGATGCCAACGGCCGCATATTTACGTTTCCGATTCCCACATACAATATAACCAGGGATTTTGATTGGAACAGCCCAGTGGTGGATAAAATAATGGAAATGACCGCAAAATACGGACTGCCATATTTTTCAAATTTTGTAAACAGCGACATGAAGCCTGAGGATGTAAGGTCCATGTGCTGCCGCTTACGCCTGGACAACCGAGAGCTCAGGAAGCGCGGGGGAGGCCTGTTCGGCGCCAATCCCCTCACAGGATCCATCGGCGTCGTGACCATAAACATGCCTCGGATAGGTTACTTATCAAAGTCGGAAGGCGAGTTTTTCGAAAGGCTCGGGGCATTGATGGATATTGCAAGGACAAGCCTTGAAATCAAGAGGAAGATTCTCGAAAAAATGACCCGGGAAGGCTTGTATCCCTACGCCAGATTTTACCTGAGGGATATTTACAAGAGATTTGGCGCTTACTGGCAGAATCACTTCAATACCATCGGCCTGGTCGGCATGAATGAAGCGCTGCTGAACTTCAAAAAGTGCGGCATAGCGGAAGAAGAAGGCAAAAAATTTGCCCTGGCTGTGCTCGACTTTATGAGGGAAAAAATGGAACAGTACCAGGAGGAGACCGGAATATTATACAATCTGGAGGCAACACCTGCCGAGGGGGCATCTTACCGCCTTGCAAAAAAAGATAAAGAGATGTTCGAAGATATCATAACGTGCGGCAGTGAAGAGCCTTATTATACCAATTCGACTCAGCTGCCGGTGGATTTCACAGATGATATTTATAAGGCTCTGAAGCATCAGGAAGAGCTTCAGTGCAGATATACGGGAGGCACGGTATTCCACGGTTTTATCGGTGAGAGGATAAGCGATGCCGCTGCATGCAAATCGCTGGTGAGAAAAATAGCGGAAAACTTCCGCCTGCCTTACTATACCATTACCCCCACATTTTCTGTGTGCGAAGACCACGGCTATATAGAAGGGGAGCATTTTTCCTGCCCGCACTGTGAGAAGCCATGTGAAGTTTACAGCAGAGTCGTTGGTTACTACCGGCCGGTACAGTGCTGGAATAACGGAAAGAGGCAAGAATTTTCCGACAGGAAGGAATATGTTGTATGATATGCGATTTCATGCCTGTATCTTTGGTGGATTATCCCGGATGTGTGGCAGCGACGGTTTTCGTTGCGGGGTGCAATTTCCGCTGCCCCTATTGCCACAACAGCTCCATCATCGGAGGCACAGGCAGCCTTTTGCATGACTCCCCCGGTGGTTATGAGCCGGGGGAAATAATAGATTGTCTCGCTGACAGGAAAAAGTTGATAGACGGCATATGCATAACTGGCGGAGAACCGACGCTCTGGCAAGGGTTAAAAGATTTTGCCGCTGCGATAAAGGCTGAAGGTTTTAAAGTAAAGCTGGACACCAATGGTTCGAGGCCCGAGGTGCTGAGGGAGATTCTTGAGCAGGGACTTGTAGACTACGTGGCGATGGATGTGAAGGCTCCGGTCTACATGTACAGCCTGTTTGCGCCGGATGAAGAAGACATATTAAATGTTCAAAAAAGTGTGGATATCATTATGCTGCATGGAGATTTCGGCGGAAAAATCGATTACGAGTTCAGGACAACAGTGCACGAGAAAATTCTTGGGCTCCATGATATCGAAGAAATAGGCCGGTGGCTTTCCGGGGCAAAAAGATATGTGCTTCAGGGATATAAGTACTCTCCCGGGGTTTTGGACGAAGATTTTTGCGGCACAAAACCCTGTGACGTGACATTTTTAAAAAAAGCGAGCGCCGTTATTTCGAAGCATTTCAAAGAGGTTTTAATAAGAAGCTGAAAATGCGGAATTTTGGGAGCCCCGTTTTCAAGTTTTGAAAAACGGGGCTCCGGTTTGCTTTATTTGTCATTTTTTTATTGACAAAATTATTTTTTTACTATAATATTTAATTAAAGCAATGAGAATGAATATCAATCACAAAGTTAGCCTAACCTAACATGGAGATGAGATCATGAGCGAAGCAATTTCTATCTCACCGGCA